>NZ_CAJQOO010000049.1 GCF_905480005.1 uncultured Maricaulis sp.
CGGTCCTGATTCTGACCGCGCGCGATTGCTGGTCGGAAAAGGTTGCTGGCTTTGATGCCGGCGCCGACGACTATCTCACCAAGCCTTTCCATACCGAGGAATTGCTGGCCCGCATGCGCGCCCTGACGCGTCGCGCGGCCGGGCACACGACCTCGACGATCGAGTGCGGTGGCTTGTCCATCGATACACGCGGCGCCCGCGTCTTCATCGACGGCGCGCCCGTGAAAGTGACCTCGCACGAATTCCGCATGCTGTCCTACCTCGCCCACCATCAGGACCGGGTGATCTCGCGGACCGAGCTGGTCGAGCACATTTACGATCAGGATTTCGACCGCGACAGCAATACGATCGAGGTCTTTGTCGGGCGCTTGCGCAAGAAGATCGGCACGGACCGGATCGAGACCGTGCGCGGTCTGGGCTACCGCCTGGTTGCTCCGGTGGCGCGCCCGGTTTCGTGAAGCGCCGCGCCTCCCTGGCTTTCAGACTGTTTGCCGGCGCCGCTGCCTGGGCGCTGGCCCTTCTGCTGCTGGGCGCGGTCGCGCTGACAACCCTCTATCAACGCTCCGTCCTGCGGACGATGGATGACCGCCTGTCGAGTGTGGTCGACTCCCTGGTCGCGGCAGCGGAAACCGATCCGGGCGGCGGCATTGTGCTGGCCCGGCGTCCGTCGGACCCGGCCTTTGACCGTGTATTTTCCGGTCGCTACTGGCAGATCGCCGACGCCCCGGAGATGGAGGGCGGCGGTCATGAGGCCCTGGTTGTTTCCCGGTCGCTCTGGGACGAAGTCCTCGCCCCGCCCGATGCCTTGCTGGCATCGCTGCTGGCCGCGCCCGGTCAGCTCATGTCCTTTGACACCAAGGGGCCGAGCGGGGAGGGGTTGCGGCTGACCGCCCAGGCCGTGCAATTGCCGGCCCGGCCGGACATGGTGATCATGATGGCGGCCGAGGATCGCGCTGCCGCTGATCGCGATGTGCGCAATTTCGCCATCACCTCCGCCATCATGTTTCTCGGCTTCGCCACCGCGATCGCTGCCGGTGTCTTCTTCCAGGTTCGCATCGGCCTGGCGCCGGTCCTGCGCATGCGGACCAGCGTCGCGGAAGTCCGTGAGGGCAATCAGGACCGGGTGGATGGCGAGTTTCCGGTCGAGCTTCAGCCCCTGGCAGACGAGCTCAATGCCATGCTCGATCATTCGCGCGAACTGGTTGAGCGCTCGCGCACCCATGTCGGCAATCTGGCCCACGCGCTGAAAACACCCATTGCGGTGCTGACCAATGAGGCGCGCACTTCCGACGGGCCGCTGGCCGACATGGTCGAGCGCCAGACCAGTGTCATGACGGATCAGGTGGAACACCATTTGCGCCGGGCCCGCGCTGCCGCTCACGCAAAGGCCGTTGGCGCACGCACCGAGCTTGGCCCGACCCTGGGCGATCTGGCCCGCACGCTGGAGAAGATCAACAAGGCGCGCGGTATCCGCATCACCACCGAGATCGAGGGCGGTCTCAACTTCAAGGGTGAACGTCAGGATCTCGAGGAAATGGTCGGCAATCTGATGGATAATGCCTGCAAGTGGTCGGGCGGGCTGGTTCATGTCCATGCCGAACGAACTGCACCGCGCGAGCTTGCCGTGATCATCGAGGATGACGGCCCCGGTCTGAGCCCGGATGAGTGCGAAGCAGCGCTGCAACGCGGTGTGCGACTGGACGAGCAAGCACCGGGTTCCGGCCTGGGTCTGGCGATCGTTTCGGACCTGGCCAAGGCCTATGGTGGAGAACTCAGCCTGTCGAGATCAGAACTCGGCGGTCTCGCTGCGCGCCTTGGTCTTCCCGCTACTGGACGCTAAACGCTCATTAACCAAAGTCGTTGAAGACTAGGATCAGCAAAAGACTGTGTGTCCTAGGTTATGGCAAATTTATCGCCTTCCCAGAGAGCGAAGCTTGAAGCGCTATGGCGCAGCATGCCGGAAAGCATGCGCGCCAACCTGCAGGCGACCACCAAGGCGGCGGCCGCGAATGACCCGGCCTCGGCCATGCTCAATGGCATTTTTGCTGACCTTGAACTTGCCATGCGCAAGCCTGCCGGTGACCTGGCCAAGGCGTATATCCTGTCACCGCTGCGCCCGATGGTCGGCGACAGCGATCTCGTCCCGCCCTCGCGATACCGGTTCTCGACCGAGGACCTGTCCAAGATCTGGGGCTGGATGGGCCGGCAAATCGCCAAGGAAATGGTCGAGACGGCCAAGAAGTGCAAACAGCCCGAGAGCGATCCGATCTGGCTCGATTTCCGCCGCAAGGCCGGCGATGCGCTGGCGGATGCGGTGCACAAGGCGGACCGGGTTCCCAAGGACATGGCAGCGCTGCTCAAGCGGTTCGGCCCCGATGGTCGCGCCATGCTGGCTGACGCCACCGTCCTGCTCCAGAATTGCGAGGCCATTGGCACGGCGATGGCGGAGTTGCCCGAGGAGATCGAGGATTTCGATGATGATCTCTCGCTTCGGGTCATGCAGCTCCATGAGGAAATGGTCGACAGCAATTCCGAGGCCGCACTCTGGGTCCTGCTCCTGACCATGGGGCGGCTGGTACATCCCTGGCAGATTTTCCGTGTGGTCAAGCGTATCGGCCGTCAGGACGATGATCTCATGGTCCAGAAGACCGAGCTCGCCGCGATCGGCGATTCGGTGCTCGGCGATACCGGCTTCTTCGCCGCGCGGCTCAAGCAGCCGCCGCAAACCCTGGAAGAGGCCAAGGCGAGCTATCTGGTCTTCGACCGTTTTGTGGCTTTCTCCATGGGCATGACCCAGGAGTTCGGCATTCGCAAGGATGGTCGCTGGGGGCGGTCGCTGTTCGGACTTCGCGCGGAAGCCTCGACCAATGTCGAGAAGATCCTTGCCAAGGTGCCGCTGGCCCTCGATGCCGGCCTGCCGGAACCGCGGCGCGGTCGAAGCGGCCGGGTCATCCCGGCCCAGATCCCGCAGGAGGCCGCGATCGACAAGGCCGAAGGGCTTTTATACTTTCTTGGTCGCTGTCGGCAGCATGCCACAGCGGCGGCGATCGCCTCGACCCAGAAACGGTATGCGGACATCGCCGAGAAACGCATGCAGGAGGCTGGCGAAATGCTGGTCGATCTGGTCGCTTCGAGTGAAGGCCAGAACCGCACCACGGCCCAGGACGGGCTGGAGATCACCGCCCGTCTCATGGAGGCCGCTGGGCTGCGCGAACCGGCCAGCCTGCTGCGTCGACGCGGTGTCGCGGCTGCAGACGCGGCATAGCGTCCCAAACACTGTGTCACGACTTGCACTGTTCCGCCGACCGGCCTAACTCGACCCTATGAGCAAGACACCCGACACACCTGTCGCGATGGAAGACCGCAAGGTCGAAGACGGTCGACTGTATTCGCCCAGCGCCGCGCGTAATCGCGCCGCGATCGCCGAAGTGTTTGGCCGTGTTCTGCCAGCGCGCGCCCGGGTGTTGGAGATCGGGTCCGGGACAGGCGAGCACGCTGTCGCAGTCTGTCAGGCCCGTCCGGACATCCGGTGGCAGCCGTCAGATCCGGATCCGGTTTCACGCGCCAGCCAGGCCGGCTGGGCCCGCGAGTCCGGTGCGGCCATCTCGGCCCCGCTGGCACTGGACCTTCTGACCGGTGAGGCCGTTTCGGACCTGGCGCCGTTTGATGTGCTTGTCTGCATGAATGTGATCCATATTGCCCCCTGGGCGGTGGCGGAAAACCTGGCCCGGCTCGCGGCGGAGCGCCTGCAGCCTGGTGGCCGGGTCGTGCTGTACGGCCCGTACAAGGAGGGCGATGCGACCGCGCCGTCCAATCTGGATTTCGACGCCTCGCTCAAATCGCGCAATCCGGCCTGGGGCGTGCGCGATCTGGACAGCGTCATCACGCTCTTCGCCGAGGCAGGGTTTGCGCTGGCGGAACGGGTCGACATGCCGGCCAATAATCTTCTTCTCGTCCTTTCATCGCCGGAGACGCGCTGATGCGCCATCGCAATCGCCGCCTCGCTACCATTGCCGCTTCGGCCACCGTCCTGGTTGCCGCCGTATCGCTGGGCCTGATGGCCCTGCGCAGTGCCGTGGTCTTCTTCTATTCGCCCAGCGAAGTCGCGGCCGAGCATCCGGGCACGGAAAACCGCATTCGCGTCGGTGGCCTGGTTCTGGAAGAGTCCGTCGGCGAGACCGAGAGCGGGGCCACCCGCTTCGTCATCACGGATCGGGTCGAGACGGTGGATGTCGTTTTTGCCGGCCTGTTGCCGGACCTTTTCCGGGAAGGCCAGGGCGTTGTCGTTGAGGGCCGGTTCGGCGTCGACGGTGTGCTTGAGGCGAGCAATGTCCTGGCCAAGCATGACGAGACCTATATGCCACCGGAGGTCGCTGAAGCCCTGCGCGAGGCTGGCGTCTGGCAGGGCGAGGGTGAAGAGTCGGCGCCGGAAGGCGGGCCCGGGAGCCGCTGACGATCACGTCATCGCCATCTGCCTTGCCCGTGCCTGCCGAACACCCCAAGTGTGGCGCAGCAAGGGAGACAGACCATGGCCCGATCCACACGCGTTGAATTTACCGGCGCCCTCGGCGAAACACTCGCGGCGCGGCTGGAATTGCCCAATGGGCGCCCGCGGGCTCATGCCCTGTTCGCGCACTGCTTTTCCTGTTCCAAGGATATTCTCGCCGCCAGCCGCATCGCCCGACGCCTGACCGATGCAGGCATCGCGGTCCTGCGTTTCGACTTCACCGGGCTGGGTCAGTCCGGCGGCGATTTCGCCAACACGAATTTCTCTTCCAATATCCAGGACCTGCTGGCAGCGGCCGCATTCATGGCCGAGACGCATTGCGCGCCGGACCTGCTGATTGGTCACTCGCTCGGCGGTGCCGCCGTCATCGCCGCCGCCGGCCAGCTCGACAGTGTCCGGGCCGTCGCCACGATCGGTGCCCCGGCCGATGCCGACCATGTGGTCCATCAATTTGCCGACAAGGTGGATGAGATCACGCGCGAAGGCCGGGCCGAAGTGGACCTGTCCGGCCGCCCCTTCACCATCAAGAAGCAATTCCTCGATGATATTGCCGGACGCGCACTCGAGGACGCGGTGGAGGCGCTGCGCCGGCCCCTCCTCATCCTGCATTCCCCGACCGACCAGATTGTCGGCGTCGAGAATGCCTCCCGTCTCTTCCGCGCGGCGAAACACCCCAAGAGCTTTGTCAGCCTGGATGATGCCGATCACTTGCTGCGCGCGGAAAGCGACGCCCTTTACGCGGCCGATGTGATCGCCAGCTGGGCCGCGCGCTATGCCCTGGGGCCGGCGCCGCAAGCGCCACGGGCGGACGCCGCCGGTGCGGTCGTCGTGCGCGAGACCGGGCGCGGCCGCTACGAAAACCACGTGGTCGACGGTGATCATGTGATGCTGGCCGATGAGCCGGCCTCGGTGGGCGGCGGCGATGCCGGCCCGTCGCCCTATGGCTATCTCAATGCCGCTCTGGGTGCCTGTACCGCGATGACCCTGCGCATGTATGCCGACCGCAAGGACTTGCCGCTTGACCGGGTCACGGTGAGTACGGGGCATAAAAAGGGCCATGCCGATGATTGCGCCGACTGTGTCGACGGGCAGGAACGGCATGTCGATATCTTCGAGCGCAGCATCACGCTGGAAGGCGATCTCGATGCCGATCAGCGCAAGCGTCTGATGGAGATTGCGGACAAGTGTCCCGTGCATCGCACGCTGCACAGTCCGGTCGTGGTGCGAACGCGACTGGAAGATGACGGGTAAATTACCGTTTGTAATGTTATTGTAATCTTTGAGACACGCAGCGTTTAGTCCCGCGGCGTGATGTTGAGCCCCTAATCGCAATGGAAAGGTCGTCGATACTCATGATTTCGGTTGATCGCATACGTCGTCTTGGCGGTGTTTCGCTCCTGGTGCTTTCCGCGCTGGCCGCAGGAAGTCTTCTGGATAGCCCAATGGGCGAGGCCCACGCATTCCAGTCGTCCGAGGAGCCCCGGTTTGCAGGGGCTGTCCCGGCTGGCGCACCGATGTCCTTTGCTGACCTCATCGAGAGTGTCAGCCCGTCTGTTGTCACTGTGCAGGTCAGCGGTGCGCCGCAGGAATTGAGCCTGGGTGGCCCGGGTGGACCGGACATGGAAAACCTGCCGCCGCAAATGCGCGAATGGCTGGAGCGCCAGTTTGGCGGCGAACGCCCGGCGCCGCAGCCGCGCCAGTCGCTCGGCTCGGGATTCTTCATCTCGGCGGAAGGCTATATCGTCACCAATAATCACGTCGTCGCCGACGCCGAGGAAATCACCATTGGTACATCCGATGGCGAGGAGTATTCGGCCCGCGTCATCGGCACTGACCCGCAGACCGACCTGGCCCTGATCAAGGTCGATGCGGACGTCGAATTCCCCTTCGTCACCTTCGAGGAAGATCCGCAATACCGGGTCGGCGACTGGGTCGTGGCCGTGGGCAATCCGTTTGGTCTGGGCGGGACGGCAACGGCCGGTATCATTTCCGCCATCGGCCGCCCGATCGGCAATTCGACCTATAATGACTTCATCCAGGTCGATGCGCCCATCAATCGCGGCAATTCCGGTGGCCCGACCTTTGATCTCAACGGCAATGTGATCGGCGTGAACTCGCAGATCTTCTCACCCACTGGCGGCAATGTCGGCATCGGGTTTGCCATCCCGTCAGACGTCGCCGCGCGCATCGTTGATGATCTGCTCGATGATGGCCGTGTCGCCCGTGGCTGGCTCGGTGTCTCGATCCAGAACGTCACCGACGACATCGCCGGGGCCCTCGGCCTGGACGACACCACCGGCGCCATTGTCAGCTCCATTGTCGAGGGTGGCCCGGCCGCCCGCGGCGGTTTCGAGCGCGAGGATGTGGTGCTGGAAATCAATGGCGAGGCCGTCGACGGGTCACGCGATCTGACGCGCCGCGTCGGCAATATCGCGGTTGGTGACGAGGTTCGCTTCCTCATCCTGCGCGATGGTCGCGAGCGCACGATCCGCGTCACCCTGGGCGATCGCCCGGGTGAGCAGGAATTGGCCATCATGAGCAATGCCGAACAGGTTGCGCCGCGGGCCGCCGTCTTCGGCATGTCCATGGCGCCGCTCAGTGAGGAAGACCGCGACGTGCGCGGAATTGCCCCCAATGTTGACGGTGTTGTGGTCGACGAGGTCGAGTCCGGCAGTGAAGCCGCCCGCAAGGGCATCCTCACCGGAGACATCATCCTGGAGGCCGGCGGCAATCCGGTCGCCGATGCGGACACGCTCAGCGCCATCGCGGACGAAGCCCGCGAAGACGGTCGCAGCGCCATCCTGCTGCTGGTCGAGGGGCGTGGCGGTCAACGCTATGTCGCTCTGCAACTCGGCGAAGCCGACTAGAGAAAAAAGGAGATCGGGGTGCGCATTCTGATCGTTGAAGACGACCGCGAAGCGGCCAGCTATATCCGCAAGGGCCTGCGTGAAAGCGGCCATGTGGCAGACCATGCCGGTGACGGCGAAGAAGGTCTGGAAATGGCTCGCGCCGCGGAATACGACGTGCTTGTCGTCGACCGGATGATGCCGCGCATGGACGGCCTGTCCATGGTCGAGGCCCTCCGGGCCGATGATGATCGGACCCCGGTCCTCATTCTCTCGGCCCTCGGCGAGGTCGATGACCGCGTCGAAGGTCTCAAGGCTGGCGGCGATGACTATCTGGTCAAGCCCTATGCCTTTGCCGAACTCCTGGCCCGCGTCGAGGCGCTGGCCCGCCGGCGCGATCCGGACACGGTTCGTACCAAGCTGGTGGTCGGCGATCTGGAAATGGACCTTCTGGCCCGCACCGTGGTGCGCGAGGGCGAGGAAATCCTGCTCCAGCCACGCGAATTCCGTCTGCTGGAATTCCTCATGAAGCATTCCGGCCAGGTGGTCACCCGCACCATGCTGCTCGAAAAGGTCTGGGACTATCATTTCGACCCTCAGACCAATGTCATTGATGTGCACATCTCGCGTCTGCGCTCGAAGATCGACAAACCCTTCCCGCGTTCGCTCCTGCACACTGTGCGCGGGGCCGGCTACCGCCTGCAGGCCTGATCCGGCATGCAGGCGCGCGGGGCCGCCTTTCTTCGAACAACGGCCTTCCGGCAGACCCTTCTGTCGGCGGCCCTGTTCGCCCTGGCGAGTTTTGTCACGCTGGGCTTCGTCTATGCGGCCTCGGCCGGCATGGTGTTGCGGCGTGCCGACTCGGCCATCAATGAGGAAGTCGCGGAGCTCGATGCCAGCTTCCAGGCGGGCGGTATCCGGACCGTCAACCGCTACATCCTCGAACGCACGGTCGGTGGCGGGGCGGACTATCTCTACTTGCTGGTTCACCCCTCCGGACGCAGCCTGTCAGGCAATCTGACCTATCTGCCGGACGTTCAGCCCGATGATGAGGGGCGCGTCCAGTTCACCTATCGCCGGCCGGCTGCCGGCGATAGCGGCGACGAGGTGGATGACGGCAAGGATGATCGGACCGCGCGCGGTCGCATCATCGATCTGCCATCCGGCTACCGGCTCTATGTCGGTCTGGATGTCGATGAAGAGACGCGACTGGTCTCGCGCATGCTCAACACCATCCTGGCCGCCTCGGCGCTGGCGCTGGCGCTTGGCGTGGCTGCGGGGATCTTCGTCAGTCGGCGTTTCGTACGCCGTCTTGACCGCATCAATACCGTGGCGCGGCGGGTGAAGGCGGGCGATCTCCAGCCGCGGGCCCCGCGCAATTTCACCGGCGATGAACTCGACGAGTTGTCCGAGAATTTCAACTCCATGCTCGACCGCGTCGAAGCGCTCATGCACCGCATGCGCCATACCGGCGACAGTATTGCCCATGACCTGCGCACTCCGCTGACCCGGATGCGCAACCGGCTTGATGAAGCCCTGCGCGAGGAGGGGGATCGCGCCTCCCGCGAGCAGGCGCTTGAGCGCGCCGTCGCGGATACCGATGAATTGCTCGGCATCTTCAATGCCATCCTCTCGCTGTCGCGTCTTGAAGCCGGTGAAAGCCGGGCCTCGATCCAGCGCCTCGATCCGGCTGATACCGCAGCGGATCTGGCCGAACTCTATGAGCCGGTCTGCGAGGATGACGGCCTGTCCTTTAACAGCGAAATCCAGTCCGGCATGACCATGCTGGGCGATCGCGGCCTGCTCTCGCAGGCGCTCGCCAACATTCTCGACAATGCGGTGAAATACACGCCCTCGGGCGGTGCGGTGACCTTGCGCCTGCGCCAGACCGGCGATGGCATGATCGAGTTCTCGGTCACCGATACCGGCCCGGGCATTCCCGACACCGACCGCGCCCGCGTCACCCAGCGTTTCGTCCGGCTCGACAATTCGAGGACCAAGCCGGGCTCCGGGCTTGGCCTGTCGCTCGTGCAGGCGATTGTCGATGTCCATAATGGCCGGTTTGAACTGGGTGAAGGCCCCGGCGTGGTTGCGGACGGCCATGGCGCCGGCCTGCGCGCCGCGCTCTGCTTCCCGACGGCACCGGCCGAAGACTAGGCGCCCGCCGCGTTTTTTTGCGGTGCAGCGTCTTCACCTGTGGCCCGGATCGCGCCACCTTGTCGGCCATGACGCACACGGCTTTCGATCCGGTTCCGACCCTGCCAGCTGGCCTGGCCCCGCTGCCCGGCCGTGCGCCCGGCAAGGCGGGTCATGTACTGGCAGCCCTGCCGGACACCGTGCAGGCGGTGATCGCGCCCGTGGCCGGCTTTCTCGACACGGTATTCGCGGCCGCGCCCTATCTCGCCCGGCTGGCCCAGCGGCGACCGGATACGCTCATGGCCTGTGCCAGCGAGACGCCGGACCGGCTGATGACCATGGCCATCGACAATCTGCGCATTGCCGGGGCCGGGGCACCGGACATTGCCGCGCTCGATGCCGCCCTGCGCCAGGCCAAGTCCGACGCCCATCTCGTCACCGCCCTGGCGGACCTGGCCGGGGTCTGGGATGTCCGCGCCGTCACCCGGGCCATGACCGAGCTGGCGGATGCGGCGCTGCAGGCCGCGCTGCACGCCCATGTCCGTTTCCTCGCCGAACAGGGGCGGGCGCATCCGGTCAGTGATCCGGCCAATCCCTTGCCCGGCGTACTTATTCTCGCCCTCGGCAAGATGGGAACGGGCGACCTCAATTATTCCTCCGATATTGATCTGGTTGCCGTCTATGACGCGGAGAAGCTAGCACTTCCCGAGAGCGAGGGGCCGCGCAGACGCCTGCCGCGCCTGATCCAGTCCGTGGTGAAATCACTGCAGGACGTTACCGCGGACGGCTATGTCTTCCGGGTCGATCTGCGCCTGCGCCCGGACCCCGGCGCAACGCCGGTCATCATCTCGACCGATGCGGCGCTGCATTATTATGAGAGTCTCGGTCAGACCTGGGAGCGGGCCGCCTGGATCAAGGCCCGCGCCAGTGCCGGCGATCACGCCGCGGCAAGGGACTTCCTGGGCCATATGCAGCCCTTCATCTGGCGGCGCTCTCTGGACTATGCGGCGATTGACGACATTCGCGGGCTGGCCCGGCAGATCCAGACTGTGGGCCGGCGCGCCGAGATCCGGCCCGCCGGACATGATCTCAAACTGGGCCGTGGCGGAATCCGCGAGATCGAGTTCTGCGCCCAGATCCCGCAACTCGTTTTCGGCGGGCGTGACCTGCGTGTGCGAACCCCGGCCACGCTGGCCGCACTGGATGCCCTCGATGAGGTCGGCGCGATCGAGCCTGATGCTGCCGAGGCCCTGAAGCGCGATTACCGGGCCCTGCGCAGCTGGGAGCATCGCGTGCAGATGCGCCAGGACGAACCGAGTCAGACCGTGCCGGTCGATCCGCAGGCCCGGGCCGATCTCGCCGCGCTGGCCGGTTTCGCGGATTGCGCGGAATTCGAGGCCGAGGTCGAGGCCTGCCTGCAGCGCGTACATGGGCATTTCTCCGACCAGTTCGAACATGATGAAGCCCTGGCGTCGGAAGCCGGTTCGCTCATCCTGACCGGGGTCGAGCCGACCCCCGATACAATCAGGACGCTGGAAAAACTGGGCTTCTCCAATCCGGCCTCGGTTTGGGCGACGCTCAATGGCTGGGCCGCCGGTCGCGTGCGGGCCGTGCGCTCGACACGGGCCCGCACCCTGTTTGCGCGCATTGCGCCGCAACTGGTTGATCGCATGGCGGCGACCGGCGAGCCGGACGCGGCGATGACCCGCTTTGCCGCTTTTTTCGAGAATCTGCCCATGGGCGTGCAGCCGCTCTCGCTCCTGTCCAATGAGCCGGGCCTGGCCTCCGACCTGATCGGCATTCTCACGCTGGCTCCGCGCCTGGCGGCGGATCTCGCCCGCCGGCCGGCCCTGCTGGACGCGATGCTGGATGATCGTTTCTCGGTGCCGCTCGAGCAGGACGCGCCCGGCAGTTTCCAGGCCATGCTGGGCGAGGCCCTGGCGCGCGCGGGTGATTACGAGACCGAGCTCAATACAGCGCGCCGCCGGGTGCGGGAGGAACGCTTCCGTATCGGGACGCAAATCCTCAAGGGCACGGCCTCGGCGCAAACCGCGGGGGCCGCGTTCTCGGCCATGGCGGATGCCAGCCTGGCGGCGATGGCCCGATCCGCCCAGGACGAGACCGAGCGGCGCTATGGTGCCATGCCCGGTGAAGGCGTCATTCTCGGCATGGGCAAGCTGGGTGGCCGCGAATTGGCGGCGGACAGCGATCTCGACATCATGATCATCTATGAGGGTGACGAGACCGCCTCATCCTGGTTCGGCCGTTTCGCCACGCGCCTGATCAGTGCCGTCTCGGCGCCGACCGAGGAGGGCGAGCTTTATACGGTCGACATGCAGTTGCGCCCCTCCGGCAAGGCCGGTCCCGTGGCCGTCTCGCGGTCGCGTTTTGACAGCTATTACCCGCATGAAGCCTGGACCTGGGAGATGATGGCGCTGACCCGGGCGCGGATCATTGCCGGGGACGGTCCGCTGGCACGTGCCGTTGAGGCGTCATTCGACCGCGCCCTCAAGCGACCGCGCGATGCCCGCGGCGTGAAGGCTGATGCGCTCGCCATGCGGCGCAAGCTGGCCGAGGCCAAGCCACCGAAATCGGCCTGGGACCTGAAGGCCCGGCCCGGCGGTCTGCAGGACATTGAATTCATAGCCCAGACCCTGCAGCTCATTCATGCCGACAAACAGGACGTCCTGCGAGCCTCGACCCGCGACGCGCTCGCGGCGCTGGGCGAGGCGGGCCTCTTGCCGGCGGGCGAGGTCAAGCTGCTCACCGAGACGCTTCAGCTCGAGCTCGGGGTCCTGCAGATGATCCGCTGTGCGCACGGGTCGGGATTCGATCCGGCCCAGGCCAGCAGCGGCTTTGCTGCGCGGCTGGCCGAGTTGGGGGGCTGTCGGAAGATCGAGGCGCTGGAAGCGGCGCTCGACACGCGCATGGCGGAAGTCCGCAAGGTTTTCGAGCGTCGTATCGGAAAAATGTGAGCCTGCCGCGACGGAATGGCGCGGCCCGGTCGTTCTACTCCCAGCGAGGCTATGAACGACAAGGACGATGTCATGAAAACTTCCCGATTGATTGTACTGATGGGCTCAACCTGTTTGCTGCTGGCCGGAGCCGCAGCGCAGGCCCAGGGTCCGGGCGGCCGCCATCATGGTGGTGATCGTGCCGGTGGTCCCGGCGGCGGTGCCGGCGGTGGGGCCCATCGCGCCATGATGATGCTGCGGGCGGCGGACGCCAATGGCGACAACTCCATCACCGAGGCTGAAGTGGCGGCTCTCCAGGCCGAAATGTTCACCTGGATGGACCGCAATGCGGACGGTTATCTCGACGCGGCCGACCAGTCTCCGGTTCGTCAGCGCATGCGCGTGATCCATGAAGCCGAAATGGCGGAAGGCGGCGAGCGCGAAGGCCGGCGCGGTCGCCGGGGCGGTCCGCGTGGCCGTGGCCCGGGCGAAGGCGGTGACGGTGAAGGCCCCGGTCGCCATTTTGATGCGGACGAAGATGGCCGCATTTCGCGCGCTGAATTCCTGGGTGGCGAGAACCGGTTGTTTGCCGCGCTCGATGCCAATGAGGATGGCGTGATCGAACCGGGCGAGCTGGACGAGGCTGCGGAACGGCGACAGGATCGTCGTCTCTGGTGGCGCGACTAGCGCTTTCGCCCATGTATGACGGACACGGCATGACGACAGACGAACCGGCGGATGCCGGCCCCATGTCCGGCCGTGTCCGTGAGCGGCCGCCCCGTGTGACATCGGCTTCGGTCGATGTGCGGGCGGCGGAAGACCGGTTGATGGCGCGCATTGGCGTCGGAGACCGGGATGCGGCCCGCGAACTCATGGCCACCAATCTGTCGCGTATCATCGGCCTCGCCCGACGCACTCTGGGTGATGCGGTCGAGGCCGAAGATATTGCGCAGGAGACCTTTTTGCGGGTCTGGAAGGCTGCGGGGCGCTGGAAATCCGGTCAGGCCCGGGTGTCCAGCTGGGTTTGCCGGATCGCGCTCAACCTCTGCTATGACCGCTTGCGCAAGCGCCGCGAGGTTCTGACTGACGCCATCCCCGAGCAAGCCGATGCGAGTCTCGGCCAGGACCGGCGCATGGAACAGGCGGAGAGCGGCCATCGCGTCGCCGAGGCCGTTGCCCGGCTCCCGGACCGTCAGCGCCAGGCGCTGGAGCTGGTCCATTTCCAGGAGCTGAGCAATATCGAGGCGGCCGAGATCATGTCGGTCAGTGTCGATGCGCTTGAATCCCTGCTGGCGCGCGGTCGGCGCAAGCTCAAGGCCTTGCTTCTGGGCGATGCGCCCGATCTGATAGCCAGCTATGCTGAGGGCGGTGATGCCCGTTACGGTGATGAATGATGACTGAGGACCGTTTTTACCAAATTCTTGAGGCTTACGGCGCCGACCCGGCCCGTTGGCCGGCCGATGAGCGCGCGGATGCCGAGGCCTTTACCCGGGCCCATCCCGATCAGGCCGGATCGGTCATTGCTGCGGAAAACGCACTGGATGAGCTGCTCGGTGACATCGCCCAGCCGGTCCAGGTCAGCGCGCTTCTGGAGCGGCGTCTGATCGCCCGCTTGCCGGTACCGTCCGCTTCGCGCTGGATGGCGCCCACCGCGGTGGCTGCAGCGCTTCTTGTCGGGGTCTGTCTCGGCTTTGCCAGTGGTGCGCTTACCGGCGGTTACAACGCCGATGACACGCTCTATGCCGATGCTTTCACCGGCTATGAGGATGATTGGGTGGACTGGCTGGGAGAAGACGCATGAGGCCAAGCTTGCCCTGGATCACCGCCCTGATTGGCTCCGTGCTGATCAATGGCGCGCTGGTCGGCTATCTCGTCCATCACACGACGGACGGTCCGGACTGGCAGATGCGTGTGCCGGCGCCGGACAGTGGTCCCGGTCGCGGCGGTGCGCCGGGCCGGGGAGGCTTTGATCTGCGTGGATTCGTGGAAGCCCTGCCGGAGGCAAGTCGACAGGAAGCCCGCGTCCGTCTGCGCGCCAGCTTTGCCGATATGGGCGACCTTGCCCGGGACGGGCGGTTGGCTCGCCGGCAGCTGGACACGCTTCTGGTGGCGGACGAGTTTGATACCGAGGCCGTTGCCCAGGCCATGGCGGAGTTGCGCCAGATCCAGCGCGAAGTCGAGGCGCGGATTGAAGCGGTTGTGCTGGATGTCGTGTCGGAGCTTGATGCCGAGACCCGGGCCGCCGCCCTGCAAGCAGGCCGTGATCGGATGGGAAGACGGGGGCCGCCACCCGGCGGGCATCGTCGTCATGGCCCCCGGGACGGCCAGCGGGATGGGCAGCGGGATGGCCCCCGGGATGGGCCGCCACCGACGCGCGACTAGACTTGTCTATTCGCCTGCCGCCAGGCGCGACGGGCTGTTGCCATCAATGAATTCATCATCGACGTCAAAACCGTCATCGGTCTGCAGCCCGGCTGACAGGCCGAGCGGGGCGTGTGCGTCGAAAGGCGCATCGTCCGCTTCCGGCGCAAGGGCATTGTCGACCGCGCCATCGCGGGTCACGGCATCGATCGCATCGCGCGGGATCGGCTGGTCCTGGCTGATTGGCAGGACGATGGAGACCGTCGTGCCTTCGCCCAGTGTCGAGTCGATCGACAATGTGCCGCCATGCAGCTCGATCAGGGATTTGGACAGGGCAAGGCCAAGCCCGGACCCCTGGAAGCTCTTGGAGTGCTGGCTTTCGATCTGCTCGAAGGGGCGGCCCAGGCGGGGCAGGTCATCCTTCGCGATACCGATGCCGGTGTCGGAAACCTGGAAAGCAATGCCGAGGCCGGACAGGAAGCCCCGCACGGTGACCCGGCCACCTTCCGGCGTGAATTTCACCGCATTCGAGACCAGGTTGATCATGATCTGCTTGAAGGCGCGCGGATCGACCTCGATTTCCGGCAGGCCCGAGACATCGGCGCGCAGCTTGAGACGTTTCTCTTCGGCGCGACCGCGGACGATGCGAATGCTCTGTTCGACCAGCTCGCTGGCGTCGGTGGGCTCGGGCTGAAGCTGCATCTTGCCGGCTTCGATCTTGGACATGTCGAGGATGTCGTTGATCAGTTCCAGCAGATGTTTGCCCGAGGACAGGATGTCCTTCATGTAGCCGACATAGCGATCATCGCCGAGCGGCCCGAACATTTCCTGCATCATGATTTCGGAGAAGCCGTTGATGGCATTGAGCGGCGTGCGCAGCTCATGGCTCATATTGGCGAGGAATTCGGACTTGGAGCGGTTGGCTTCCTCGGCCCGGATCTTCTCTTCTTCATATTTGCGGGCCAGGTCGGCGATCCGCGCCTGGGAGCGTTTGACGTCGTCGACCGTCTTGCGGAGCTGGCTCTCATTCTCGGTGAGGGCGGCCTCGTGATGCTTGAGATCGGTGATATCAGCGCCGACCGAGACCAGGCCGCCATCGGCGGTCGGGCGGTCGGAATAGTGCAGCCAGCGACCATTGGAGAGCTCGATCTCGTAGGCGACCTTGCTGTCCGTTCCGCCATGCACGGTCTTGATGGCCCGTGCAGCCGCCTGCTCGACCGCTTCATAGCTCATGCCCGGTTTCAGCATGCCTTCGGTAAAGTCGAACAAGTCCCGGAATTTGCGGTTCCACAGGATGAGGCGCTGGCGGCTGTCCCAGAGCACGAAGCTCTCGGACATCGATTCCAGGGCGGCACGCAGCCGGCTCTCGGCTGCCGCGACGCGGGCCTGGGCGCCCTTGCGTTCGGTGACATCGATGGCGACGCCGACAATGCGGGTATGGCCGACTTCTCCGCCGGGCAGGATGCGGCCCCGCATCTGCAGCCACACCGGCGCCCGCGCGGCGAGGACTTCATGATCGACCTCGGCACCGGCCGGGGCTCCGCGCATGGCCGCGCGCAGGCGCTCGCGGTCCGGCTTGGAGAAGAGCTGGAGGAATTGCTGGCCGGAACACTCGGTCGCGGCGTCGAGCCCGAGAATGCGGGCAAGGGAGTCGGTGACGAAGACGGTGTCGGCTTCCGGATTCCAGTCCCAGACACCGCAGCGCGCGCCCTCGATGGCGACGCGGAAGCGCTGCTCATTGTCTTCCAGCATCTGCCGGGTCGAGCGCAGGCGGCCCATCTGCATGAAGACCAGTGCGCACAGGCCCAAAGCCACGAATATCGGCGCGATGAACATCAGGCCGTAGAAGGAAATCGTCCGGTACCAGGCGCTCTGATTGATGCGCATGGCGCCCAGCGCATAGACGCGCAGCTCGGTGCCGGAAATCGGGGCAACCGCGAAGGTGACCCGTTCCTCGCCAAAGCGCGCATCCGACGTGGCGCCACCGCCGCCGGCCGCCAGCCTGTCGATAAAGCCGGGTTCCAGACCGAAGCGTTCTGCCAGCTGGGTGCCGGCGCGAGCACTGGGCATGCGCGGCCGGATTGCCAGCATGCCGCCGTCGGCATCGGCGAGGGCGACAACGCGATCATCGCCCCAGTCCGGCAGGGCGGTCTCGGTGCTCAGCCGGGCCACGAAAGCGCCCACCGTGCCATCGCTCAACGGGGTCGGGACGGCGAGAACCAGAAAAGCCTGATTGCCGGTGACCTGAGCGGTGAGGCCGGATGGTGCATCGAGCGCAGCACCGGCGAAATCCCGGAGATTCTCGACCGGCTCGCCATCGGCGATGACCTGCCCGCCGGGCAGGAGGAGGGCAATGTCGGCCACAAGCTCGGATTCGGCGATCGCGGAGAGACGCGCATTGGCCAGGCTTTCGACCTCGCCGGCCGGTGCGTCACGCAGATCCGCGGCTGCAAAGGCCAGCGCATAACGGGCTTCGGCGATGCGGGCCGTGACGCGCTCGGCAAGATAGCCGGCGGCATTGGCCTGGGACCGCTCCGCCTCGGTGATCAGGATTTCGCGCTCCTGCTGGATCTTGACCAGCAGGATGCCGCCATAGGCGAGGGTAAAGAGCACCACCGCCAGGATGATCCACATCGCGCCGCTGCTGCGGGATGTCTTGCGGGGCGCTTCGTCCGGATCGCGGGCGTGACGATGCTGTCCCCGAGACGGGGAGTTCGACGCCCTGTCCCGGCCCTTGGCGGACGGCGACGGGCGGTGATCGAACCGCATCTGATTCATGGTCTCAAACTAAGGTGCGTTCGCGGTCTGTGTCGACCGGACAACGCGGGTTTTCAATTGTCTTGCGGCTCAGGCTTCGTCGACCTGGACCTCCTCGTCAGACGCTTTGCTTTCGGCGCCGACTTTCTGGCGCGCCTGGCGTCGTTCGGGGCCCTTGTACGTGCCGCTGTCCGGATTGGCGCGACGCCGGTCCGGACCGAAATAATTCTTGTTGCGGATAAAGGGACGAGGCTCATTGATCACCGAGGCGATCTTGGAGAACATTTCCTTGGCCGTGACAGGCTTGCAGCAGAATTCCGTGACCCCGGCATCGCGGGCCAGCATCACCTTGGATTTCTCCGAATAGGCGCTCAGCATGATGATCGGCACGAGCGGATTCGGGCTGTCATCGGCTGTGCGGACCAGGCGCACGAAGTCGAGACCGTCCAGAATTTCCATCTGATAGTCGGTGATGATGATGTCAACGGAGTCCGACCGCACCAGATCGAACGCATCGGCCGGGTCTTTGGACTCGAAAATCTGCTTGATTCCAAACCCGTGCAGAATGGTGCGCAGGATGGTCAGCATATAGCCGTTATCGTCGACGATCAGTACTCGCACGCGGCTGAAATCTGCGGCCATGGCTGCCTACCTCAACGCCTCACGCGGCGCGCGAGGCCTTCTTCTTCATATCCTTGAGCGAGCTTAGCGGCACAGGCTTACCGAAATAGTAACCCTGACCGTAAGTCGCACCAAAAGTTTTCAATGCCTTTGCCTGGGCCTCGGTCTCGATCATTTCGGCGACCGTGGCGGCACCCACACTGCGGCAGATATTGATCATGCCTTTCAACAGTGTCGCATCCCGTTTCGACTGCTCGAAGCGTTTGATGTAGGAGCCATCGATCTTGACCACATCGGCCGGGAAGTCGCGCAGATAGTGGAAACCTGCAGCGCCGGCGCCGAAATCGTCCAGGCAGACGTCGTGGCCGCGTTCGCGGATTTTCTGGATGATCGCATTGGCGGCCTTGATATTGGTGACCGTCGCGGTCTCGGTCAGCTCGAAGCTGAGCCGTTTGCGGTCAATTTTCAGATCGGCCAGCTGGGCGAGGAAGCGTTTGCCCCAGGCCATGTTTGTCAGCGACTTGCCCGAGAGATTCACCGCGAGGGATGGCCGATCATAATCATCGCGCAGGAAGGTGGCGGCAATATCGACCATGGCGGTGTCGATCTCGTAGATCAGCCCGGTACTCTCCGCGAAGCCAACACTGTCCTGGACAGGAGCGCCGCCCGGCAGGCGCAGCAAAAGCTCGTAATGATGGATTTCGCCGGTCGCCAGATCGACGACAGGCTGGGCGTGCGGCTCGATGACCCGCCCGGCGATCGTGGTCCGCAATTCAGCCATGCGGCGCTCATTCTCGCGCATCATGACTTCGGCGGTTTCCTGAAGGCTGACTATGTCCAGAACCCGGTCACACTGGGCCGCTTCATTGACGGCGTAGAGGAAGGCCTGAACCGCAATGCCCGGTTCGGTATTCGGGGCGTCGCAAACCGAATCGATCTGGACGGTAGCCGTCCCCAGACCGGCATCGGCGAGGGTGGCTTCAATCTCTGTCTTGAGCAGGTCAAGTTCGGTCGAGCGGGCATGAATGAGCGCCGTGCGCTCCGCATCGACCTGGCGGGCAACGCCGTCATCGCCGACAGCGAGGGCGCAGGATGCGGCGATGGATTGCTGAACAGCCGCCGCCCGGGCCGGGCCGATCAGACGTTCCAGCGAATCCTCGGTGACCACGCGCAGGACCGACATGGCCATGTCGACCCCGGCAGACCGGGACTTCTCGATGGCCTGTTCGGCGGCACGTTCAAAGGCTTCCGGCTCGAGCTCGGCCGGGGCGTGAATGGCTTCGTAGGACAGGCTCCAGCGAATGCGTTCATCATCGCCCAGCATCCATCCGGACAGGCGGCATTCGCGACCGGCGACGGAAATCCGGACCGGGCCGAGGCGTCGACCGGGCTTGAGCCGGTGCATGATGGCCTGAAAGACGGGGCGCGAGGTGCGGTCGAAGCGCTGGGCGAGATCTTCGCCGCTTCCGGCCAGAGTCGGCTCGCCCAGTGCCGCAACGGCGCCAGCGGCATAGGTGACGCAGCCCGCAGGGTCAGTCTCGACGAGGATGTCCGCCGAGGCAAAGGCGAAGGAGAGAAAGCGGTTGCGTTGTTCGACCAGCGACATCGGAAGTCCAATCGTTTGCACAGACCCCAAGTCTTGCCCGGCAATCGTTAGAACGCCCTTAAAATTCTAGGGAATTCAGGCAGCCCGCGACTCGGCGCGGCCATCGCGCTTGGCAGGCTTGGTGTTGATGTCCTTCAACACACTCTCGGCCCGATGCGAAAGCTCGGCCAGGGCGGGCGGCAATTCGCCATCTTCGCCGGCCAGGGCGGCGAGCTGCTCGGCAATCTCAAGCAGGCGCGGACTGTTGGCCAGGAGGCGGGCCTGGGCTTCGATACGGTGCGGGTCGCGGTCATATTCCGCTGCCGGTACCCGCCAGCCGCCCCAGTCCATCGCCTCGGTGACAACGACGGGGAAGGTGCCGGGGAGGGGATGCCCGGCACACTCCTCGACGCTCTGCCACTTGTTCCTGGCGCGCAGAACGCGCCAATGGCCGGCCTCGACATGGTCGGCCTGTTCCGCGGAGAGTTCTTCAGCGATGAAGTCGCGTCCGAGCCCGCAATCATAGGCGACGCGGATCGGCTCCTCGACATCCTTCACCCAGTGCGGCTTGACCTGCTCGACCAGCGCCCAGGTGCCGACCGGTCCGACGAAGACCCGCTGATGCTTGTGAAAGACTGCCTTGGCCATGTGTACTTCTCCCTCGCCGCCCTTACACAAGCATGGCGGCGTTTAAACCGCGTGAACGGAACAGGTTGGATTTGAGCGATCGACTGTCCGGGCGCGCGTGCTGCGTTGCGGCAGACGCCCTCACACGCTATGTCGCCCGTCATGAATGCGATCATGCCTTTCTCCCGCCGCCTCTCCGTGGCGCCGATGATGGACTGGACCGACCGGCATTGCCGGGCTTTCCACCGGGTCCTGTCGCGCAAGGCGCTGCTCTATACAGAGATGGCGGTCGACAAGGCGATCATCCATGGCGACACCGAGCGCCTGATCGGTTTCAGCGCGCGCGAACATCCGGTCGCGATACAGCTGGGCGGGTCCGAGCCGGCCGATCTTGCTGCCGCTGCCAGGACTGCCGAAGCCTTCGGTTATTGTGAGATCAACCTCAATGTTGGCTGCCCGTCCGACCGGGTCCAGTCCGGCCGCTTCGGGGCCTGTCTGATGCGTGAGCCGGACCTGGTCGCCGAGTGCGTCGCGGCGATGCGGGAGGCGGTCACCATCCCGGTCACCGTGAAATGCCGGATCGGCGTTGACGACCAGGAGCCGGAAGAGGCGCTTTTTACCCTGGTCGACACAGTCGCGGCGCGCGGCGTGACGAGCTTTGCTGTGCACGCCCGCAAGGCCTGGCTGAAAGGCCTGAGCCCGAAGGAAAACCGCTCCGTGCCGCCGCTCGACTATGATCTGGTGCGCCGACTCAAGGCCGAGCGCCCGGAGCTGGAAATCATCCTCAATGGCGGTTTGGCTGATCTTGATCGCGCCCAGGCAGAAACCGGCGCGCTGGATGGCGCCATGATCGGCCGCGCCGCCTACCACACGCCCTGGATCCTGGCCCGCGTCGACTCACAGATTTTCGGCGAGACCGATCCGGTGGCCACCCGGTCGCAGGCGCTGGCAGCCTTCCGACCTTATATCGCCGCGCATCTGGAAGCCGGCGGACGCCTGCAGGACATCACCCGGCACATGCTCGGTCTCTATGCCGGCGAACCGGGCGCGCGCCAATGGCGACGTATCCTGTCGGAGAAGGCGCCGCGCAGCGGTGCGGATCTCGACGTGCTCGATGAAGCCCAGGCGGCCGTTTCGCCGCGAGACGAGGCCGCCTGAATGACCGATATCTGGATTCTGGTTCTGGCGATGGCGGCCACGGGCGCCTTTGCCGGATTGATCGCCGGCCTGTTCGGCATTGGCGGCGGCATCGTCATGGTCCCGGCCATGTTCTACGCCTTTCAATTCCTCGGCTATGACGACCCGCGCATCATGCAGGTCGCGGTCGGAACATCTCTGGCCGTGATCATCGCCACCTCGCTGCGCTCGGTCTCGGCGCACGCCAAGCGCGGCGCCGTTGATTTCGTCGTGCTCAAGACCTGGGCGCCCTGGATCGTGATCGGCACGCTGGTCGGGGCGGTGATTGCCCATCTCCTGCCGGGCAATTTCCTGACCGGCCTGTTCGGCGCCATGGCCATCCTGTTGTCGGCGCAATTCTTCTTCGGCCGTCCGGACTGGCGCCTCGCTGACGAGATGCCCGGCGGACCGCTTCGTTGGGGCCTGGGCGGCGGAATCGGCATCCTGTCGGCCCTGATGGGCATCGGCGGGGGAGTTCTGGGCGTTACCCTGATGACGCTGTGCGGCAAGTCGATCCATCGGGCTGTGGCGACCGCGGCCGGCTTCGGTGTCGCAATCGGCCTGCCGGGCGCGATCGGTTTTGTGGTCACGGGCTGGGGCCAGGACGCGGTTCCGTGGTCGCTGGGATATGTGAACTTGCCCGGCTTTGCCCTGCTGGCCGGCTCGGCCTTCTTCGTCGCCCCGCTCGGCGCAAAACTGGCCCATGCCCTGCCGGAGCGGACGCTCAAGCGCTGCTTTGCGGTCGGACTCGTCGTGGTCGGTGTCATGCTGGTCCGCGAAGCCTGGCTGGCCAGCGCGGCCAGCTGATCTAGGGTCGCAGGATCAATTGATCGCGGCGCATCTCCACCGCGTCAAACTCACCCAGAACCGTCATGCCGAGCAGGGAACGCTCGCCGCCGCTCATCACCAGGGCCGGATGGTTCTGGAACGTGCGCCCGGGCAGGATCAGCGCCGGTATGGTGACCCGCGCGGCCATCGACGGTCCGGCGGCGGTCGAGGTGCGGATGTTGAAATCCAGCGTCTCGGTGCGGATGCCAATGCGTCGTGCATCATCCAGGGTCAGCGCGACACCGGTCGCGCCGGTGTCGATCAGGAAATGGACCGGCGCGCCATTGATGTCGCTATCGATATAGAAATGGCCGTCGAAATGCCGTTCCAGCACCAGCGACCCGTCCGCCAGTTGCACACCATTGCCACCCGCCAGCGGACGCGGATCGCCTTCCATCACGGCCACGCCCCAGACGCGCTGGTGTTCCAAGGCGGTGTAGTCGCGATCAAGAATGGCAACCCCGCCGGCGGCGACGCTGATGGAGAGCCAGGCCAGGAGATTGCGATGGCGGGCGCCGTCCGGCGCCACCGCTGATCCCAAAAGGGCCAGGGCGAGCAGGCCGAGCGGCACTGCGATATAGACGGTCCGCAACATCGGATCGACGTCGGACCAGAGCGGCCAGCTGATCAGGCGCAGCCCGATCAGGGCGATGCCCAGGGCCAGGGCAGGCAGGGCGATACGGATGATGATGGCGCGCATGGTCTCTATTCCTGCCGGACGGGCTTGGCCGCCTTGTACGCCGTTTCGCGCTCGGGCAGGGCGGTCATGATAGCCGCGCGTTCGTCATCCGTGTAGCGCGTCCAGCGCCCCAATTCTTCCATCGTGCGGAAGCAACCGACGCATAATTGCGCTTTCGGATCAACAAAACAGACCTGCACGCAAGGTGTCTTGATGGGCGGATTGATGGGCGTCGACGTCATGCGCTGCAGCATTTCGCGGGCGAGGCGTTGAGGCAAGTGCTTGCAGCGGCTGGGGTGGGCGGAATAAGGTCCCGCTTTCACCGGCGGGGACTTCCATGGACGATCTTTTGCTGCAGGGCCGCAGCTTTGCGGGCCTGTTCCTTCTCGCCGGCATCGCCTGGCTGCTTGGGCCGCGCAAACGCTTTCCGGTCATCCTGCTGGGCGGGGCGATTGGCTTGCAGCTGGTCATCGCCACATTGCTCTACACCGTCGCGCCGTTTCGCGC
The DNA here is from genome assembly GCF_905480005.1 of uncultured Maricaulis sp. Lineage (GTDB taxonomy): Bacteria > Pseudomonadota > Alphaproteobacteria > Caulobacterales > Maricaulaceae > Maricaulis. Next base: position 23,585 of record NZ_CAJQOO010000049.1, read on the forward strand.
CTTCCTGCAATCGCTGACCGGTGTCGTCGCGGTGCTGCAGGAAGTGACCAATGAGGGCGCGCAATTCGTCTTCGGCTATCTCGCTGGCGGCGCCATGCCCTTCGAGATCGACCCTGACGCGGCGGGCGGGACCTTCCTGTTCGCCTTCCAGGCCCTGCCCATGGTCATCGTCCTTTCGGCCCTGTCGGCCCTGTTGTGGCGCTGGCGCATCCTTGAAGTCCTGGTGCGGGCCTTTGCCTTTGCCTTCCAGCGCCTGTTGAACCTGTCCGGTTCGGCCAGCCTGGGCGCTGCTGCCAATATCTTCCTGGGCATGACGGAAAGCCCGGTCCTGATTCGGCCGCGCCTGCCCGATATGAGCCGCTCCGACCTCTTCCTGATCATGACGGTGGGCTTTTCCACCGTCGCCGGCTCGGTGATGGCGCTCTATGTCTCCCAGCTCTCCGGCGTGATCGATGGCGCGGCGGGCCATATCTTCACCGCCTCGCTGATCTCCGTCCCCGCTGCCGTCCTGTTGTCCCGCCTGATGATGCCGGCCGAACCGGCAACGCCCGAGGCCGAGGCCAAGGAGAAGGTGCCGACCCAGATCTATCATTCCTCCATGGACGCGCTGACCACGGGCGTGTCGGACGGGATGCGGCTCTATTTCAACATCATCTTCATGCTGCTGGTCTTCACGGCGCTGGTCGCCCTGCTCAACGTCATGCTGGGGCTCTTCCCGGACGTGTTCGGTGCCAGCCTGTCGGTCGAGCGCATCCTCGGCTGGCTCTTCGCCCCCATCGTCTGGCTCGCCGGCATTCCCTGGTCGGAAGCGACCCAGGCCGGCTCCCTGATGGGCCTCAAGACCGCGCTGAACGAGGTCTATGCCTATGACCGCCTGTCCCAGATGGGCGAGGGCCTGACCCCGCGCACCAGCCTGATCATGACCTATGCCCTGTGCGGCTTCGCCAATTTCTCCAGCGTCGGCATCCTCACGGGCGGCCTGGTCGCCATCGCCCCGTCACGGCGCGAGGACATTCTCCAGCTGGCACCGAAAGCGCTGATCTCGGGCACGCTGGCGACGCTGATGACGGGGGCCGCGATTGGCGTGCTGCCGCAGGGCTTGTTCGGGTAGGGGCGCACGCGTACGGCGCGGACCGGTCCTTAGATTCCTTGTCAGCCAGTGCGCCGTATCCGGGTCTTGAGGTCAAGGGCGCGGAGCGCCGCTTCGCGGTTTCACCCTTGAGCTCAAGACCCGGATACGGCTTTGTCCCGGCAAGGGATGTATGGATGGGTTCGCGCTCGCGCGCGACACTCAATCGGGTTGGTGAAAGCACCAGCGCACAGTTTTTCCATCGCGCCGGTGAGCGTTGCATCCCTTTTTTGTGTGATCGTTCCGGAGGAATAAAGCCATGAAGCCGCCTTGGGAATTCTGCCCGGACTGTGATCCATTTGGCCCCAAAGACCCGTCAAATGTGACGGAGTGGGACCAGTATTGTATCGATTTCATGTTTTGGTACCGGGAAATGAAGACCGACCAGGCTGAAGCGTACCAAAGGGCTAATCCCGCGCCGTCAAATTGGGATTTCTTCTACGAAGCCATGGAATCGAGGAGAAGGCGGGTGACCCAGTAGCTCGATTGGTGATTGCCGGTGGCGTGGCTGCACAGCGCAATCCTCGCAGAACAAAGCGCATTTTCCCGGCCGCAGCCCCGGACAAGCGGGGCGGAGAGCCGGGACCGACCGGACCATCCGGCAAGCGATGAGTCTCTCGTTGGTCCCGGATGGCGCTGCGCGCCTCCGGGAAAAATGGGTTGCTTGGCTCAGTGAGAGCATCAATCCCCCCGCGCCGGCCACAGCCGGCTGCGCAGCCAGCCAATCGTTGAATTCCCGTCTAGCGACTGCCGGTAGGCGGTGTCCATGAAACGGTCGAGGCCTTCGACGTCGGCGAACAGGTCGGAGCGGGTTTTCATCGGGGCGTCGGGGTCGATGCGCTTGATGACACGTGCCGGATTGCCGGCGACGATGGTCCAGGGC
>NZ_CAJQOO010000050.1 GCF_905480005.1 uncultured Maricaulis sp.
GCGACGGCATTCGGGTTCTTCTGGTAGAACTCGACGACCTGGCGCTCCTGACCCGGATACTTCACCGCTTCCTGATTGATGGCGCGGGACAGTTCTTCCTGGGTCACGTCGATATTGTTGCGGCGACCGATCTCGGCCAGCACGAGGCCCAGGCGCACACGACGCTCGGCAATATCGCGATACTCGCTCTTGAGCTCGTCTTCCGACTTGGACTTGTCTTCTTCCTCGAGTTGATCCTGCTCCATGGCACTCGCCACTTCGCGCCAGATATTCTCGAACTCGGCCTCAACCATTTTCGGCGGCAGGTCGAATTTGTGCTCGGCATCCAGCTTGTCGAGCAGGTCACGCTTGACCTTCATGCGCGACTGCTGGGCATGCTCGCCCTCGAAACGCTTGCTCAGCGCCTCTTTCAGGCTGTCCAGATTTTCGAGACCCAGGCGCTTGGCCAGTTCGTCATCAACCTTGGCATCCTGCGGAGACTCGACACCCTTCACGGTAACCTCGAACACGGCAGCCTTACCGGCCAGCTGTTCGGCCTGGTAATTCTCCGGGAAGGTGACATTCAGCTCGCGCTCTTCGCCGACCTTGGCGCCGAGCAGTTGCTCTTCGAAGCCCGGGATGAAAGCACCATCACCGATAGCGACGCGCGCGTCCTCGGCGGAACCGCCTTCGAACACTTCACCATCAAGCTTGCCAATGAAGTCGATGACGACGACATCGCCGTCTTCCGCCTTGGCATTCTTGCCGCCCTTCTTGGCCGCAAATTCACGGCTTTCACTGGCCAGACGCTCGAGCGCCTCGTTGACTTCCGCGTCCTCGACAACAGCGACCGGGCGGGTCACTGACAGCTTGGCCGGATCAGCCGGCTCGAAATCGGGCATGATTTCAAGGGCGATCTCGAAGACAAAATCGGCTTTGCCACCGAGCACGTCCTTGGCTTCGCTGGTCACCGAAATGTCCGGCTGCGATGCCGGGCGGAGTTTTTTCTCGTCGAGCGTCTTCTGGGTGGTCTCCGGAACCAGCTCGTTGAGCAGGTCGCCCATGATGCTTTCGCCGAACATCTTGCGGATGTGGCTGGTCGGCACCTTGCCCGGGCGGAAACCCTTCAGGCGGACTTCCGGGCGGATCTCTTCGATCTTCGCAGACAGGCGAGCTTGCAGATCATCAGCCGGGATGACGATCTCATAGGTGCGGCTCAAGCCTTCGGAGGCTTTCTCGATGACGTTCATGGGTTAGCCTTAGATGTTCAAACAGACGGGCGGCAAAAAACCGCGTGCAAAATCGAGCGCGCGTTATGTCACGCGGATTCGGCGTAGGCAACGCTGCGGAGCGGTTCGACCGCACAGCGCAGCAGAGTCTGCGGTCAAAGCCAAGGGTCAACGGGGCCTGAGCCACCCCTCCTGCACGAGACGGCGCGACCGCCGACAGCTCGCCACCCGAAGCCCACAGGACAACAGGTGGTGCGGATGGAGGGACTCGAACCCCCACGCCTCTCGGCACCAGAACCTAAATCTGGCGCGTCTACCAGTTCCGCCACATCCGCAGGCCGGGCGCGCGTTATGGCGCGGCTTGTCAGGACAGGCAAGACCGGCGTTCAACGCTCTGCATTCCGACCATTTCCGAACACGTTACAGTCAATCCGGTCTTAAGCATTCAAGGGCATACTGCCAGCAAGCATTCCGGGCACGGACATCGATGACGGCTGACCTAAAAACATTCATCAAGCGGGCCATGTCGCGTGGCGAGCGCATTGATGTCGGGCAATTCCGCCTGGTCAATTTGGCTGCAGTTCGCGAAAAGGCTGGCGAAAACTGGCCGACTGCAAAGAAGAAGGTTTTCACTGCGGGCACCCAGTTTCTCGCCCGGCGCCTGTCCGAGAATGACGCCGTGATTCCCTGCGAAGAAGGCTTTCTGGTCCTTTTCGCCGAAACGCCTGAGGACCCGGCTGCCTTTCTCGCCGAACTGGGTGAAGCCTTGATGGCTTTCTTCCTCGGCGCGCCGGAAACCTCGGAACTCGGTATTGAGAGCGAGGCCAGCCGCGTTGCTGCGGACGAGATCACCCAGCTGGCAACGATGACCGCCTCTCCTCCGCCCGCGCCGAAAGCCGCACCGAAAGCCGCGCCGGCCGCCGCTGAAATACCGAAGCCCGCCCAAATGCCGCGCAGTCGACCGGTGTCGGAATGCGAAGACGAGGACGTGCTCGCGCATTATCGGCCGCTCTGGGACGCCCAGAAACAGTCCATTGCCATCAATGCCGCCCTTGCCAAGGTCGTGGTGGGTGGCCGGGCGCTCGAAGGGCGCCGCGCCATCTCAACCGGCATGTCGAAGATCAGCCAGATAGATCTGGACATGTGCGCCCTGGATGCCGCGATCGGCATGATCACCGCCTTCGCCCGCAAGCAAAAGCGTATCCGCCTGCGCATTGCCCTTCACGCCAGCTGCTGGGCGGACCGCGATCACAGAGCCCGGCTGAGCGCACGCATCGAGACCATGCCGGCACCGGCCCGCAAGTC
>NZ_CAJQOO010000051.1 GCF_905480005.1 uncultured Maricaulis sp.
GTTCGCCTTGACCGGCTGCCTGCTCCTTGGCTGGTTCCACCTCGCGGTGACGGCCATGGGCAATGCGATAGATGGCGGAACCGAATTCTCGCAGCATCTGCCGTTTCTGGCTGTCTACGTCGTGGTGATCCTGATTGGAGGTGCTGTCTTCGGGATCGGACTGGCAATCAAGCCTGACACGGCATGATTTCCTTCAGGAGCGTTTCCCGGATTGTGATCGCCGACGCATGCGGCCCGCTCTCGGCAAGCGGTCAACGGGATGGTGGGCACCCGCGGTGTCGCGACATCACGGGGTTATGACTGGTCCTTATCCCCAATCGCCGGGCATTAGCGCGTCCGGCATGTTCTGATAGCTGACCGGGCGCAGGAAGCGGCGGATCGCCATCGTGCCGACCGAGGTGGCGCCGAAATTGGTCGAGGCCGGGTAGGGGCCGCCATGGACCATGGCGTCGCAGACCTCGACACCGGTCGGGAAGCCATTGGTCAGGATGCGACCGGCCTTGCGTTCCAGCACCGGCATGAGTGTCCGGCCCAGGGCAGTGTCGCCGTCTTCCATGTGCAGGGTGGCTGTCAGCTGGCCTTGCAGGGAGTGGGCGACTTTCAGCATGTCGGCCTCGTCCTTGACGGTGACCACGAGACCGAGCGGCCCGAAGACTTCCTCGCCGAGGACGTCATTCTCGAGCCAGTCAGCGCCCGTCGTGACGAAGAGATAGGGCGTGGCATTGCGCAGATCGCAGGTCGTGGTCAGGACTTCGCGGACACCGGCTGTACCGCGGATCACGTCGCGACCCTTCTGGTAGGCCTGGGCAATGCCGTCGGTGAGCATGGTTTGCGGGCCGACCTCGCCGAGGCCGGCGACAGCCGCCTGGATGAAGCTTTCCGCGTCCCGGCCTTCAATCACCACAGCGATGCCCGGATTGGTGCAGAACTGGCCGGCGCCCATGGTCAGCGAGGCGGCCCAGCCTGCGCCGATGGTTTCGGCACGCGATGCCATGGCGCCAGGCAGGAGGAACATCGGATTGACCGATCCGAGCTCTCCGAAGAACGGGATGGGTTCGGGGCGTGCCGCACACAGGTCGAACAGGGCACGACCACCGGCCAGCGAGCCGGTAAATCCGACCGCCTTGATCAGCGGGTGCTCGACCACGGCCTGTCCGACCGCGCGGTCACCCCCCTGGATCAGGCTGAAGACGCCGGGATGCACGCCGCAGGCCTTGATGGCCGCGTCGATGGCCTGGGCGACGAGGTCACCGGTCCCGGGGTGGGCGGAATGGCCTCTGACAACGACCGGGCATCCGGCCGCCAGTGCCGCAGCGGTGTCACCACCGGCCGTGGAGAAGGCGAGCGGGAAATTGGAAGCGCCGAAGACGGCGACCGGGCCGACCGGGCGCTGGACGAGTTTGATATCCGGACGCGGCAGGGGCGCGCGGTCCGGCAGGGCAGCGTCATGGTGCGCGTCCAGATACTCACCCTTCAGGATGTGCTCGGCAAAGAGACGAAGCTGTCCGACCGTGCGGCCGCGCTCGCCATTGAGGCGCGCGTCCGGCAGACCGGTCTCCTGGGTGCCGATCTCTGTGATCGCCTCGCCGCGTGCATCGATCTCGTCGGCGATCGTGTGGAGGAATTTGGCGCGCGCCTCCCGTGGGGAATAGCCGTAGGACCAGAACGCCTCTTCGGCCGCCTGGCAGGCCTGGTCGACCAGGTCCGGCGTGCCGACGGCGAATGCATGGGACGGGCCGTGAGCCGGGCTTGAGGTGAAGCTGGCATCGCTGCCGATCCAGTTTCCGGCGACAAGGTGTTTCCCGATGATCATGGCGTGTCCTCAGCTTGCTTGACAGGTGTCATGCCTTAATTGTCTGAGTTATTCAACAGGCCCGGCTGAGAGTTTTCCCCGGCGTCCCGGCGGCGTCCACACGGTCTCAACCTGGCTTGACGATGGCGCGGGATCAAAGGCACAAGCGTGCCCAGAGGGGTGTCCGAAATGCCGTCAGTCATCAAACAGACCTGGTCCGATTGCGTCTCCGTCATCGCGGTCTGGGCGGCCGGCATCTTCTTGCTGATGTTCTTTCATCAGACGGTCGGCATTCAATCAGAGTGGATGCCCGGGGTCGTCTTCGGCAGCTTTGCCGCAATCCTGGTCCTTGCGCCGATCGGCTCGCTGCTCTGGCGGCGCCTTGCCCGGGCGACCTAGGCTCAGTCAGCCCCTTTCCCTTTATCCGCCGAACCGCTAAATCCAACCCCGGAAAACGCGTTTTCGTGCTTTGATCTTCCAAGGAGCGCCTGTGATGCAGACACGGTCTTGCCAAGTCCTCATTGTCGGTGGTGGCCCGGGCGGCTATCCGGCCGCCATCCGCGCCGGCCAGCTGGGTCTGGACACCATCATTGTCGACAAGCACGGTCTGGGCGGCACCTGCCTCAATCGTGGCTGCATCCCCTCCAAGGCGATGATCCATGCGGCCACCAAGTTCGAGGAAATGGGCAAGCATGCCGACAGCGATGTGCTGGGCATTTCGCTCGCTGAAGCGCCCAAGCTCGACATGGGTAAGCTGGTTGGCTGGAAGGACGGCATTGTCGCCAAGCTGACCGGCGGTGTCGGTCAGCTGATCAAGGCTGCTGGCGCGACGCACATTGCCGGCTGGGCCGAATTCTCCAACGCCAAGACCTGTGTCGTGACGATGGACGATGGCGAACAGGTCGAGATCACGGCCGAGCACGTCATCCTGGCCACCGGGTCAGTCGAGGTCGAGCTGCCCTTCCTGCCCTTCGGCGAAAACGTGATCGGCTCCACCGATGCGCTCGACCTCACCGAACGTCCGGAAAAACTGGTCGTGGTTGGCGCCGGCTATATCGGCCTGGAACTGGGTATCGCCTTCCGCAAGCTGGGCTCGGACGTCACCTTCATCGAGGCCTCCGGGGGCATCTTGCCGCTCTATGACAAGGAGATCACCCGTCCGATCACCATGTGGCTGAAGAAGCACAAGGTCGATGTGAACCTGTCCTGCAAGGCCAAGGGTGTCACCGAGGCGGACGGCAAGACGGTCCTGGAATATGACGACGCCAAGGGCAAGGCGCAGACCATCGAGGCCGACAAGATCCTCGTTGCGGTCGGCCGCAAGGCCTGCCTGGACGGCTGGGGCCTGGAAAACATGGGTCTCGATCTGGATGGCAAGTTCATCAAGGTCGACAACCAGTGCCGCACCGGCATGCGCGGTGTCTTCGCCATTGGCGATGTCGTCGGCGAGCCGCTGTTGGCGCACAAGGCGACGGCCCAGGGCGAGATGGTCGCCGAGATCATTGCCGGTCATCGCCGCGTCCATGACCCGGTTTCCATCGCGGCCGTTTGCTTCACCGAGCCGGAAGTCGTGGGCGTTGGCCTGACGCCGGACGAGGCCAAGGCCAAAGGCGAGGAGATCATCACCGGCAAATTCCCGCTGGCTGCCTCCGGGCGTTACCTGTCGATGGAAGCGGGTCTCGATGGTGGTTTCGTCCGCGTCACCGCGCGCAAGGATGATCATGTCATCCTCGGCATCCATGCGGTTGGCGCGCATGTCTCCGAACTGTCGGGCGAGTTCGCCCTGGCGGTCGAGATGGGCGCCCGCCTCGACGACATCGCCGGCACCATCCACGTCCACCCGACCCTGACCGAAGGCTTCGCCGAAGCGGCGCTGACGGCGCTCGGTCATCCGATCCATATTTCGGCGCCGAAGAAGTAGAGGCGTCGCGATGGCGGTTTCCGACAGCCCGGTTGAGCAGGCCAAGCGCCAGTTTGAAGTTCTCGTTGGGGTGTATCTGATGGTCGCCCATGCGGACGGAGATTTTTCCAAGCTCGAGGAAGTGGGCGTGCGGTTGGGTGTGATGAGAGACCGGCGACCCGCCGGATTGACCGACGCGGAATGCGACGCGATTTACAGCAAGCTGGAATCTGGCTTCCGAGCCAATCCCGATAAGGCCAGCGCTCGGATTCTGGCAGAGGTTGAGGCATTTCGCGGTAACGGCATCGTTCGCCGAGCCGTCGTCGAAACGGCTCGCAAAGCCCTGGCGGCCGACCGCTTGGCCAAGCCGCAGGAAGATTATGCCTTGAGCCACCTTGCAGCTGCGCTCGGCTTGCGCGAAAGCGAAATCTAGAGGTCAACGGCCCGCATACCCGGCATTCACTTCCTTGCGCTCTTGCGTCTCTATATAGAGCGTTCGGCAAGTCAGGCGGGATCATCATGGACGACAGCGGCAGTTTCCTTTCCGGCATCATCGGGGCTGACCAGGCGGTCGCGGGCGAGGGCATGCGCTGCGTCTCTTTCGAGACCGCCTTCCTGCGCCGGATCGAACCGGGCCCGGCGGATA
>NZ_CAJQOO010000052.1 GCF_905480005.1 uncultured Maricaulis sp.
AGAGCGCCGAGGCGTCGGCGGCGAGCCGGCCGGCGAGATTGCCATAGCCGGCGATCTTGACGCCCTTGTGCTCGACGACTTCATCGACCTTGGTCAGTTCGCAATTGCCGCCATTGGGCGCGGCGAGATCGATGATCACCGAGCCGGGTTTCATGCTCTCGACCATGGCCTTGGAGACCAGGGTCGGGGCCGGGCGGCCCGGGATGAGGGCGGTAGTGATGACAATGTCCTGCTTGGCGATATGGCTGGCCACCAGCTCGGCCTGTTTGGCCTGGTATTCCGGTGACATCTGCTTGGCATATCCGCCCGCAGTCTCGGCCTGCTTGAATTCGTCATCCTCGACCGCAACGAATTTCGCGCCCAGGGACGCGACCTGTTCCTTCACGGCCGGACGGACATCGGTGGCGGTGACGATGGCGCCGAGGCGGCGCGCGGTGGCAATCGCCTGCAGGCCGGCGACGCCGACCCCCATCACGAAGGTCTTGGCCGGGGCGACCGTGCCGGCGGCGGTCATCATCATCGGAAAGGCGCGGCCATAGAGCTCGGCGCTTTCGATGACCGAGCGATAACCGGCGAGATTGGCTTGCGAGGACAGGGCGTCCATGGCCTGGGCACGGGTGATGCGCGGCACGAATTCCATGGCGAGCGCGTCGATGCCGGCCTTGGCCAGGCCCTCGGCCATCTTGGTGTTGCCGTGCGGGCTGAGATGGGAGACCAGCAGGACGCCCTTCAGCTTGGCCAGAGTCGCGTCATCCGGGCTGCGCACCGCGAAGAGCGCATCGGCGCCCTTGAGTGTTGCAGCCGCGGTGCCGATTTTCGCACCTGCGTCGGCAAAGGCGTCATCGGTCACGGCGGCGGTCAGGCCCGCGCCCTTCTCGATGGCGACTTCATGGCCGGCGGCCACGAATTTCTTGACGGTTTCAGGGGTGGCTGCCACGCGGGTTTCACCCGCATGTCGTTCTTTCAGAATGGCAATTCGCATTTCGTCCCGCCGCTTTTGGCTTGATGCGGCGAGGATGCGCGAATTCTCCCGTGAGGGGAAGGCCCCTCCGGGAAATTTCTAGACCGGAAACTGGGAAATTTTGTGCAGTGCGAAGAGGCGACGAGGAAATCAGCCGCCAAACACCATACCGAACAATTGAACGATGCCGCCGCAGACAAGGCTGAAGAAGAAAAGCCCGCCCAGGGTGACATACCAGGATGTCTTCATGCCAAGCGCGAGGCCGAGCACGCCGCCGACGACGGCGGTGGCGATCAGGCCGGCCAGCCAGTCCATGCCAACTGCAAAGACGAGGGTGAGATAGAGCACGCTCACCACGGTGAGCAGGCTGCCCCACACCGAAACCGCGATGAATCCGCCAAAGGTGGCTTTCTGGTCGGCGATGTCCATTTCGCCACGAACATAATCAGACGCCATTGGTCCTCAACCTCCGTCAAATTCAGTTTCGAGCGGATAGCACGCGTTGGATGCCCCGCCAAGATGGCAGCGCCATTTGCCGCAGGTGACAGCTGTCATGCGTGAAGGGTGACGCCTGTTTCTGCCCATCCCCGCCTGCGCCGTCCAGCATGGGGACAGACAAAGGAGTTTCCCCATGACCGATCTCAAAACTGTCTTCCTCAATGAACGCCGCCGCTACAGTGCCGAAGCCGGTGGCGGGGTGTCATTGCCTGTGGCCGGTGCCATCTACTGGGCCGGCCTCGCCATTGCCGGTGCCTATATGGACCCGACTGACTGGGCCTATACGGCCGCCGCCTTCTCGGGCGCCATCTTCCCGCTCGGCATCCTCTTGCAGGGTGTTTTCAAATCTCCTTTCATGAAGGCGAAATCGCCGCTGTCCGGGGTCACGACAGCCGCGATTGTCGCGATCAACCTGCTCTGGCCGATCCACATGATCGTGATCTGGACCGCGCCCCAGGCCGCCCCGCTCACCCTCGCGATCGGGATGAGCCTGCACTGGCCGATCATCGGCTGGGGCTATGCTTCCAGGGTCTGCATGGTCCATGCGATTGTCCGGGTCGCGGCGGTAACGGCGATCTTCTTCCTCGCGCCGCAATACAGCCTGGTCGGCATTCCGCTCGTGGTGAGCGGCCTTTACCTGCTGGCCGCTGCCGGGCTTTCATGGGAATCGAACCGCTATCGCCGCCTGATTGCGGCAATGGCCTGAGAAAGGCTGACGGATCCGTGATTGCCCTGCGCACGCTGATATCGCCGAACCGGCCGTGGATACACCTGCTCTATCTGGGCATGTTCTTCTTCGGCTGGCTCTACCTGCCGCCGACGCGGCTCGAGGCGGCCTTGGGGCTGGTCAGCATGGCCGGCTTCATCGGTCTGTATGTCTTTGCCATGCGGCGGATGGACTGGACGGTCTATCCTGCTGCCCTCATCACCAGCTTGCTTGGATTGCTGTTGGTTCCGCAGACGCTGGGTGGCGGCGTCTATTTCGTCTTCGCTGCGGCCATGCTGGGTCGCCTCGACTGGACGCTTCGCCTGTGGGCTGCCATGGCACTTCTTGCGGTGACGGGCATCAGCGCCATCTGGATCCATGCGCCAACTCCGCTCTTCGCGCTCGCCCTGGCGGGATTGGGCGCGATGGCCGCCGGCGGGTCGATGATCGCGGCGCGCCATGAACGCGAGGCGGATCAAGCCGAGGAGACCCGCAGTCGCGCCGCCCGCGAGGGCGCAGAGGCCGAACGTCAACGCATCGCCCGCGACCTGCACGACTTGCTCGGCCAGACCCTGTCGACTGTCACCCTGAAGGCGGAGATCGCCGAACGCCTCCTTGGCCAGGACGCGGATCGGGCGCTGACCGAGCTGAGGGCGATCCAGACGATCTCCCGCCAGGCGCTGGCGGACATGCGGGAAGCGGTGATCGGCCTGCGCGGCCGAAAGCTGGGCGAGGCGATGAGCGAAGGCGCCCAGCGCCTCGCCGATGCCGGCGTTTCGGCCCGCCTTGATGGCGCCGGGGATGCCGCGGAGCTGTCGGACGAAGTCTCGACAGCCCTCGCCATGGTTGTGCGCGAAGCGGTTACAAATATCATCCGCCATGCTGACGCAGGCGACGCCGAGCTCGTCTTTTCAAGACAGGGTGATGTGGCGTGCCTTGCGATCGAGGATGATGGGCGTGGCGATGCCGATCCGTCCGGGGGCGGGCTGAGTGGTCTGCGCGCGCGCCTTGAAGCGCTGGGTGGCGCGCTGGACGTGGCAGCGGGCCATGATGGTCGGGGAACGGTTCTGACGGCGACCCTGCCAACCCTGACGCAAAGCATCGGAGCGCAGCAATGATCAAGGTCGTGATCGCCGAGGACCAGACCCTGTTGCGCGACGCGCTGGCGACGCTGCTTGGCCTGGAGCGCGATATCGAGGTGGTCGGCCTGGCGGGCAATGGACGCGAAGCCCATGACGTTGTTCGCCGCAAGGACCCCGATCTGGTCCTCACGGATATCGAGATGCCGGACATGACGGGGCTGGAGCTGGCGGATCTCCTGCGTCGGGAAGAATCGCGCACCCGTGTACTGATCGTCACGACCTTTGACCGGCCCGGCTATCTGCGTCGGGCGATGGAGGCGGGCGTGTCCGGTTTCATTCTCAAGGATGGACCGTCAGCTGATCTGGCCGGCGCGATCCGGCGGGTGATGGCGGGCGAGCGCGTGGTGGCGCCGGAGCTGGCGGCGCGCGCCTGGGACGAAGCCGATCCGCTCAGCGATGCCGAGCGTCGTCTCCTGCGGCTGGCCGAGGCCGGGCTCGACAGTGCGGCCATGGCGGAGGCGTCCGGTCTGGCTCGCGGTACCGTTCGCAATTACCTGCACAGCGCGATCAGCAAGCTGGGCACGGCCAACCGGATCGAGGCTGCACGACGGGCCCGACAAAAGGGGTGGTTGTAGAAAATCCACTGGCCTAGACTGGCCGGGCTGCTGCCAGTTCGGAGTTCCGCATGCGCATTCCCTTCGCCCTTTGGTCGGCCGTGATCGCCCTTCTGGTCTTTGCCGGAATGGCAGCGCGGGAATTCCTCAATTTCGGCTCGATCGAATTCGCCTATCTCTGGCCCATCGGGCTGAAGATCGGTGGCGTTTGGCTGGCCCTGGTGATTGTGGCCACGATCATAGGCGGTCTGCGCAAGGCCACGACGGCCTCGCCGGACGCGCTGCCGGATGATGTGGCTCGCGAGCTCCGGCGTCACCCGGAAGACTGATTGGCAAAAACCGGAGCTTCAGCCCCAGCCCGGACCGGTCAGGACTTCCAGCCCGGCCGCCACGGCGACCGGTTGATCGAGGATGAGATGGTGTTCCGCATTCGGGATCGACACCATGGTCGTTTCCGGTCCGAACAGGTCACCCATGAAGGCCCAGATCTCGTCATTCACAAGACGCGAATCCGCGCCCCGGAACAGGGCAATCCGGGTTTTCAGCGCGTCGACAATATCGGCTGGTGGCGGGCGGTCATAATCCAGCTTGTCCCAGAGCTTGGGGTCGAATTTCCAGGTCCAGCCCTGTGTGCCGTCCGGCCGCGTGATCTCTTTCAGAGACTGCCGGGCGATATGGTCCAGCAGGAAGGCATTCTCGCAGCCCTGCTCCGGCAGGAGGCGAAAGCGCGCCAGCGCCGCGTCAAAGGAATTATAGATCATGCCGCCCCGCGAGGGCGGTGAAGAGCGGCGCTGTTCCTGGCTGGGCCGGATGGGGCTGTCGAGCACGGCAATCCCGGCCAGCTGGTCGCCATGTTCCATCGCCGTGGCGACAGAGACAAAACCGCCGAAGGAATGGCCGACGAGGAAGGGCTTTCCGGCCTCGAAGGCACCGCCATCCTTGCCCGCAGCAAGGACTTCCAGCGCGTAGGTCGCCATGCGGTAGCGGTCGCGATGATCACTGTCTCCCATGCCCGAGAGGTCGAGCGCGACCACGCGGCGGGTTTCGGACAGGAAGGGGGCGATACTGTCCCACCAGTCCTTGTGAGCGACCCCGCCATGGACAAGGATCAGGCCGGGTGCGCCGCGCTTGCCCCAGGCCTTCCAGCAAATTTTTGCGTCCTCGACCGACACGCTGCCGCGATCCGTTGGAACCTCAAGGGCCTTGAGAAACCAGTCCGGGGTCGGCGGTCTGGCACCATTGAACTGGACAAGGGGAGCTGGCGGGCGGGGGGAGGTGGCGGCTTTTTGGCTCATGCCCTAGCGCTAGACCCGGGCGGCGGTGGCGTCAATTGCCCGTGGTCGCCGGAGCGAGTGAGATCAGGTAGGGCACCGCGAATACCGCCCATGCATTATTGGCGACATGGCCGAGGATCGGGGCGGCAAGGCGACCCGTCCAGACCCGTGCAGCACCCAGCGCCAGCGCCAGGAAGAAGGTCGACGTCATCACCATCAGCCCTTGGGCGATGTGAACCAGCCCAAAGGCCAGCGCGGAGATGATGATCGCGAACAGCGCCGGGACGCCGCGGGCCATCATCATGGGCAGCATCCAGCCCCGGAAAAGGACTTCCTCGACAATCGGGGCGGCGATCAGGGTCAGGCCGATGAGCAGCCAGAGGCTGGCTTCCGCACCGATGAAATCGTCGACATTGGACAGGTCGTCCCGGCTGGCCCCGCCGGCGAGTGTGAGGTCCGGTTCGGCCATCGCGAATTCGTGGAAGCTCAGGGTCAGCGGGCTGGCAATCAACACCATGAAGACCATGACCAGAGCCGCCGCCAGGAAATCTGAAAGACGCAGAGGGAAAATTGCGAAGACAGGCCGGTGCGCCTGGTAGCGTTTCATCCAGGCCCACATGATCAGGCCCAGGCCGGAATAGGCGATGATATTGCCAAGAAAGATGGCACTGCCCTGGCTCAAGCCGGTCTCCGGGCCGCCGGCCGCGCTCCAACTGATCACGGTCGCCAGCTGCGCAGCGACGACCAGGGCAAACATCAGCGCCGGCCAGACGATCATCCCCGGCAGGGATCGGATAACCCGCATACGGTATTCTTCCGCCAGGTTGGCAAAGACATCATGGCGCGCAAACGGCCAGCGGGTCGGGGATCCGGGAGAAGCAGCCATGATGAGCGAGCAGGCATCCTGCGTGGGCCAGTCCGTTAAGACGGTCTTGATCCTTATGCTTAACCGGTCGTTGCCGTCTCTTAAACGTCAAATTTAGACAAGTGTCCCATAACGGTTCGCATAGACGCCCCGCTCGCAAGAGTGGCGAGGCCAAAAGGCCCGGCGAGATAACAAAGCGACCGAAAAGGCGTGGGTGATGGTGAAATCAGTTCTGATCGTCGATGACGATCCGACACAGCGCCGCCTTCTTCAGGCGGTGATCGAGAAGCAGGGCTATCGGGCCGAGACCGCCGAGAGCGGTGAGGCTGCCCTCGATCGCGTGGCATCTTCGGGGATTGATGTCATGCTGCTTGACCTGATCATGCCCGGCATGGACGGGATGGAGACGCTGGAGGCGCTCAAGCGCAAACAGCCGGACCTGCCCGTCATCGTGCTGACCGCGAGCGGGGGAATTGAAACAGTCGTGGCAGCGATGCGTGCCGGCGCGGTCGACTTCTTCGTGAAGCCCGCCAGCCCGGAACGCATCACAGTGTCGATCCGCAATGCGTTGCGCGTGCAGAACCTGTCGGGTGAGGTCAAGCGCCTCAGCCGCAAGGCCGAGGGTACGCTGGGCTTTTCAGACATGATTGCCGGCGCGCCGACCATGCGCCAGGTGGTTCGCCTTGGTGAGCGGGCCGCGCAGTCCGATATTCCGATCCTCATCACCGGGGAAAGCGGCGTCGGCAAGGAGCTGGTCGCCGGGTCCATCATGGCCGCGTCCAAGCGCGCCGGTGGTCCCTTTGTGGCGGTGAATTGCGGTGCCATTCCTGAAAACCTCGTTGAATCCACCCTCTTCGGTCACGAGAAGGGCGCTTTCACCGGTGCAGTCGGCAAGCATATGGGCAAGTTCCAGGAAGCGGATGGTGGAACGCTCTTTCTCGACGAGATTGGCGAGCTGCCGCTGGATATGCAGGTCAAGCTGTTGCGGGCCCTGCAGGAAGGCGAAGTCGACCCGGTTGGCGGCAAGCGCCCGGTCAAGGTCAATGTCCGTATCATTTCGGCGACCAATCGCGACCTGGCTGAGCAAGTGGCCGTTGGCGCCTTCCGCGAAGATCTCTTTTATCGTCTGAATGTCTTCCCGATTGAGGTGCCGTCCCTGCGATCACGCAAGGATGACATCCCGGCCTTGGTGCGCCATTTCATCGGTCGTTTCAATGCCCAGGAGAACAAGTCGATCCAGGATGCGGCACCGGAAACGCACGCCCTCCTCACCCATTTCGATTGGCCGGGCAATGTGCGCCAGCTGGAGAACGCAGTCTTCCGCGCTGTCGTTCTTTCGGATGGCGATGTGCTGACGCCGGAAGATTTCCCGCAGATTTCCGGGCTGACGCCGGAGATTGGCGAGGTGCCGGATACAGGCGCCCTGGCCACCATGGCGGAGACTCTGGCTGCCGGTGAGGCCGCTGCGGGCGCCGAATTCGGACCGGTCGATATCATGGATGAGGGCGGACATCTGCGCTCACTCGAGGATATCGAGCGTGACCTGATCGAGTTTGCCATCGAGACCTATGCCGGCCGGATGAGCGAAGTTGCCCGCCGTCTCGGTGTTGGGCGTTCGACGCTCTATCGCAAGGTCCGTGAATACGAGCTGGATGTCGACGGCGTACGCGCCGCCGGCTGATCACAAAAAAAGCCTCCCCGCCACGGGAGGAGGCCTGCCCCGCGGGGTGGGGGACGGAATGGGCCGGCGCTGCCATGCGCGCCGGCCCGTTTTCATGGTGCGAGCGCGCTGGCGGGCAGCGGCCAGACACGGTTGAAGCGGTGGAAGACGGCGTCGTCACCGACATCGAAAGTCGTACCCTCTCTCTCGGCTTCACGTTGGAAATAGTCGATATGGGCGGCCATCCACCAGGCGAGAGAGCGATCGCCTTCCCCTTCGGTCCAGGCGAATTCCTCGGTCGTTTCACTGACCGGATGGATATCAACCCGGCTTGCCTGGATGATGCAGGCTGGTGCGTTGCGGCCGTCGAGAACCAGGGCCAGATCGCCGGGCTTGGGCAGCGCTTCCTTGTCGGGCCCGTACCAGCGCAAATGTGAGGCGGTCGCCTTCTTGCGGTCGATCAGGACGAGCGCCAGCAATTCATCCGCCAGCGCTTCGCTGTCGCCAAAGGCAAAGATATCGTCCGGCGCGCGGTCATGTCCGGTCGCGTCGCAGAATTCCTGCCAGTAGGCGGATTGGGCGGGTGTCATCGCAGGCCTCCGATTCAGGCCTGCCTTGGTGCGTCATCGCCCGGTTGGCGTCAATGCGGGGCGGCGGCCTGGTTGGCACTGCGATCGAGCCAGCCGGCATAGATCGGCATAAGCGCCGCTTCGCGGCGGAAACGGGCCCGCAATTGGCGCATGAGTCGATGCAGGGAGGGGTCGAGGTTCGGCCGCTCATCGCTGCCATCCATCAGACCCAGTTCGATATGGGTCCGCAGGATGTCGATCCGGCTGGAAAGGCCGTGAATCTGACCGTCGAGGCGGGAGATGTAATCGCGTGTGAGGGGGTCGGCTGCCAGATGGCTGTAGATCTGGGTCTCCTTGTCCTCGACCAGCTGGTCAAGCTCGGTCATGGCATTGGAGAAGGCCGCGCGGCCCGCCTCGCTGGTGATTCCGGCGCGCTGGGCCTTTTCGAGGTCCTCGAACAGGGATTGTTCGTGGTGGCTGAAGACGTCGATGTCCTGAAACATGGCACTTATCCCGTTCTCTATTCAAAAACAGGATAGGCAGGCCGGGTCCGGCGCGCGCGCGAAACAGGGATTAACCCTGAATGAAGTGCTAATCAGGGCTCCGAGCCGTCCGTGGTGTCAGTGCCGCCGGAAATGACCCGAAATCCGGCCCGCCTTTGCTGGGGTGATGTGTCAGGGGGTGATGTGTCAGGGGGCGAACGGTCCGGGCCCGGACCGTTCGCGACCGGCTCCGGCGCACCGGTCTCAGCCTCCCGGTCCGCGGCAATGTCGTCGTAGATGTCGCGACCGCGCGGAGCTGTCCCGCCAGACTTGCGCTTGAAGCCATTGCCGCGTGACATCGGCTTGCGGGCCTTGCCCTTGGCCTTCTTTTCGATCTCGCGAAGCTTCAGCGCCTGGCGGGCCGAAAGGGCCTCTTCGGTATTGCCCTTGTCCGGGTCATTGAAGGCCGAGCCGAACTTCTCGAGCCTTTCTTCCAGCGAGCCGAGAAACTCGCCCTCCCATTCGGACAGGTCGATCTTGGCCGCGTCGGAATCGGCGGCGGCCTTGCGGGCTCTTTCGAGCCGCCGCAAGGCGCGTCGCGTCTTCTTTTCGTCGATCTTGCGGACCAAGCGAGCCTCCTGGTGAGGCTGTCAGTCTAGCCCTCGACAGCACCGAGATACAATTCCAGCAGCGCTTCGGCTTCCTGGC
Organism: uncultured Maricaulis sp.; assembly: GCF_905480005.1. Classification (GTDB taxonomy): domain Bacteria; phylum Pseudomonadota; class Alphaproteobacteria; order Caulobacterales; family Maricaulaceae; genus Maricaulis. The sequence goes on from NZ_CAJQOO010000052.1 coordinate 9,420, forward strand.
GCTCATGGCGGTCGATCTTGCGCAAGGCAATGACCTTGCGGAGGATCTTGGTGTCATAGCCGGAGGATTTGGCCTCGGCATAGACTTCCTTCATGTCGGCCATTACATTGGCCTTGTCTTCCTCGAGGCGTTCGATGCGTGCCACAAAGGCCTTCAGCTGCTCGCGGGCGGCGCCGCCAATGGCGTCGGATTCATCACGTTGGGTCTGGGGCGCGGTATCGGTAAATGCCATGGGAGAAGCCTTTCTGGTGGACGGAGGCGGAGACTAGTTCCAGCCCTGCCCAGCCTCAAGCGGCGGGGCCAGTCATCGCGGTATTTCACGCCGTGGAACGGGCCTGCTCGCGCACTTTGTGTACGGCTTCCAGTATGATGGCGGGGTGGTGATGGTGCAGATTGTGACCCGCGCCGGACACCCAATGCAGTGACGCGCGAGGCATGCGCTGCGACACCATTCCGCCATGTCGATGGGCCCATAGAACCGTATCTGCGCGCGCATTGATGATCGCGGTGGGTTGGTGGGTGTCTTCGTAGCGGTTTTCCTGCGCCTCCAGATGGTGGTTCACCGCCATCATGTCCCGGGCATTGGCGCGCCAGGTGGAGGGGCGAAGCAGGAGCGGCAAGGCGGAGTTTTCCAGATAGTCATCCGGGACCGGCTCCGGGTGGAATGCACTGACGGCGCCGGAGCGGGCCTGTCCCTCACCCATGAGCGGAACAATGAAATGCGTGATCAACGGACCCAGAACCGGCCAGAAACTGGCGGCGTTGAACCAGGCTGCATCGCCGATCCAGGCAGACAGGGCCGGTGCGATCAGGACGACACTGTCGACCTGATCGGGATGATCCATCGCCAGGCGCAGGGCGATGGCGCCGCCCCAGGAATGCCCGATGACTGTCACCGGACCGGCTTCGATCGTCTCCAGCAGGCGGGCAATGAGCGCCGCTTCGCGTTGCGGTGACCAAAGACCGTCGGGCCGGTCACTCCAGCCGAGGCCGGGGCGGTCCAGCCAGATGACCCTTTCCCCGGTGAAGGTGTCAGCGAGGGCGAGATGCGGTTCTTCCAGATTGGACGCGGCACCGTGCAGGACAAGGACGGCAGGTCCGGTCTTCGGCCCGGTCTGGCGAACATGCAGACGCACGCCGTCGACGGTGATGAATTCGGCCTTCGGCGGAAAGCGGGCCTCGATGCGCGTGATTGCTCGCCTGGCGAGTGTCCAGCTGATAGCGATCAGGGCGGCGAGGCCAACAATCAGTCCCGCCGGAATGAGGTCGGTCAGGGGCAAGGGTCAGAGCGCCCGCCCGGCCAGCAGGGCAAGCAGCCGGTCGCGAGCCTCGGTGGCGGCCTCATGAGCCGGATAGATGGCCAGCGCGTCCTCATAGGCTTCCAGGGCTGCCTCGGCCTCATTGGCGCGTTCAAGCAGCCGGGCGATGGTCAGATAGGCGTCATAGCGGCGCGGCTCGAGCGTCAGCGCGGTGTTGAGTGTCTCCAGGGCATAGCCCCAGTCCTCAGCCTGGGCGGCCATCCGCCCGGCCGCCAGCCAGCCCTCGGCGAAATCCGGATCCAGCTGGGTGACATGATCATACATGCGAGCAGCGATATCGGCATTTTCGGCCTGTTCTGCCACCCGTCCACGATCCATGAGCAATGAGACCGTGTCGCTGCCTGAATGCGCCCACAGAGCGTGAATCTCGTCGACCAGGGGCGGGGCTTCTCGCGGACCGGCCGCGGCCAGCGCGTCGAGACGCTCGTTCAGGCGCTCTTCCGGCGTCTGGAATTCTGTCTGTGGCGCAATCTGGACGTCCGCATCGGGTGCGTCCTGGGCGCCAGTCAGCAGGAGGAGGCCGGATAGGAGAAAGGGTGTCATGGACAAAACATAGCCGCAGGAATGGCGGCGTCCAGATGGGCTAACCAGAAAGTGGACGAGATTTAAGGCCGGGCCAGCGCGGTCGGCAGGACAGCATTCGCGAGCCAGAAGGCCTCGACGGCTGCCACGATCTCCTCATACCCCAGCGCGTCGAACGGCTTGGTCATGTAGGCATTGGCGTGCAGCGCGTAACAGCGCTCGACATCGGTCTCGGATGACGAGGTGGTGAGAATCAGCACCGGGATACTGGCGAGCTGGTCGTCATCCTTGAGACTTCTGAGGACGTCGCGTCCGTCGATCTTCGGCAGGTTCAGATCCAGCAGGATGAGGTCGGGCGCGGGTTTTTCAGCGTGTTCGCCCAGGCCACGCAGGCGGTCCAGGGCGGCCTCACCGTCGCGTGCGACCTCCAGTTCATGGCGTGCCCTGCCGCGTTCGAAGGCGTCGCGGACCAGGAATTCGTCACCGGAATTGTCTTCAACAATCAGTATTTTGGCAGCGCGCGGTATCTTCATTGTTCGGATTCCGGTGGCTCGGTCCCGGGGGCCGGCATGGGCTTGGGAGCGGTTTTGGGCAGTGTGAAGCGGAAAATACTTCCATGAGGCTCATTGTCGGAAATGGTAAGCGCACCGCCATGGGATTCAACAATTTTCCGGCAAATCGTGAGACCCATCCCGCTGCCGGGATAGGCATCGGGTGAGTGCAGGCGCTTGAAGGGCTGGAAAATCTGTTCGCGATAATCACGCTTGATGCCGATGCCATTGTCGGCAACCGAAAGCGTCCAGGAATCGCCGGTGTCTTCCGCGTCGATCCAGACTTCGGCAGCCTGGCCCTCGGGTTGGAACTTCACGGCGTTGCTGATGAGATTCTGCATCAGCTGACCCAGCCGGGCCGGATGTCCCCGCACAACCGGCAGATCGCCGATATGGATACGCTCCCGCGCGGCCTGAACCGATGGCCCCAGGGTCTTGAAGGTCTCTTCCACCAGCCGGCCCATATCGACCTCGGTGCGCGTGGCATCGGCATCGGAGTTCAAACGGCCATAGGCGAGCAGGTCGGTGATGAGGGTCTGCATCCGCACGGTGGCATCCAGCGTGTGCCGGATATAGGTCTGGCCGGCATCATCGAGCTGGTCACCACACCGGTTGGCGAGCAGGCCGGTGAAATTCGAGATCAGACGCAGGGGCTCCTGCAGATCGTGGCTCGCGACGAAGGCAAAGCGTTCCAGCTCCTCATTGGCGCGGGTCAGGCGCTCGATGAAGCGTTCGCGGTCGGCCTCGGCTTCGATTCGCTCCGTGATGTCGCGCACAACGGTCACCGCGCCGATCAGCCGACCGGCGTCGTCGCGCATGGTTTCGGTTGCATATTCGGCGAAGAAATCGCTGCCATCCTTGCGGCGAAAACGATCATGTCCTGAACTCGGGCTGTCTCGCAGCGCCTCCTGGACCATTGCGCACTCATCACGCGTATGCGGCCGCCCGCGCATGTCGACGGGGTGGATGAGGTCATGAATGACCTCACCGACGAGTTCATCCGGGGCATATCCGAACAGGTCCCCGGCCGCGGGATTGATTAGAACACCGCGCCCATCCTGATCAAAGCTTATGATCGCATCGGCGGCATGTTCCAGAATCAGTGAGAGATTATTGGAGAGGGTCCGGGACTCGGCGGTTTTCTCATCAACCAGGCGCTGAACCAGGTCAGTCCGGGCCGTGGAGAGCATTGCGAGGGCATTGAGAACGGAAATGAAGCAGAAGCCGACCACGATCACGGCCCAGGAAACCCAGTCCTGTTCGCCCTGCAGGAAACTCTCATTGGCAATGTAGTCGACCTGCCAGAGTTGGCCTCCCACCGAAAACTCCCGACGCGTTGTGAGCGCGAAATCGTCGGGAAGCTGACCGTGTTCCCAAAGCGTGCGCCGCTGCGCATCCAGACCGCGGATGCGATAGGAATAGAGCGCGGCTTCGCTGGACAAGGCAGACCCGAGGATGGCCTCGACACGGAAAGTTCCGACGGCGACGCTGCGCAGGCTTTCGCGTCGCCCCCCCATGTCTGCGGGGATCTGACGTCCGGCAAAAGCGGGAATGGCAAGGCCAACCCAGGCGGCCGGTCCGCTTGCATTCAGAGCCGATGCAGAAAACGCCCCGCTGGCGAGCGTGGCGTCGATCAGGGCGGGCAGGTCATCGAAGAAATAGTCGGTGGCCAGCTCCCGGTCGGCGGTGATCATGAGACGGCGGCCGGGAGCGCTGCGAACGCCCTCGACCGGCGTCAGAAGGGCGTGACGAGACATGTTCTCATCCGCATCGACCACCATCCAGTGCACGGAGCTCACGCTGTCGAGTTGCTCGAAGGCGATGTCGACGAAGGTGGAGAATTCCTCCGGGGAGACATTTTCAGACGCCGCGAAAAAGCCCTGCAGGGATTCCAGCCGGCGCCGCGCCGCATTCAGGCTCTCCTGCAAGGCAATATGGTCTTCGGCGACTTCCTCCTCGAAATGCTCCTGGCGCAGTTCGAGCCCATTCAATCGCGTGAGCGCAAATGTGGTGAGGCCGATGGTCGCCAAAATCGTGAAGACGAGGGCAATATTGCGTTTGCGGCGGCGGCTGACGCGGTCGGTCTCGAACAGGACCAGCAGGACCGGGGTAATCGCGGCGGCAGCCACGGCATTGCCGGCCCAGTTCCGCGCGAAACCGGACCAGAAGTCGAGCCCGGGGACGCCGAAACCCCCGAGAGTCACCCAGGCGGCTGCGAAGATGGAGCCGACCATGCTGGCCAGAATGGCGCCGAGCACGATCAGCCGGACGAGCTCCATGCCGGTTTCAAGCGCGACACTTTGGTCCGGTTTCGGTCGGACAAGACGGCGCGCGACCGCAGCCTGGATCATGGCCGCGATTGCGAAACCAATGCTGCCCCCGGCGGCGCGCCAGATTCCCGCTTCCAGGACATGGAAACCGTAGGTCAGGGTCAGCAGGCAAATGCCCAGGCCTATGGCAGGCAGGGCGCGGTATCCGACCAAAAGGACCGCTGTCAGTGTGACGGCGCCGGGCAGCCAGATCGGTGCAAGGAAACCAGGAGGGATGGCCAGCAGGAATGAGGCGATGCCAGCGACCAGGATGGCAATCAGGATTATCGCGCTTGTCTTGAGATCACGCATGCGCGCAATCGCCTCCCGCCCAACGAAGCCGGGACCGGCCCCGAAACAGGATTGAACCGCAATTCCTTCAGCGCGACAATGGCTTGCATAGGAAATGAGAGGCAGGCGGCTTGTCCACCTTGCCTGCCTCTCAATTCATCAGACGCCTTCGGCGATGTCGGATAACGCCATGGCGGTGCGCAGCTGGTCTTCGGTATCGCCCAGCTGATGGTCGATCATGATCAGGCGCTTGGCGTAGTGAGACCCGGAATACTCCCAGGTCATGCCGATTCCGCCATGCATCTGCACGGCTTCCTCGGCCACCAGCTTGCCGGCCCGACCGATCAGGTTCTTCGCCTGCGCCACCGCGAGGGCCCGCGCCTTGCTGTCGCTTTCGTCCAGCTTGGCGGCGGCGTAGATGGTGATCGAGCGAGCCTGTTCGATCTCGATCGAGAAATCGACCAAACGGTGTTGCAGGGCCTGGAAAAGTGCAATCGGGCGACCGAATTGCTGGCGCTGCATCAGATAGTCCTTGGTCATCACCTTGAGCACGTCCATGGCGCCCACGGCTTCGGCGCACAGGGCGACCCGACCGGCATCCAGGGCGGCCTCGATGGCCTCGCGTGCATCCTCGGCCAGGCAGCGCGCCTTGGTCTTGTCGAGAATGACCTCCGCGGCACCGGCACCATCAATCATGGCGTAGGAGAGGACTTCTGCGTCCGCGGCGGCCACTTCATAGAGGCCCAGCTTGCCTCCATCCGATTGCGCCGCGATCAGGATGTAGTCCGCGCAATGCGCACCATAGACGACGGTCTTGCGGCCGGTCAGCGTGTCGCCATTGGCACGCGTGGTGATGCTGTCGAGATCCCCATAGGCGTCGCTCTCGTCAAAACCGAAGGCGGCCTTCTCGGCCCCGGCAATGATCGCCTCGATCCGCTCGGCCTCGCCATGCGCCGCATAGAGGCGCAGCGCCATGAGATTGCCCAGCATGGGTTCGGCACAGATGGCGCGGCCCATTTCCTCGAACACGGTGGTGATGTCGAAACCGGCACCACCAAATCCGCCGTCCGCCTCGGAGACCAGGGCGCCGAGAATGCCGAGTTCGGCAAGCTCGGCCCATTTGGCCGGGTCGTGGAAGTCGCCCTCATAGGCAACCGCATTGCGGTGTTCGATCGGGTACTGCTCGGCCAGATAGCGACGCAGGCTATCGCCGATCATGCGGCGATCTTCAGTCGGCGTGAAATCCATGGATCAGGCTCCGAAGGTTTCTTTGGCGATGATATTGCGCTGGATCTCGTTCGATCCGCCAAAGATCGAGAGTTTGCGATTATTGAAGTAATTGGCCGCATTGGAGGCCGCTTGCGCCGGGGCGATGGCGTAATTGCCGATCACGTCCTCGGACGGGAAGGGGCATGCGGTTGCGCCCAGTGCGCGGCGCGACAGGTCATTGATGGCCTGACGGATCACCGTGCCCTTGATCTTCAGCATGGAGGAGACCGAGCCCTGCGCATCAGCGACGCCGGACAGCATCCGCAAATTGGTCATGCGCATGGCTTCCAGGTCGATCTCGACCTCCGCGACCTTGGCCGCAAAGAGCGGATCCTGAGCCAGCGGCTTGCCCTTGCGCTTGACCTTGCGGGCGAGCGCCTTGAGCTGGCTGAGCGCCTCGCTGGAGGCGCCGACGCCGGCGATATTGGTGCGCTCATGGCCCAGTAGATATTTGGCGATGGTCCAGCCCATATTCTCCTCGCCGACCATGTTGACAGCGGGGACGCGGACATCCGTGAAGAAGACCTCATTCACCTCGAACCCGCCCTCGATCAGCTTGATCGGGCGCATCTCGATACCCGGCGTGTCGAGATCAACGAGGATGAAGGAAATGCCTTCCTGGCGCTTGCCCTCGGTCGAGGTGCGCACGAGGCAGAAAATCTTGTTGGCGAACTGGCCGAGCGTGGTCCAGGTCTTCTGACCGTTGATGATGTAGTCATCACCATCACGGATGGCGCGGGTCTTCAGGCTGGCCAGGTCGGAACCGGCACCCGGCTCGGAATAGCCCTGGCACCACCAATCCTCACCGGACAGGATGCGCGGCAGGATGGTCGCCTTCTGCTCTTCCGTGCCGAATTTGATCAGCACCGGACCCAGCATGCCCAGTCCGAAGGGAACCGTGCGTGGCGCATTGGCGCGGGCGCACTCTTCTTCGAAGATGTGCATGTTGACCGAGTCCCAGTCGGTGCCGCCGTGCTCGACCGGCCAGCCCGGAGCCAGCCATCCCTGGCTGTTCAGCGTGGCATGCCAGTTTTCCATGTCGGCCTTGTTCAGGTCGCGACCATTGCGCACCTTGGTGGCCAGTTCCTCGGACAGCTTGTCCTTCAGGAAGCTGCGGACTTCCTCGCGGAAAGCCTCTTCCTCGGGGGTGAAATTCAGATCCATCTTGTCTCTCCTCGCGCCCTCTTATCGACCGCATTCACGACGAAACCGGGTCCCGATCTTGCGTCAGGCATCTCCAAGTTTCGATGACTGGGTATGTATGTAAATCAAAACCTGTCGATGTGAATAGTGCGCACCTGCAGCATCTGGTGCGGCGCTGCGGCTCCGGCGAGCTTGACGTAAGGGGAAGGTCTGGACGGGGTGGGCCCGTCAGGCCGAGACCAGCAGGCCGCGGGATTCCAGTGCCGCGCTCAGGGCGGTCTTGCCAGTGAACAGCTCGGCGTCGAAGCCATGGCTGCGGGCCGCGTCGACATTCGCCTGGCGGTCGTCAAAGAAAACGACCTCGTGCGGCGCGAAGGGGAGACGGGCCTCGGTGATCGCGTAAATCCTGGGGTCCGGCTTGATGACCCCCTCATGCGCCGAGACGATGACGTCCTTCATGTGGCGCATCTGCGGATAAAGACGATTGACCGGGTCGAGCCATTCGGCCGGCAGATTGGTCAGGGCGTATTGCGGCACGCCATGGTCGGCCAGGGCATCCATGATCCGGGGCGTGCCGTCGACGGCGCCGTTCAGCATTTGCTCGAACCCGCTTTCCCAGGCGCGGATCGCGTCCTCGAGATGCGGATGGGCTTCGATCAGGGGAAGACGGTTTTCAGCCATCGGGACGCCGCGGTCATGGGCGGCGTGCCAGTCCATGGTGCAGACATGCTCGAGGAAGTGTCGGCATTCGGCGTCGGTGGCGAAGAGTTTCGAGTAGAGATAGGCGGGCGACCAGTCCAGGAGGACATTGCCGAGATCCCACAGAACGGCTTTCGTCGTCATGGACATCTCCTCAACGCAAAACCCGCGCACCTTTTCGATGCACGGGGCAAGCGGCATTCATGCTGATAGGCAGGCGCGCCTCGTCGAGGCGCTGCCGACGCGTCGACTAGCCGGCGCGCGCTTTGAAGCGCGGGTCGGTCTTGTTGATCACGTAGACGCGGCCACGGCGCTTCACGACCTGGCAATCGCGGTGGCGGTTTTTCAGCGATTTGATCGAGCTGCGGACTTTCATCGTGTGGCCTTCGCGTTACAAGCGTAATTCAACGGAGCGCGGGAGATACTGGAGCATTTGCGGCCTGTCAACGTGTCAGGTGCGGGAATTGCGCATGTCACGCAGCCCTGCCCCGATGAAGAATTGCCGCGCGACCGGGATGCCCTAGACTTTGCTCACGGACAAGGGAGGGCTCCACATGACCCGCAAGACCGCTGCCGATTTCGATCAACGCATACTCGACCTCTTTGACGGCTATGTTCACGGCCAGATGACCAAGCGCGATTTTCTCAGTCGTGCGGCCCGATTCACGATCGCCGGCGTCAGTGCCGCGGCTGTGCTGGAAGCCCTGCAACCCGATTATGCCCTCGCCGAGCAAGTCGCGGCGGATGATCCGGATATCGTCACCGAACGCATCCGCTATGCCTCACCGGACGGGCATGGCGAGGTTGCGGGCCTGCTCGCGCGTCCGACGGGTCCGGGGCCTTTCGGCGCGGTGCTGGTCGTGCACGAGAATCGCGGCCTCAACCCCTATATCGAGGATGTCGTGCGGCGCTGCGCGAAGGCGGGTTATCTGGCGCTGGGGCCGGATGGACTGACCTCGCTTGGCGGCTATCCCGGCAATGATGATGACGGGCGGGTGATGCAGCGTCAGCTCGATCCTCAGCGCCTGCTCGCGGATTTCTTTGCCGGGTTCGAGTTTCTGACCGGGCATGAGCGTTCGAGCGGCCGTGTCGGCGCCGTGGGCTTTTGTTATGGCGGCGGGGTCTGCAATGCCCTGGCTGTGGCCTATCCGGAGATGGCGTGCGCCGCACCCTATTACGGACGTCAGGCCGCGACCGAGGATGTGGCCGCAATCGAGGCGCCGCTCCAGCTTCACTATGCCGGCAATGATGATCGCATCAATGCCGGGGCGCCGGCCTATGAGGCCGCACTGCGCGCGACCGGGAAAACCTTTGAGGCCCATGTCTATGACGGTGCCAATCATGGCTTCCACAATGACACCACGCCCCGCTACGATGAGGCCGCCGCCGCCCTGGCCTGGTCGCGAACGCTGGACTGGTTCGCGCGTCATATCGGCTGAAATCATCTGCTGGAGCTGTCATGACTGCTAGTCTTGTATTGCCGCGCCTGATCCGGACCGGATCCGGTGCCTTGGCCGAGATCGCGGATCTGCTCGGGCGCTGCGGTGTGTCCCGTCCCCTGATCATCACCGACCCGACCATGGTTCAGCTGGGCTATGTCGACCGGCTGTCGGGCCACCTCGCCGGCGCGGGCATTGCCTTTGGCCTGTTCGATGCCACCGAGCCGGAGCCCACCGAAACCTCGGTCATCTCTGCCGAGGCGATCCTGGCCTCGGGTTGCGAGGGCGCCGCCTTTGACGGTCTTGTGGCGCTCGGCGGGGGGAGTGCAATCGATACCGCCAAGGCGCTCGCAGTGCTGGGTCCCCATGGCGGTCGGATGCGGGACTACAAGGTGCCGCGCATGGTCGACGAGCCGGGTCTGCCGGTGGTTGCCATCCCGACCACGGCCGGCACGGGGTCGGAGGCGACCCGCGTCACTGTCATCACCGATCCGGAGAATGACGAGAAAATGCTGTGCATGGGCCTCGCCTTCATGCCGGTGGCCGCCATCCTTGACCCTGATCTCACCCTGTCCCTGCCCAAAAGGGTGACAGCGGACACCGGGATCGACGCCCTGACCCATGCCATTGAGGCTTATGTCAGCCGCAAGGCCTCGCCCTTTTCGGATCAGCAGGCACTGGCCGCCATGCGCCTGATTGCGCCCAATCTGCGCCGCGCCTTTCATGATGGCGAAGACCGCGAGGCGCGCGAGGCCCTGCTGATCGGGGCCTGTTTCGGCGGGATCGCCTTCTCCAATGCCTCGGTTGCCCTTGTGCACGGGATGAGTCGGCCGATCGGCGCCTTTTTCCATGTACCGCACGGGCTCTCCAATGCGATGCTTCTGCCGGCCATCACCCGCTGGTCGATCCCGGCGGCGCCGAAACGCTATGCCGATTGTGCCCGCGCGATGGGGTTGGCCGATGAGGCCGCCAGTGACGCTTTTTCCAATGATGCCCTGATCAACGAGTTGCGCGCCCTCAACGAGGAATTGGGCGTGCCGACACCGACCGGCTTCGGCATCGCCCATGAACGCTGGCAGCAATTGCGACCCCTGATGGCCGAGCAGGCGCTGGCGTCCGGATCGCCCGGCAATAATCCGCGCGTGCCGTCCGCCGACGAGATCATCGCCCTTTATGATGAGGTTTGGGGGTGACACATCGGACGCGTCTGCTGCGTCTTACAACTTCGAAAGTTGCTCCGGCCGGGCACGCTCCATAGTGTGCGC
>NZ_CAJQOO010000053.1 GCF_905480005.1 uncultured Maricaulis sp.
ACGACCCGGTTCGGGAGGCTGTGGCGTTGGCGGGCTCTTTGATCGGGAGCGCGTCGCAGGGAAGCTAGGTCAGCGTCGGTGCAAGAGCGTCCATTGTGGAGACTGAAATTCCGACAGGTCCGCTTCAATTATTGGGGTGCGATTGATTGGCGCAGCTTATCTTGTGATGCTGTATAAGCGCAGCATGCGCTTTAGGCGTGTGAGCAAAGCTTGGGGACTATCCACCGTGTTCAGTCGAGTAACCCGCCTATTTCTGATGGCGCTTCTCCTCGGTGTGGGAGCCTGTGCGAACTCGCCAGACTTTGCAGCGTTTACCCGCGGCTCTGCGCCATCGGCGTCGCCGAGCGAACAGCCAGGCCAGGTTGAGAGATCCGCCGCGACACAGCCTGAAACGCAGCCCGCTGAAACCCCCGCAGACCCGGCCTACCGTGATGTCGGTTCCGGCGAATTTGTCGCCCCGGCGCGGTCGCGCCAGGCTTCGGTTCGGACCACGACCAACGGTGTCGAGCTGGCCTTCCAGAATGTCGCGATCAGCGATGTCGTATCTGCCGTTATCGGCGATGTCCTGGGCGCTGAGTTCGTCATTGATCCGCAAGTTAACGGCCGTGTGACGCTGCGCTCGGCGCGGCCTGTTGCCCGCGAGGACTTGCCCGCGGCGTTGGACCGCGCGCTGCGCCTGTCCGGCGCTAGCCTGGTGGAGACCTCTGACGGGGTCTTCTTTGTTGCGCCGGAATCGCGTGCACAATCCTTTGCGCGCGGCCCACGGATTGCCGGTGAAGGCCTGCCGCCCGGATATGGCAGCGTGATTGTGCCGCTTGATTATGTTCAGGCGCGTGAGATGGCCCGTTTGCTGCGCCCCTTCGCGTCCAACCAGAATGCCATCCAAGCTGACGAGCCTCGCTCTTTGGTCATCGTGTCAGGAGATCCGGCCCAGCTCGAAGTCCTGCTCGATACGATTGCACTTTTTGACGTAGACTGGCTGGAGGCCATGTCCTTCTCGCTGCGACCCCTTGAGGCCGCCGAACCCGACGCGGTGATCGGCGAGCTCCGCTCCATTCTCGGCGGTGTCGATGGCCCAATCGGCGCTCAGATCGAGTTCGTGCCGCTGGAGCGACTGGGCGCCATCGTTGTGATCGCCCAAACCCCGGCTCGGCTCGCCCAGGCAGAAGAATGGATTGAGCGCCTTGATGTCCGGGCACCGCGCGGGCGGCGCGTCCGGGCCCTGTCCCTCGCAAATGCCAATGCGTCCGATTTGGCGGAACGGTTGAGTGATCTCTTCGCAACTGAAGGTGCGAATGCCGGCGCAGCATCCATAACCGTTCAAGCCGATGAGGCATCGAACTCACTCCTGATCATCGCGGATGATGAAGGCTTCGAGCAAGTGTCCGAACTCGCTGCCCAGCTCGACCAGGCCCCCGATCAGGTGATGATCGAAGCACGCATTGTCGAAGTCGTCCTCAATGATGACCTTCGCTATGGCGTGCAGTGGTTCCTCGACACCCGCGATGGCGGACAAGTCATCTCCACAGGCAATGCAGGTGGCGGCGTCGGGGCGGTCCTGCCCGGATGGGCCTATACGTATTCTTCCGATTATGTTCGCGCATCCTTGAGTGCGATCGCGTCGATCACCGATGTTGAGACAGTATCAACGCCCCAGATCATGGCGCTGGATAATCGCCCCTCCTTGATCCAGGTCGGCGATCAGGTGCCTGTGGTGACGCAAAGCGCGGTCAGCGTTTCCAATCCCGATGCCCCGATCGTCAATTCGGTTGAGTTTCGTGATACCGGAGTGGTGTTGTCGGTCACGCCGCGCATCAGCCGCGATGGCGCGGTTCAGCTGGAAGTCGAACAGGAAGTCTCATCCGTCGCTGAGACGACGACATCCGGTATCGACTCCCCCACCATTCAACAGCGTCGATTTGAGACCACGATCACGGTTTTTGATGGCCAGACCGTCGCGCTGGGCGGACTCATTCGATCCAGCCGCTCACAGACCCGCTCCGGCGTGCCTGGCTTGCAGCGCATTCCCGGTTTGGGAGCGCTCTTCAGCGAGCGCAGTGATGTTGAGCGCCGTACGGAATTGATCGTCTTTTTGACGCCGCGCGTGATCCGCTCATCCGTGGATGCTGCAGCAGCGACCCGGGATCTGGCTGATCGCCTTGAGATCATGCGCGATCGCGGCTTCGGCCAACTACGCGAAAATGACTAGCCTGGCACGTCATCGCGATGAGACAGGCTCAGCGCTGATCGCGACGTTGGGCATCGCCGCTTTTTTGGCGGCGCTCGCGGTGCTGGTGATTCACATGATGGTTGAGACAGCGCATTCGGCGCGGGATCAACGCGTGGCGATTGAGGCGGACGCTGTGTTTGACCAGGCCTTTGCGCGGGTGCTCTGGCGCTTGCGGGCGGGCGGCACGGCGACCTATTACGCAGACCCATTTGAGATCGAAGTTGAGGGCGCCCGCCTGCGTGCCACGGTGTTCTCGCCGGCCGGCCTGATCGATCTCAATCATGCGCCCCCGCAAGTCCTGGGGCCAGTCCTCGCCAAGGCGGGCGCCAGCGATGCGGCGAGCCTGGCCGCCGCGATCATGGATTGGCGTGACGGGGATGGCCTGGTCAGTTTGCGTGGTGCCGAGCGGCCGCAGTATGAGGCGCTCGGCGAGGTCGGCCCTGCCAATCAGGCCTTTGCCAGGACGGATGAAGTTGAACACGTTTTGGGCATGACGCCAGAGGTGCTCGATTGCCTGACCGAGTATGGCACTGTCTCGTCTCTGGCGAGCGCTCCGGATTTGGCGGTGGCGCCCGATTGGGTGCGCCAAGCCCTGCTGGGTGACGAGGTGATGGCATCCTCCGCGTCCGTTCCGGTCAGCCTTGGCTCCGGTGACTTGATCGGGCTGACGCTTGAAATTCTCGTTGGCCCGCAAGAGGGGCAGCGTGCGCGTATCCTGGTTCGACTGACGGGAATGCGAGACGAACCCTATTGGATCCAGGCGTGGGATCAGTCGGCATTGTCGGCTCATAGATGTGGGACCAACTCATGACGCG
>NZ_CAJQOO010000054.1 GCF_905480005.1 uncultured Maricaulis sp.
CTGTTTCGCCGGACTTTGAGCCTCTTTTGAGCATCCCCCAAACGCAAAACCGGCGCCCCTTCGGAGCGCCGGCTTGGCAAAGCATCGGGTAGCAAGAGTGGCCTACTGCCAGGTCACCGACATGATCTCATAACTCTTCAGGCCGCCCGGTGCGTTGACCTCCGCCACATCGCCGACTTCCTTGTTGATCAGGGAGCGTGCAATCGGTGAGGAGATGGAAATCTTGCCGGACTTCACATCGGACTCGTCTTCGCCGACGATCTGGTAGGTGGATTCCTGTTCGGTATCCTCGTCGAGAACCGTCACCGTCGCGCCGAATTTGACGGTGTCACCGGACATTTTCGAGATGTCGATGACCTGGGCGCGAGCCAGCTTGTCCTCAAGGTCCTGCACCCGGCCTTCAATCCAGCCCTGACGCTCCTTGGCGGCATGGTATTCAGCGTTCTCGGAAAGATCGCCATGCTCACGCGCCTCCGAAATCGCCGCGATCACTGCCGGGCGTTCGATGGTTTTCAGACGTTTCAGCTCTTCGTCGAGGGCAATCTGCCCGGCGACGGTCATCGGGATCTTGTTCATGCGACCACTTATCTTCGGGAAAGAGGAGACAGGCTAGCCTCCGCTTAATTGGCCTTCAAGAGTAGGTCTGCAGCGCCTGCGGTTCAAGCGCTCCCTCATCAATGCGGCGCAGTGATGCAATGGCGGCCCGCGCGGCCGAAGCCGTGGTGTAGCAGGGGATGCGTGATTCAAGCGCAGATCGGCGGATGGAATAGCTGTCCAGATGGGACTGACGGCCTTCCGTTGTATTGAAGATCAACTGCACTTCGCCATTCTTCATCGCGTCAACAATATGCGGACGGCCCTCGAAAACCTTGTTCACGCGGGTCACCGGAATGCCGGCATCCTCGAAAGTCCTGGCGGTCCCGCCGGTGGCAAGGATGGTGAAGCCGAGCATTTTGAGGACGCGGACGGGCTCGATCATTGCCGCCTTGTCGCCTTCCTTCAGCGAGATGAAGACACCGCCCTTGCGGGGCAGGGCAATGCCGGCGCCAAGTTCGGCCTTGGCGAAGGCGGCTTCGAAACTCGTATCAATGCCCATGACCTCGCCGGTCGAGCGCATTTCCGGTCCGAGAACCGGGTCGACGCCCGGGAAGCGCGCCCAGGGCATGACCGCTTCCTTGACCGAGATATGCTTCGGGGCCGGGTCCTTGAGGCCGAAATCCTTCAGCTTGGCGCCGGCCATGACCTTGGCGGCAATCTTGGCGACGGGCTGGCCGATCGCCTTGGCCACGAAGGGCACTGTCCGCGAGGCGCGCGGATTGACTTCCAGCACGTAGATCTCGCCATCCTTGACCGCGAACTGGACATTCATCAGGCCGCGAACGCCAATCGCCTTGGCCATGGCAACGGCCTCGGCTTTCAGCTCGGCAATCATCTCGTCGGAGAGATTGTAGGGCGGCAGCGAGCAGGCGCTGTCGCCGGAATGCACGCCGGCTTCCTCGATATGCTGCATGACACCGGCCACCCAGACATCCTCGCCATCGCAGATCGCATCAACATCGATCTCGTCGGCATCGGTCAGATAGCGGTCGAGGAGCAGGGGTGACTTGCCGGACACGTGGACGGCTTCGCGGATATAGCGCTCGAAACTGTCCATCTCGCGAATGATTTCCATCGCCCGGCCGCCCAGCACATAGGAAGGGCGAAGAACCAGCGGGAAGCCCAGCTTTTCCGCTTCGGCGCGGGCTTCGGTGTCCGAGGAGGCGATGGCATTGGGCGGCTGTTTCAGGCCGAGATTGTCGAGCAGGTCCTTGAACCGGCGGCGGTCTTCGGCCAGGTCGATCGCGTCCGGCGCGGTGCCGAGGATCGGCACGCCTTCCGCTTCCAGCTCGCTGGCCAGTTTGAGCGGGGTCTGGCCGCCATACTGGACGACGACGCCCAGCAGGGTGCCCTTTTCCCGTTCGGTCTCGATCAGCTCGAGCGTGTCCTCAATGGTCAGCGGCTCGAAATAGAGGCGGTCGGCCGTGTCGTAATCGGTGGAGACCGTCTCCGGATTGCAGTTCACCATGATCGACTCGATGCCCATATCGCCAAAGGCGAAGGCGGCATGACAGCAGCAGTAATCGAATTCGATGCCCTGGCCGATTCGGTTCGGACCGCCGCCCAGGATGATGGCTTTCTTCGCATCCGAAGGATCGCTCTCGCATTCCGCCTCGACGCCGAAGGCCGGCAATTCATAGGTGGAATACATATAGGGCGTGGCGGCAAAGAATTCGGCGGCACAGGTGTCGACACGCTTGAAGACGGGGCGCACGCCCAGGGCGCGGCGGGCCTTGCGGATATCGACTTCCTCGACCTTCACCAGCTGGGCGAGGCGGGCATCGGAGAAGCCCATCGCCTTGAGGTCGCGAAAGGCCTCGGCCGTATCCGGCAGGCCGAGCGTGGCGATATCCTCTTCGGTCGTGACGATCTCTTCGATCTGGCGCAGGAACCAGGGTTCGTAGAGCGAGGCGCGCTCGACTTCACCCACATCCAGCCCCTCACGGAAAGCCTGCGCGATCACGCGCAGACGGTCCGGCGTTGCCAGGGCGAGCGCGGCGCGGACGGCCTGTTTGCGGGCATCCAGATCGATGGCTTCGTCAACGCCCGGGATCTCGACTTCGTCAAAGCCGGACAGGCCGGTTTCCATCGAACGCAGCGCCTTTTGCATGCTTTCCTGGAAACTGCGACCGATGGCCATGACTTCGCCGACCGATTTCATCGAGGTCGACAGCTTGGCTTCCGCACCCGGATATTTCTCGAAGGCAAAGCGCGGGATCTTGGTGACGACATAGTCGATGGTCGGCTCGAAGGAGGCCGGTGTGGCGCCATCGGTGATGTCATTGGCAATCTCGTCGAGCGTATAACCGACAGCCAGCTTGGCGGCGACCTTGGCGATCGGGAATCCGGTCGCCTTGGAGGCCAGCGCCGAGGAGCGCGACACGCGGGGATTCATCTCGATCACGACCATGCGCCCATCGGCTGGATTGACCGCGAACTGCACGTTCGAGCCGCCGGTCTCGACACCGATCTCGCGGAGTACGGCGAGCGAGGCCGAGCGCATGATCTGGTATTCCTTGTCAGTCAGGGTCAGGGCCGGGGCGACGGTGATCGAGTCACCCGTATGCACGCCCATCGGGTCCACATTCTCGATTGAGCAGATGATGATGCAATTGTCCGCCCGGTCGCGGACGACCTCCATCTCGAACTCTTTCCAGCCGACAATCGATTCCTCGACCAGGATTTCATCAACCGGGGAGGCGTCGAGGCCGGTCCCGCAGATCTCGCGATATTCCTCGACATTATAGGCAATACCGCCGCCTGTGCCGCCGAGGGTGAAGGAGGGGCGAATGATGGCCGGAAGGCCGATTTCACTCATCACCGCGTCGGCTTCGCTCAGGGAGTGCACGGTGCGCGAGCGCGGGCTTTCCAAGCCGATCTTGTCCATGGCGTCGCGGAAGCGTTCGCGATTCTCGGCCTTGTCGATGACGTCCGCCTTGGCGCCGATCATCTCGACCCCGAAGAGATCGAGCACACCGCGCTTGTCGAGCTCCAGCGCGCAGTTCAACGCCGTCTGGCCGCCCATGGTCGGCAGGAGCGCGTCCGGGCGTTCCTTCTCGATGACCTTGGCCACCATGTCCGGCGTGATCGGTTCGATATAGGTCGCATCAGCCAGTTCCGGATCGGTCATGATCGTGGCCGGGTTGGAGTTCACCAGGATGACCCGGTAGCCCTCGGCCTTCAGCGCCTTGACCGCCTGCACGCCCGAATAGTCGAATTCGCAGGCCTGTCCGATGACAATGGGGCCGGCGCCGATGATCAGGATGGACTGGATGTCTGTGCGTTTGGGCATGGGCGTGGCTTTCTTTTCCCGTCTCGTGCTTGCGCGGCGCGTGTGTCAAGCGCGCGCGCTCATCGCGACCCTCCGGGGACGGAGTGCCGTTCGAGCGATCAGTTTTGGTGCTGAAGCGGGTACCTATCGCGGAATCGGCGCCATGGCGAGAGGTAAACTGTGTGAATTAGTGATTTCTCGCCAAAGCACTGAAGTTGCAGGGCTTCGAGGCCTCATATTTCATCGCCACCGCGAAGGGGCCTGGCCTGGCCGGGTGTCGGCAATCGGGAGTGTGCGCTTTTGCCCGTCCCGGCGTGAGGGTGGGACGGGCATGAGGGCCAAACGTCAGTTTCCGCGACGGCTGGGGGTTGGGTTGATCACGGTGACGCCTCCGATTGCCGACACCAGACGATTCAACTAATATCAGAAAAAATTCAAGTTAAACTTTAATTCAGGATGCGCGAACCGTGACCCAGAGCGACATGACCCCGTCCGCCACAGAATCCAAAATCCGGCGACTCAGCATTTTCCTGGGGTGGGCGATCACCGTGATTGCCGTGCTGTTGCCGATCTTCACCTGGGGTATGTGGCTCCTCCCGGACCTGTCGGGGATCACCCGAACAGCCGCACCGGCCGATGGTTTCGGGGGCGGTGACCTGTCCTGGTTCGGCCTGCCGATCCGGCTCGGCGGCGCCGGGATCGCCACGATCGGCCTGGCCATCATGGTGTATGGCTTTTTCCACCTGCGAACGCTGTTCCGCGAGGCGGCACGCGGCGCCTTCTTCTCGGCACAGGCGGTCATCGGCTTTCGCCAATTTGCCCTGGCCAGCCTGATCGCCGCGATCTGGTCGCCGGTCGAGCACATCGTGTTGGGCGTCTTCCTGTCAGTCAGCAATCCCAATGTCCCCAACGCGTTGAATGTGACGTTGGGCTCGGGCGATCTCGAGGCGATCGGAGCTGCACTGCTTTTCTTCCTGATCGCCTTCATCCTCGCCGAGGGGCGCAAGCGCACCGAGGAATTGGAGTTGATCCTGTGAGGGAGCCGGACGTGCCTCCGGGCGAGATCATCGTCCATCTCGATGTCTTGCTGGCGCGCCGCAAGATTCGCTCGAAGGAGCTCGCCGACCGGATCGGGGTGTCCGAACAGGCCCTGTCCATGATCAAGACCGGCAAGATCAAGGGGGTCCGTTTCTCTACCCTGATCGCGATCTGCGACGCACTGGATTGCCAGCCGGGCGAGCTGTTCGAGTTTCGGCGGGTGCCGGATTAGAGCTTGCCGCCCAGTGCCAGGAACTCGCGCCGCATGTTGGCGCGGGCCTTGTCGCCGAGTTCAGTTTCGAATTGATCCGTCAGGAAAGTGCGTTCCGCCGCCTGCGCGTCCTTGAGGAAGGCACGCCGGCCCTGTCGGTAGAGCAGGCCGGGTGCCCAGCCATATTCTTCCCGCACGCCCTCTGCATAGCGGTCATAGATATCCTCTGGCGCGCCCAGGATGGAGAAGTCGACGTCAAGGAACAGAGCGTCATCATTGTCCCGCCCACCATCCTGATGGCTGGCGGTTGCCCGGATCAACGCATCCACCCGCCCGACCAGGTCGGGATCGGCGCCGAGAGCTGGCAATTCGGCACTCGCCCGGTCGGCGCTCTTGGCCTCATTGTCCTTGCGATGGGTATCGTACAGGATGTCGTGATACCAGGCTGCCATCCACACCCGCGCCGGTTCGGTCAGCGTGTCGTGCAGGCTGTCGAGCCGGTCGAAGATATAGATCAGATGCGACAGGCCATGGTATCGGCGATGGGGTTCGCCATAGGCGGACAGGATGCCGTCGATTGCCGACTCGCCGGTCTTCCAACCGAGTGCGGTCATCTGCGCGTGCCAGCGTTCCTTCAGCGTATGTGATAGGTCAGCCATCGATCAGCTCCAGATCCCGCCACAACATTGGTTGTATGTCTCTCCGTGTGCCTATGACACGCTCGCCGACCAGCCAGTGAGCGCGTTCGTGGAGGAGGGGGATGATGGCCATCTGGTCGTGAATGCGCTCCATGGCGGCCAGATAGAGTTGACGACGCGCCGTGGGGGCAGTCTGCCGCCTTGCGGCTGCGACAAGCTCGGCGAAGGTCTCGTCCTGCCAGTTGAAATTGGCTGCGAAACCGCCGGGCGCGAACGGGTCGAGCATGAAGAACGGATCGGATTTCAGGCCGCGATTGAAGCTGGCGATGGCGATGTCGAAATCGCCCGCATCGACAGCCTGGTAGAGATCAGTGGGATAGCTGACCAGAAGCTCGGTCTCGACACCGAGGCGACCCCAGTCATCGGCGATGGCGACAGCCAGGCGTTCACCCTCACCGGTCGTGGTGCGAATCTGCAATGGCCGCGCAACGCCGCCGGCCTGTGGCGCCATTTCGGCACCGGTGAGCTGGCTGCCCGGAATGACGAGATCAGTCGGCGACGCCGTCCCGGCATAAAATTCCCGGGCCAGGAAGTCCCGGTCAATTGCCCGAGAGAGGAGGCGCCGGACACGGGCATCATCCAGCGGCGCCCGGGCATGATTGACCTTCAGGTAGCGCAGGATCGGGGCGTCGAAGCTCTGGAACTGATCCCCCAAGCGCTCGCGCCAATAGTCGATCTGGTTGGCCGGGGGCCGGTCGGCGAGGTCGTAATCGCCGGCGCGGAAGAGGCGCATGCGGGTGGCATCCTCGCGCACCCCGTCGATGCGGATGGCCGGGATCGCGACCTGGTCGGTGGCGTAGTGGTTCGGGTTCCTGGTCAGATCGAGGCTTGTCTGGCTTTCGGCGGTGACGGTGTAGGCGCCGGCCGTGACGATGTGTTCGGGGCGGATCCAGTCCAGCCCGACGCGTTCGATGACGTGGCGCGGGAAGGGGTAGAATTCCCGCATCAGGGTGGGCAGCAGGCCCAGCGGCGTGTCGAGCCGGAATTCCACCGTGCGATCATCGCGCGCGGTCACGCCCAGCCGGTCCGGCGCCATCTCGCCGGCATGGATCGCCCGCGCATTGGTGACGGCATAAAAATCGCCCAGAACGGCAAAACTCTCGGCCGGATCAACAATGCGCCGGGCCGACCAGGCCACGTCTTCAGCCGTCAGCGGGTAGCCATCCGACCAGACCAGGCCGCCGCGCAGGCGGAAGGTCCAGACGAGGCCGCTCTCATCGACAGACCAGCTTTCCGCCAGGCCCGGACCGACCGATCCGTCCGGCGCATACTCGGTCAGACCGGCATGGATCTGCTTGTAGACCAGCGCCGCGGCTGCGAACTCACCGCGCGCGGGATCGAGACTGTCCGGCAGGCCGCTGGTGGCGACACGCAGAAGGTCGGCGGGCGGGCCGGCGCGCCCACAGGCGGCGAGCGATGTGGCGGCGGTGGCGGCGAGAAGGGTGCGTCGGTTGAGCATCGCGCCATGATGGCGCGATTTGGAGGCGGGTTGTCCAGTGAAAGTACGAGTTCAGTTTGAAATGCGGCGCGCAGCGCAGGCCCAGCCATAGACCACTTGCCAGCCAGCTTTGCGCATTGCGCGAGCTTTCAATTGATTTACGGTCGATGGGGGCTTGTTTGCCTAGGCCTCAACCCGCCCCTTCAACTCACCCACAAACCGGTCAAACACGCCGAAACTGTCCTGCGGGCCCGGGCTGGCTTCGGGGTGGTGCTGGACGGCCCAGACGGGCTTGTCGGTCAGCTTGAAGCCCGAATTGGAGCCGTCGAACAGCGAGACATGGGTCTCTTCGGCATTGCCGGGCAGGGTGGCGCCGTCGACGGCGAAACCGTGATTCATCGACACGATCTCGACCTGGCCGGTCTCGTGATTCTTCACCGGGTGATTGGCGCCGTGATGGCCCTGGGGCATTTTCGCGGTCTTGGCACCGATGGCGAGGGCCAGCATCTGGTGGCCGAGGCAGATGCCCAGGGTCGGGATATTGGCGTCGAGGACGGCCTGGATCGTCGGCAGGGCGTATTTGCCGGTCTCGGCCGGGTCGCCCGGACCGTTGGAGACCACGACGCCATCCGGGTTCAGGGCCTTGATATCCGCGATTCCGGCCTTGCCGGGCAGCACCGCGACGCGGGCGCCGGCACCGGTCAGGAGGCGCAGGATATTGGCCTTCACGCCGTAGTCGAGCACGACCACGCGGGGACCGTCTTCCGGGCCGACGGCATAGCCTTCGCCAAGCGTCCAATTGCCTTCATTCCACTCATCGGTCGACGTGCGGGCGACATCGGCGGCCAGTTCGCGACCTTCCATGGTCGGGGCGCCGGCGGCGGCGGCCTTGAGGGCGTCAATGTCGATATTGCCGGCCGGATCATGGGCGATGGCGCACATTTGCATGCCGCCTTCGCGGATCTTGCGGGTCAGGGCGCGCGTGTCGACCCGGGTCAGGGCGACAATGCCGCGCGCGCACAGCCATTCCTCGAAGGTCTGCTCGGCGCGCCAGCTCGCCGGCGGGGTGATCTTGGCGCGGCTGATCATGCCGACCGCGGCCTTGCGGGCCGTTTCGGACGCGGCTTCCTCGTCTTCGGCATTGGCGCCGACATTGCCGACATGCGGGAAGGTGAAGCAGACGACCTGTCCGGCATAGGACGGGTCGGCCAGGATTTCCTGGTGCCCCGTCATCGCCGTGTTGAAGCAGACTTCGCCCAGCGCAGTGCCGGTCGCGCCCGTGCCATGACCGAGGAAAACGGAGCCGTCGGCAAGCGCCAGCGCGCCGGTTGGAGTTTGGGTCGGCGTGGACGTCATGACTATGTCTCCAGGGGTCTCGCGGGGCGCCGTCACAGCCACCAGAATCGGTCAGCGGCAAGGGGCGGGTAAACGGGCGCTCTGCTAGACCCTGTGGCGGGCCGGGTCAATAGCGAAGCGATGGTTGAACCCGGCGCCAGACCGCCTCTGCGCGCCCGACTTGCCGCCTGACCGACCCGCTCGCGATACTGGCGCGCAGAACAGGGGATGTGCCATCATCATGAGCGAAGCCGTCAAAGCCTTCATCGCAGAGGGAAATACCTGTCTGAAGGCAGGGGATCGTGACGGCGCGGCCCTGGCCTGGTGCCGGGCGCTCGATCTCGATCCGCATCTGGCCAGCGCCCACAATAATCTGGGTGCCGTCAGCCTGATGGCGGGCCAGCCCTGGCTGGCATTGCCGTGCTTTCTCACCTCGACACGCTTGCGGCCGGACCAGGCCGGCTTCTGGATTGGTCTGGTGCGAACGCTGGTGGAACTCGGTGAGACGGCCCGGGGCGCCGCCTGTCTCGACCAGGCTTGCCGACGCCTGCCCGATGATGCGTCCCTGAAGGCGGCCGCCGCGCAATATCCCGCCGATGACGCCATCAGGGCCCGTTTCGATGGCATGGCGGACCGGTCCGGGCAGACCGCCGCGGCAGATCAATTGGCGTCGCTCGCAGCCTCTGCGGCAGGGGGTGACCCGGCACAGGCTCTTGAGACCGGTCGGGCCCTGGTCTGGGTTCTGCCCGAGCGTCCCGGTCTCTGGGTCACGCTTTCGCGCCTCGCCATGGCCTGTGGCCATTGGCAGCAAGCGGAATTCAATGCCCGGCGCGCGATCGCGCTGGCGCCGGACGAGACCGATGGCTGGCACGCGCTGGCGACGGTCCTCAGCGAGGCCGAGACCCGTCGCGATGATGTCGAGCGCGTCTTGCTGCGCGCTCTGGACCTTTGCGGGCCGCGCCTGCGTCTGGCCGATGCCTATTGCAATCACTGCCTCGCCCACGGCCGGCCGGACAAGGCGAGGGCTCTGCTCGAGCGCTTGCCGGACGCCCGGATCGGGGAGGCGGCGCACTGGCATCTGCTCGAGGCGCGGGTCCTGGACGCGAGCGGGGATGGCGAGGCCGCCGCTGACATCTTCCGCTCGGCACTCGCGCAAGGGGCGCCGCCCGCCCCATTGCTGATCGCCGCCGCGATCTACCATGAGCGCGATCTCGATCCAGAGGCCTGGCTGAGCCTCTATGCCGGTGCGGTCCAGCTGGGCGCTGACCTGGACCAGGCCGACCTCCATCACGCCCATGCCCGCGCCCTGCTGCGGTCCGGCGAGATTGAACAGGCTGATCAGGCCATCAAGGCGGCGCTGGCGGGCGGGCTTGCCGATGAGGCCCGGCGCGGCGCGCGCTTTACAGCCGGCCGGATTGCGGACCAGCTCGGTCGACATGACGAGGCCTGGCGTCATTTCGAGGTCGGCAATCGATTGTTGGAGACCGGCTGGGAAATCGCCGGGCCTTGTGACCACACCCGCCCGCTGGCGCGGCTGGAGAGCCTGTCGCGGCGACTGGATGCCGAGATCGCGTCGGGGGTGCGGGCCGCGGTAACACCGCAAGAGGCGCCGCGTATCGAGGCGGGGCACGACCTGGCTTTCCTGATCGGCTTTCCGCGCTCGGGCACGACGCTGCTGGACAGCGTGCTGCGATCCCACAGCACGATCCAGGTGGTCGAGGAATGCCCGGTCCTGATCGAGGCCTTGCGGGCCGTCGTGCCCGGCATGGCCGGCGACGAGACCGAATTCAGCGAGGACTGGCTCGACGGCGTTGATGCCGCCGATGTCGGTGAGTTGCGCGCGG
>NZ_CAJQOO010000055.1 GCF_905480005.1 uncultured Maricaulis sp.
GCGAGACCCCAGCTGGCGATGCGGTGAAAGTGGAAGGCCGCGAAGCCCGCCGTCGCACTCCCGGCGACGAGACTGGTCGTGCCGAGGCCGGAAACGAAGAGCCGTATCTGGGCGAACACGCCGCGCCCGGATCCCGCCTGCCGGCGCGCCTGCCACACCCGCGCCACCACAATCAGGGCCGAGGCGGCGGAAAAGGACATCTGGAAACCCGGCGTAATGACGGCCTGAGGCTGCAGCAGCAACACGGCCAGAACGGCAATCGACAGTGTATGCAGGGACAGGGCTCGGCGGCGCAGAAGGACGGCCCCCAGGACCGAGACAATCATGATGAAGGCCCGCTGGGTCGGTATGCCCGCTCCGGACAGAAGGAGGTAGCCGGCGGCGAATGCCAGGGCCACACAGGCAGCCGGTATGGCGGCATCATGTCGTCTCGCCCACGGGCTCAGGCCGGAAAGAAGGAGGCGAACCGCGAAAAACACGCCCCCGGCCAGCAGCGCCATATGCATGCCCGAGATCGCCAGGACATGGCCGAGACCGGACTGGCGTAGCGCGTCGACATCGCGCGGTGCGATGTGGGCGCGATCCCCCGTCAGAAGCGCGGCCGCCAACCCGCCCGGTCGCGGCGCCATGCGCGCGCGAATATGGCCGGAGAGCGAGGCACGCAGCCTCACCAGGCGCCGGGCCATCCGGTCCTGCCCCGTCGCCGGCCCCGGTGCGGCGGCCTCAACGGCAAAGCCGGTCGCCCGGATATCGGCAAAGGCTGCGTGGAAGGCGAAATCATATCCGCCGGGCACGGCCGCCGGTCGCGGGGTGGCCAGCACGGCTCGGATACGGATCGGGTCACCGGGTTGAATATCGCCCGCCTCCCCCAACACCCGAACCCGCTGCCGGCGCGGCGCCGCTGGATCCGCACTCACTGTCCGGATCAGAAGTCGCATGCGGCCGGACCCGCTGCGCTCAATCGCTTCCAGCCAGCCCTCGATCGTGACCGCCTCTCGCCCGCTTTCAAAATGAACCCCGACACCAGAATCACCATGATGTGCGAGGGTGTGTTCCTGCGCACGCCAGGCGAAAGCCGTCCCGATCAACAGGACCAGGGCCGATTTCCCCAGAAGGCGCGAAACGGGTTTTCTGCTCTCAGGGGAAAAACGGGATGCCGATGCCAGGACCGCAGCGAGCGCAATCAGGGCGAGAAACAGATTGCGAGACGGCTCTTCGGGGACGGAAAAATAGAGCCCGCAGCCGATTATTGCGGCCAGGGCAGCCAGGATGCTTGGCTTGAATTCCACAAGGGGATCAACCGGCTTGGCTGATTTCCTCGTCTTGTGTGCTGCCGAGTGCGGCAGGATTGCGTCAGGTTGAAGCACGAAGCAGCCTTCGGTCTATCGCAAAAGCTGATATTCATGCTAACACGCTTTTCCCTTCTCGCAGTGCAACATGAATTCGCAATTGCAAAACAACGCCAAGATGATCCGCACGCGCTTCGCGCCCTCGCCCACCGGTTTCCTGCATATCGGAGGAGCGCGCACGGCTTTGTTCAATTGGCTGCTGGCCAAGCGCCATGGCGGTGAATTCCTCCTGCGCATCGAGGACACGGACCGGGCCCGCTCGACCCAGGACGCGATTGACGCGATTCTCGACGGTCTGGGCTGGATGGGTCTGGACTGGACCGGCGATGCCATCTCGCAGTTCGAGCGCGCCGCGCGCCATGCGGAGGTGGCCTATGCCCTGCTCGAGAACGGCCACGCCTTCAAATGCTATTGCTCGTCGGACGAGGTCCAGGCCTTGCGCGACGAGGCCTTCGCCGCCGGCCGCGCCCTGCGCTCGCCCTGGCGCGATCGTGATCCGGCCGATGCGCCGGCCGACACACCCTTTACCGTCCGGTTCAAGGCGCCCGATACGGATGTCCTCCTCGAGGACGCGGTCCAGGGTCAGGTTCGCTGGGCCGCCAAGGAATTCGACGATCTCATCCTGCTCCGCTCGGATGGCAACCCGACCTATAATCTGGCCGTCATTGTCGATGACCATGACATGGAGATCACCCATATCGTGCGCGGTGATGATCATCTGGTGAATGCCGGTCGTCAGAGCCAGATCTATGATGCGATGGGGTGGGATCGCCCGGTCTTTGCCCATGTGCCGCTGATCCATGGCCAGGACGGCAAGAAATTGTCCAAGCGTCATGGCGCGCTCGGGGCCGAGGCCTATCGCGATATGGGGTATCTCCCCGAGGGGCTGCGCAATTACCTGCTGCGCCTGGGCTGGTCCCATGGCGACCAGGAATTGTTCAGCGATGCCGAGGCCATCGCCGCCTTCGATCTCGCCGGGCTCAACAAGGCGCCGGCCCGGATGGACATCGACAAGCTGAACCATATCAATGGCCATCATCTGGCTCGGGCCGATGATGCGCGCCTGGTCGAACTGGTGATGCCCTTTCTCGACGGGCTTGAAGATCGTATCCCGCAAGCCGATATCACGCAGGAGCGATTGCTGGCCGCGATGCCGGCGCTCAAAACCCGCGCAGCGACACTGGAAGAACTGGCAGGGCAGAGCTATTTTCTGCTCAAATCGCGCCCGTTCCGGATCGAGGGCAAGGCCGCGAAACCGCTCAAGGATGAAGAGGCTCGCGCCCGGCTTTACCGCCTGTTCACCGAACTCGGCCATGTGAATGCCTGGACGGAAGACGCGTTGTCCAACGCGCTCAAGGAATTCGCCGAGGCCGAAGAGGTCGGCTTTGGCAAAATCGGACAGCCGCTGCGCGCAGCGCTGACCGGCGGAGCACCCGCTCCCGACCTGGCTCTCGTCATGACCTTGATTGGTCGGGATGAGGCGCTGGCTCGTATCAAGGATCAGATGACACCGGCTATGCCCGCTTAGCCGCGAACCATGGGGATGACGAGATGGAAAACAAAGCCAAACCGAACGGATCGGCCACGCTGAACTACAACGGCCAATCTCTGGAATTGCCGGTTTTCTCTGGCGAGATCGGACCGGATGTCATCGACATTCGCAAGCTCTACGCCCAGACCGGCATGTTCACCTATGATCCCGGCTTCACCTCGACCGCGAGTTGCGAAAGCCAGATCACCTATATCGATGGCGACAAGGGCACCTTGCTCTATCGCGGCTATCCGATCGATCAACTGGCCGACAGCTCGTCCTTCATCGAGGTCTGCTATCTGCTGATGAATGGTCAGCTGCCTTCATCCGGTGAGCTGGAGACATTCGACTGGACGATTCGCCGCCACTCGATGCTGCACGACCAGTTTGACCAGTTCTTTCGCGGTTTCCGTCGCGATGCCCACCCGATGGCCATCATGGTCGGCACGGTGGGAGCG
The DNA here is from genome assembly GCF_905480005.1 of uncultured Maricaulis sp. GTDB lineage: Bacteria > Pseudomonadota > Alphaproteobacteria > Caulobacterales > Maricaulaceae > Maricaulis. The sequence continues at coordinate 3,339 of NZ_CAJQOO010000055.1, forward strand.
CTGTCCGCCTTCTACCACGACTCAACGGATATCAATGATCCCGAGGCGCGCACGATCGCCAGCCACCGCATGATTGCCAAAATGCCGACGATCGCGGCACGCGCCTTCAAATATGCCATTGGCCAGCCATTCATCAGCCCGCGCAATGACATGGATTATGCCGCCAATTTCCTGCGCATGTGTTTTGCCGTGCCGGCCGAGGATTACGAGAGCAACAAGGTTCTCGCCAAGGCGATGGACAAGATCTTCATCCTGCACGCTGACCACGAGCAGAACGCCTCGACCTCGACCGTGCGCCTCGCCGGCTCTTCGGGTGCCAACCCGTTCGCCTGTATCGCAGCCGGTATCGCCTCGCTCTGGGGCCCGGCGCATGGCGGTGCCAATGAAGCCGCGCTGAACATGCTCACCGAGATCGGCTCGGTCGACAAGATTCCCGAATATGTCGCCAAGGCGAAGGACAAGTCTGATCCGTTCCGCCTGATGGGCTTCGGTCACCGCGTCTACAAGAATTACGATCCGCGCGCGAAAGTCATGCGTGACACCTGCCACGAGGTTCTCGATGTGCTGGGCGTTCGCAATGACCCGACCTTGCAGGTCGCCATGGAGCTCGAGCGCATCGCGCTGGAAGACCCCTATTTCGTCGAGAAAAAACTCTACCCGAACATCGATTTCTATTCGGGCATCACCCTCAAGGCGATGGGTTTCCCGACCGAGATGTTCACCGTCCTCTTCGCGCTCGCCCGGACCGTCGGCTGGATCGCGCAATGGTCGGAAATGCTGGAAGATCCGAGCCAGAAGATCGGCCGCCCGCGCCAGCTCTTCACCGGTGCGACGCCGCGCGACTATGTTGACCTGGCAAATCGCTGATCGACCCCGTGCTCACCCAAAAGAAAGGCCGCTCCATCTGGAGCGGCCTTTTTTCTTGAGCCTGAAGCGATCGTCGTCTGCGCAGAGCGCGGGGCCCGGTCAATCAAGCCCGGCGAGAACCGCTTCGGCCGCGCGTCGGCTGGCCTGACCCGATCCGCGCATTTCAGACGTGACCGCCTGCAATCGCACCGACAGCTCAGCGCGCCGACCAGGATCAGCCAACAGGCGCTCAACCTCATCGGCGAGCACTTTGCCTGTGCATTTGAGCTGGATGATCTCCGGCACCAAGCGGGCATCAGCGGCGATGTTCACGAGCGAGATATGGGGGGTTTTGAGCAGGTTGAATGCCCGAACCAGCCCCCAGGTGATCCAGCCCAGCTTGTAACCGGTGATCGTTGGCACACCCGCGGTCGCCAATTCGGTGACCACCGTACCCGAACAGGCCAGCGCCAGATCGGCCGAGGCGAAGGCATCAGCCTTCTCCGTCTCGCCCACGCGTATGGCCGATTGCAGAACCGGATGGACCGCGATGGCGGCGTCGACCTGGTCGGCGACCGGATCGGCGACCGGCAGGACGAGCCGCAGATCATCATGACCGCGGGTCAGGCGTTTGAGCGCCTCGACCATGGGCGGCATCATGCGCCGGATTTCCGACGGCCGGCTGCCCGGCAGGACGACGAGAACCGCTTCATCGGCTGCGATCCCGTGACGGCTGCGGAATGCTGCGCCATCACCGCGCGGCAAGCGCTCCAGGGTCGGGTTGCCGACAAAGGTTACAGGCAGGCCGTGCGCCTCGTAATACGGGGCATCAAAGCTCAAAATGGTCAGGAGTTCATCGACGCTCGCAGCCAGGGTCTCCGCGCGACCGGGCCGCGTGGCAAAGACCTGGGGGCCGACATATTTGACGAGGCGGATGGCAGGGTCCGCGGCGCGAACGCCTTGCGCCACGCGCAGGGTGAAGCCCCAGGAATCAATCAGGACGACGACATCCGGCTTTGCCGCCAGAATTGCGTCGACGGCCTCGGAGACCGCCTGCTTGACCCGCGAATACGCTTTCAGGCCGTCAATCCAGCCCAGAATGCTGAGCCCGTCGATGCTGATCGCACTTTCAATGCCCTGCTCCGCCATCGCCGAACCGCCAATACCCGACAAGCGGATCTTGTCGGCTGTCAGGCTGCGCAGTTCACGCCCCAGCCCAGCCCCCAGAAGATCTCCGGAACGTTCAGCTGCGACGAGGAAGACGTGCGGTTCGCTCATCGCGCCGGCTCGACGAGCACAAACAGGCCATGACGGTTCAGGGCCGCCCGGACACCGTCGCGATCCACGATCAGCGCCCCGTCAGCCTCCAGGACAATCCCCGCCAAACCCGCCGCGGCGCAGCGCTCCACCGTGTCGACACCGATCGTGGGCAGGTCCACACGCCGCTCCTGGATCGGTTTGGGACGTTTGGCGAGCACGCCGCAACGCGCCGCCTCGCTGCCGCGCAGGGTGGCCGGCAGCCCCGCCACGCGCTCCAGCATCGCGTTGGTGCCTTCCTGGGCCTCCACAGCGAGCACAACGCCATCCGCAACGACGGCACCCTGGCCGATATCAAGCCGACCGATTTCCGCGGCGACTTCCATGGCCTTGACGGCGTCGGCGCGGTTCGTCTCATCGGGCTCGACCGTCCCGATCAATCCGGCCGGCAGCCCGTCCTTGGCCAACAGGCTGTCAGCGCCGACGACCGCAAACCCGGCCTGCTCGAACTCGGCGACGACAACGCGAATGATCGCATCATCGCCCTTGCGACCTGCGGCCAGGGCGCGGGGCGCCATGATCAGGCCTCGCGCATCCATTTTAAGTGTCGAGAGATCGGGCCGCGTGACATAGCCGGCGAAACAGACCGCATCACAGCCCGCCGCACGCAGATCCTTGATGATGCCGCCAATCTCGCCCACTGAGCGCGATGAGGTTTCGAAGGGCGCATAATCACGGTCTGCAAACCCGCGCAATACCACAACATGAACCGGGCGATCGCCGCTTGCCTTGAGGATCTCGAGCGGCAGGTCACCGCCTCCGGCCAGCAGGCCCAGCTTTGTCCAGACGGTTTTAGTCATTCGGCATGCAGATGGACCGCTTTGCGTCCGCCCGGATGAAATCGATGATTTCCGCGATCGGCGCATTGCCCGAATAGAGGTGTGCCACATCCGCGACACGCTCCTCGAACGTGCCTTCCTGCGCAAACAGGAGACGATAGGCCGCGCGCAATTCGCGCAAGGTCTCGCGCGGCATGCCACGGCGTTTCAGCCCGACCACATTCAGTCCAGCCAGGTGCGCGTGATTGCCGATAACCGACCCGTAGGGAATCACGTCCGCGGTCACCATCGCCATCGCACCGATGAAGGCATGGCGCCCGACACGGCTTTTTTGATGAATGCCCGCATAGCCACCAAGGATGGCGTGGTCCGCGATCACCGTCTCGCCACCAATCGCCGCACAATTCGCAAACACGACGCGGTCCCCGACAATGCAATCATGGGCGACATGGGAGCCGACCATGAAGTAGCCGTCATTCCCGACAACCGTGCGGCCCCGGGCAAATGTGGTGCCGGGATGCATGGTCACATTCTCGCGCAGGATATTGCGCTGCCCGATGATGAGTTCGGTATCCTCGCCCTGGTATTTGAAGTCCTGGGGCGGATGGCCGATCTGGGCCCCCGGATAGAGGACGCAATCCTCGCCCAGGGTCGTATTGCCGGCAATTGTGACGTGGGAGATCACACGCACGCGGTCCTTCAGAACGACTTTCGGACCGACAATGCTGAAGGGGCCAATCTCGACGCCGTCACCGATTTGCGCGGCCGGGTCGATAATCGCTGTGGGATGGATCTGGGTGGAGCGGGTCATGGATTCTCGATCGCCTTGGCGGAGAATTCAGCCTGGACCGCCCGCTTGCCGTCGGCCCAGACCTCACCCTTGAACTTGAACACGCCATGGCGGGCAGCGGTCACCGTCACCGGCATGCGCAACATCATGCCGGGACGCACAGGTGCGCGAAAGCGGACCTTGTCGGCGCCCATGAAGAAGACCGTCGCGCTGTCGGGGCGAACGTCGAGCGTCTTGTACATCAAGACCGCGCCAGCCTGGGCCATCGCCTCGATCATCAACACGCCCGGCATCACCGGATTACCAGGGAAATGTCCCGGGAAAAATGGCTCGTTCGCCGTAACGGCCTTGATCCCGACGATCGACTCGCCGGGCAGATAATCTTCCGCCGCATCGATCAGCAAGAACGGATAGCGATGCGGAAGAAGCGTGAGAATTTCCTGGTGTTCAATCCGGTCGGACACGAAGTCGTTTCCTATTTCTTTTTTCGGGTAGCCCGCATCAAACGCCGCAGGGCCGCGATCTGACGCATTTCATTTTCAATAGGCTGAGCCGGGGAGCCTAGCCAGGTTTCACCTGCCGGGACATTGCGACTAACCGCGGAATTGCCGCCGATACGGGCGCCGGCATGGAGCGTGATATGATCATGGGTACCGACCCGTCCGCCCATCATGACGCCATCCTCGATCACGCAACTGCCGGAAATGCCGCCATAGGCCGCCATCACGACATTGCGGCCCACGGTGCAATTGTGTCCGATATGACAGAGGTTATCGATCTTGGTGCCCTCACCGATCCGTGTCGGACCGAAGAGACCGCGATCCACGCAGCTATTCGCCCCGATAGTGACTTTGTCGGCGATCTCCACCTGCCCCATATGGGGAATGTCGATCGTGCCGCTGTCGGATACTGCGATACCGAAGCCCGCCTCACCAATCACGGCTCCCGAGAGAATGTTGCAATCCGCGCCGATATCGCTGCACAGCACGGTGACATTGGCGCCGATGATCGTGCCGGCACCAATGTGGCAGCCGGGCCCGATCACGCTGCCCGGGCCGATACGCACGCGATCCGCAATCCGTGCATCCGGCCCAATGCTCGCGGTCGCGGCGATGACCGCATCCGGGGCAATCTCTGCCGTCTCATGGATACGCTGTGTCGACGCGGCGCTGCGCGGCGCTGCGAGGGCTGCAAGCGCCCGTGCGAAGGCGGTACGGGGCGCCGAATGGGTGAGGATAATGGCGCCGAGGCCGGCGGCAGTATTCGCCAGCGCATCGGTCACGATAACGGCAACGCCCTGCAAAGACCCGTCACCCAGCGCGAGGGCATTGTCGGCATAGGACAAGGCCCCGGGGGTGCCCTCACGGATCGGCACAGCCGACGAAACCTGATGGCCACCTTGCCCGGAATCAGAAATCGCCGCACCCGAAAGCGCGGCGATCTCCTGCAGGGAAAGCGGGCCAAACCGGTCAAAGAAACGCGGATCCGCCACTTTTACCCCCTGAGTATCAGCTGATTATTGCTGCTGCTGGCCGGCACCGTTCTGCGGCAGGCGCACACGGGTGACCGGAACGGTCGGCAGGCGCGTATTCAGCAGAGCAATCACATCGTCGGAAATGTCGAGATCCGGCGACGCGAAGACCAGATTGGAACGGTCAATGAGCATGTCGATGCCCTGGGCCGCGACCACTTCTTCCAGGATAGGGCCAAGCGCTTCATACACCGGGCGCATGGCCTGGCGTTCGGTCTGGACAATTTCCTGCTGACGGGCACGACGCACGACTTCGAACTGCTGAGCCGACTGGTTCAGCGTCTGGATGCGGCTCATCAGGTCCGGGCGTTCCTGGATCGCCTGCTGCGTCATGGACGCGGTCTCGGCGTTAAGGCGCTCGGTTTCCTGCTGGATCGGCTGGCTCATGGCCTGGAGCTCGCTGTCGATCTCCTGGGCGATTTCCTGCATGCGCGCGGCGATATGGATGCCGGCAGCACTCTCGCGCAGAACGCGCTCTTCGTTCAGGACGGCAATGTTCGCCTGTGCCATCGCCGGGGCGGCGATGCCAGCCACAAGGACCGGGAGAAGCAGAAGCGTTTTAAGCAGTTTCATGGTTTTAGAACCCTGTTCGCGTACTGAACCGGAAGAATTCGGCCCTGTCATAGTCTTCCCGAATGAAAGCCTGCGCAAAGTCGAACCGGACCGGTCCAAATGGTGAATCCCAGAAGATGCTCAGGCCGGCCGACGCGCGAAGCGCCAGATCATCAACCGTGAACACCGCGTTTGTTCCCTCGTCTACCTGATCCGCGGAGTCGAGCATGCCAAGCGTGCCGAACTCCGTGAACAAGCTCCCTCTCACCCCGTACTGCTCGGGCAAACCGAGCGGGAATGAGACTTCCAGTGCGCCCACTGCATAAAGCCTGCCACCCAGGGCATCGCCCCGGATCAATTCACCCGTGTCCGGGTCGCGCGAGACGGCGCGCGGACCGATACCGGCCACTTCAAATCCCCGGAAAGAGTTCCCGCCCTTGAAGAAGCGGTCATTAATACGGACCGAGTCACCGCCCCAGGGCAGGACAAATCCACCATTCATGGTGAAGCTGGCCACGACGTCATTGCCGAGTAGACCCGGGAAGAAGGGCCGATATATGGCGCCATTGAATTCCGAGCGCACGTAGCGGACATCGCCGCCAATACCGGCAAAGCCCTGTGTCAATTGAAGACGGTAGCCATTGCTCGGCTCGATCGGGTCATTCAGGCGCGACCAGTTGAGCGTATAGGTCAGCACCGAGGTATTGCGGCTGCCGGCCTGGTTCAGCAGGGCCGAGGAGGCCGAGGAGAAGACCAGGACATTATCCGTCCGGTAGGTATAACCGAGCTGGAGATTGGTCGACGCCGTCACCGGGAAGCCAAGCCGCAGGCTGGCACCGGTCGATTCGGTCTGGAAGGAGGCTTCCGACAGGAAGTCCGAATTGACCCGGAACAGGTCAAAACCGGCGGCCAGGTTACGATCCAGGAAGCGCGGCTCGGTGAAGCGGATATCCAGTGATTCCCGATTCGACGACGCAGAGATACGGAAGCGCAGGAATTGACCGCGGCCTCGCAGATTGCGCTCCGAGATCGACAGGTCGACCAGGAAGGAGTCGGTGGAGGAGAAACCGGCGCCAAAGGCCAGCTCGCCGGTCGGCTGCTCGGAGACCGAGACATTGACCCGCGCCCGGTCAGGCGCAGAACCCGGCGTTTCCTCGACCTCGACTTCCTCGAAGAAGCCCAGGCGGCGCACATTGTTCCGCGAGCGGTCAATCAAGACCTGGTTGAAGGCGTCGCCCTCGACAATATCCAGCTCGCGGCGAATAACGCGGTCCAGCGTCCGGGTATTCCCGGCAATGTCGATGCGTTCGATATAGACGCGCGGGCCTTCATCGATGACGAATTCGACGTCAACGGTTCGGTCTTCGCGATTGCGCGAGGTCAGCGGGCGGATATTGACGAAGGCATAGCCTGCCGCACCGGCCGAGAAGGTCAGCGCATCAATACTGTCCTCGATCAGCTGACCCTGGAAGAGATCGCCTTCCTGGACGGGCAGGATGGCCCGCAGGAAATCGGGATTGAGATCGGGAATCTCGGTGGTCACATTGACCTCGCCGAAATTATAGACCTGACCCTCATCAATGGTGATGGTGATGTAGAAATCGCGCTGATCCGGCGTCAGCTCGGCGACCGCCGAGAGAACGCGGAAGTTTGCATAACCCTGGTTGGAATAGAATTGACGCAGCAATTCGCGGTCATATTCCAGACGATCCGGGTCGTAATTGTCATTCGACGAGAAGAAACGCCACCAACGCGATTCGCGCGTCACCAGTTCGCGACGCAGGCGGCGGTCGGAATAGCTCTCATTGCCGATGAAATTGATCCGGCGGACGCCGGTCACCGGGCCTTCGGAAATCTCGAAGATGAGATCGACGCGGTTCTGGGCCTGCTCGACAATCTTGGGCGTCACGGTCGCGGCGAAGCGACCAGAACGACGATAAACCTCGATAATGCGCTGAACATCCGACTGAACCCGCGAGCGCGTGAAGATCGCGCGGGGCTGGGCCTGGATCTCATCGGTGATGTTGTCATCATCAATGGCGCTGTTTCCCTCGAGAATCACGCGGTTGATGATCGGGTTTTCCTGGACCCGGACGATCACGATCTCGCCGCGGTCCTCGAACTGGGCGTCCGAGAAAAGCCCGGTCGCAAACAGGGTCTGGATGGACAGGTTTACCAGACGTTCGTCAAAGGGCTGTCCGGGCTGGATCAGCAAATAGGACAGGACGGTGTCGGCTTCGACCCGCTGATTGCCCTCGACCAGGATTTGCCGGATCACCGGCGCGGGTGCGGGTTGCTGCACCTCTTGCTGGGTCGTTGCGGGAACTTCCGCACCCGTTTGCTGTGCCGAAGCTATAGCCGACACGCTCACAGTCATCAGGGCTGCGAAGAGCACACGCAGAACACTCGCCATGGAAGATCGCCGCTTTGCTGGGCCCGGTCAGAAAATCGTCAGAAAATCTGGCCGAGCAAATAATTCAGGTCATTCCAGGTCGCTACAAGCATCATACCGAGCACGAAAACAAGCCCCACACGGAAACCGAGTGCTTGTGCCTTCATGCTCAGTGGACGTCGCGCCACCGCTTCATAGGCGTAATACACCAAATGCCCGCCGTCGAGGATGGGTATCGGTAGAAGATTGACCAATCCCAGTCCGACCGAGAGGACGCCAGCCAGATTTATCAGGTTTATCAGCAAGGATCGTGCGGCATTGAAGGCGTTGTCGTGTCCGTCAATTGACCGCTGAGCCACCTGCCCTGCGGCTGTGGCAATGCCCAGGGGACCATTGAGGAGCTCCGGTGAGGCACGTCCGGTGACGATGTTCCCGACATAATCAACGGTCGTGGAAACCACCGCACCGGTCTGCTGGACGCCATAGCCTACAGCCTCGATCGGGTTGAAGCGGCGATAATCCACCATCAGACCCGTGGAAACGAGACCAAGACGTGTAAAGGCCGGCGAAGTTGTCCCGGGCTCCTCGCTCGGCGGACCGACATCCGTACGGATGATCCGGGTTTCGCCGTCGCGAAGGATTTCCACCTCTACACGCTCGGCAGGACCATCAATGTGATTGGAGAATTGCTGGAAGCTGCGAACAGCAACGCCGTCTACCGCGATAATCCGGTCGCCAGATTCGAATCCGGCGCTGTGGGCAGGACTGTCCTGCACGACGCCCCCGATTATCGGGTCCGAATAGGCTTGCACACCCAGTTGCGGGAGGCGGCGCGATCCGCCGAATTCATCTTCCACGGTATTGCGCTGGGCGATAATTTGCAGTGGCACCTGGCTACCATCGCGCTCGATCACGACATCCAGCTCACTTGATCCGCCCGAAATCACCATGCGCATGATGTCGTTGAACGTATTCACATCGCGCCCGTCGATCGACACGAAACGGTCGCCGACCTCGATCCCGGCCGCGGCAGCCGCAGACTCCGGAACCACAGCCCCGACAACAGGCTGCAGCTCGCGATTGCCAAGGGTCAGCACGAGTGAGGCGAAAATGAAGATCGCCAGAATGAAGTTCGCGATGGGACCCGCCGCCGTGATGAAGGCGCGCTGCCAGATCGGTTTGAAATGATAGCAGCGGTCGGCCGCCTCACCCATCTGGGCGCGAAGCTGGTCCAGCTTGCCGGCATCCGGCTCGCTCGCCGCGCCGGCATCACCGAGAAATTTCACATAACCGCCCAGCGGCAGGGCTGCGACGCGCCAGACCGTGCCGCGACTGTCCCGCCATGAGAACAGTGTCGGACCGAAACCCATCGAGAAGGCTTCCGCATGAACACCGCAGACACGTCCGGCCCAATAATGCCCAAGCTCATGAATCACGACGACAATCGAGATCAGGAAGACAAAGGAGAAAATGGTCAGGAAACCGCTGCCGATCAGGTCCATGAATAACTGCCTGTGATTATGGGTTTGTTTGGCGCTCGACCATCAAGTCCCGTGCCATCTGGCGCGCCCGGGCATCAATGGCAAAAACATCTTCAAAAGCCGTTAGCGCCTGGGGCATGTCAGCATCGGAGATACTGCGCTCGAGAACGTCTTCAACACCTGCCGCGATGTCAAGGAAGCGGATGCGATCCGCGAGGAAGGCCTCCACCGCAATCTCATTGGCTGCGTTGAGCACGGCCGGCGCGATGCCGCCAGCGTCAATTGCCTCCCTGGCCAGGCGGATGGCGGGGAAACGCGTCAGATCCGGTGGCTGGAAATCGAGACGACCGATATCCGTCAGCCGCAATCGTTCAACCGGCGCTGCCATGCGCCTGGGCCAGGCCAGCGCGCTGGCGATCGGCGTGCGCATGTCCGGTGACCCAAGTTGGGCCAGAAGCGAGCCGTCGGCATATTCCACGAGGCCGTGGACGATGGATTGCGGATGCACCACCACATCGACCTGGTCCGGCGGGAGATCGAACAGCCAGCAGGCCTCGATCACTTCCAGCCCCTTATTCATCATGGTGGCACTGTCGATCGTGATCTTGGCCCCCATCTCCCAGGTCGGGTGGGCCAGGGCGTCCGCTCTCGAGGCTTTCGCCATCACCGCGCGACTGGCTTCCCGGAACGGGCCGCCGGATGCGGTCAGCGTGATCGAACGGATGGTCTCCCTTTGCGCCGGATCGAAGACCTGGAACACGGCATTGTGCTCACTGTCGACCGGCAGGAGCGTGGTCCCGCACCGCGCCGCCTCGTCCATGAAGAGCGACCCCGCGCAGACCAGGCATTCCTTGTTGGCAAACGCGAGGGAACGGCCCTGCCGCAGCGCTGCGAGCGTCGGCTTGAGCCCGGCGGCTCCGACAATCGCGGCCATGACCCAATCGGCATTGCGGGCCGCCATCTCGCAGACGGCCGCCTCCCCGACGCCGATCTCGATCGCCGGGTAATCCTTGAGCGCGGCCTGGAGCGCCGTGGCCGCAGCCGGGTCGGCAATGGCAACGCACTCGGCATCAAAGCGGATGGCCTGCCGGGCCAGCTCGGCCGCATTCGTCTTCGCGGTGAGCGCGACGATCTTGTACTGGCCCGGATCGGCACGGCCGATCAGGTCCAGCGTGGCGAGGCCGACCGAACCGGTCGCGCCCAGGATGGAAATACGGCGCGCCATCACCCCGCCCCCCAGCCCAGCGGCCAAAGACGCATCGCCAATACCGCGCCAATCACCGCCAGCATCAGGGCATCGACACGGTCAAGCACCCCGCCATGGCCCGGTATCAGCGTCCCGGAATCCTTGACCCCGAAACTGCGCTTGAACACCGACATGGCGAGGTCGCCGCCCACCGATGCGAGCGCGACGATGAGCGCAAACGGGATCACCCGGACCAGGTCGAGACCGAACAGACTGCCCGTCGCCCAGCCGGCTGCGCATCCGGCAACCACGCCGGCAAGAAAACCCGACCAGGTCTTCTTCGGGCTGGCTTGCGGCAGGAGTTTGGGTCCGCCAATCCAGGTGCCGACGAGATAGGCCAGGCTGTCCGCTGCCCAGACAATGGAAAAGAGAAGGATGACCGCCTTGAGGCCATGATCCGGCTCGGCGCGCATGGAGGCCAGCAAGGCGGCGCTGAGCGAGACATAGAGGATTCCGAGGACTTCGCTCGACCAGCCGCGCCGCCAGCGCTCGATACCGCTCGCCAGCGTCCCCGCGGCGCCCCAGGCCAGCGCATCCATGACATTGGTCTGACCGGCGAGAAGGACCGTTCCTGACGCGGTAGCACAGGCGATCGCATAGGCGACCGGCGGCGCATCCCGGTCGGACATGTGTATCCATTCCCAGGCCATTGCGGCCGCGAAAGCCGCCACCCAGGCGGTGAAGGCGAGATCGCCAACCCAGAGCAGCCCCACCGCCAGCGGGCCGAGGATGAGGGCTGAGATCAGACGACGCCGGAAGACCGGATCACGCGGCGCCGGCATCCACGCCTCCATAGCGACGGCTGCGTTGTCGGTAGGTGTCTATCGCCCGGGCCAGGTCCTGGCGGTCAAAGTCCGGCCACAGCACGTCAAGGAAAACCAGCTCGGCATAGGCGGCCTGCCAGAGCAGAAAATTGGAAATCCGTTGCTCGCCGCTGGTCCGGATCATCAGGTCGACATCGGGCAGTTCAGCCGTATCCAGATGGCCTGCCAGACCGGCTTCATCCAGCGTGTCGGGATTGAGGGTGCCGTCTGCAGCGGCGCGCGCGACCGACTGGCTGGCGCGCAGCAATTCATCGCGTCCGCCATAATTGAAGGCGATCGTCAGGTGAAACTCGGCATTCTCCCGCGTGCGGGCTTCAGCACGGTCAATGATCGCAATCAGGTCCGGCCCCAGATTGTCGCGACGGCCAATGATCCGGATTCGCACTCCGCGCCTGGCCAGACCTTCCAGGTCAGCCTCGACATAATGCTTGAGCAATTCGAACAGGGCGCCGACCTCATCGGCCGGGCGGCTCCAATTCTCCGTCGAAAAGGAAAACAGGGTGAGGTAGCGCACGCCCAGATCGCCGGCATCCTCGACAGTACGGCGGACAGTCTCGACGCCGCGCTTATGCCCGAAGGAGCGCGGGCGGCCGCGGGATTTCGCCCAGCGGCCATTGCCGTCCATGATGATGGCCGCGTGCCTCGGACCCGGCTGGTCAGCGGAAGCGTCGTCACTCATTCTTTCGCTCCGCCAAACGGGATGATCAGACCTGCATGATCTCTTCTTGCTTGCCCTTCAGGCTCTCATCAATCCGCTTGATGGCCTCATCGGTGAACTTCTGGACATCCTCGGAAAAGGCTTTCAACTCGTCCTCGGACAAGTCGCCATCCTTCTCCATCTTCTTGAGCGCGTCCATGCCGTCGCGGCGCACATTGCGAACCGCGACACGGGCATGCTCGGCATAGCTGCCGGCCAGTTTGGCGATCTCTGCGCGGCGCTCTTCATTCAGCGGCGGGATCGGAATGCGAAGGAGCTGGCCTTCGACGACCGGATTCAGGCCGATGCCGGAATTCCGGATCGCCTTGTCGACAACCGCCACGAGGCCCTTGTCCCAGACATTCAGCGTGATCATGCGCGGCTCGGGTACCGAGACCGTTCCGACCTGGCTGATCGGGGTCGGCGTGCCATAGGCCTCCACCTTGATCGGGTCGAGAAGGCCAGCGCTGGCCCGACCGGTCCGCAGGCCGCCAAACTCCTTGCGCAGGGCCTCGATGGCTCCGTCCATGCGCCGCTTCAGATCATTTTCGTCATACTCGTCGCTCATGGCGTTCTTGCTCTTTCCTGTTGTCAGCCGGCTGACATGTCGGTCTTCATCTTGCCGATCATGGTGCACAGGCCCTCCCCGGCCAGCACACGCGCAAGACCATTGGTCTTGTGGATGTCGAACACGACAATCGGTATCGCATTTTCACGCATCAGCGTCACCGCCGAGGCGTCCATGACCTTGAGGTCACGGGTCAGCACATCGAGATAGTCCAGCTGGTCATAGCGCTCGGCATCGGGATTGGTCCGCGGATCGGCGGCATAGACACCATCCACCTGCGTGCCCTTGAGGAGCGCATCGCAGCCCATTTCGGCGGCGCGCAGCGCAGCAGCGGTATCCGTCGTGAAGAAGGGATTGCCAGTGCCGGCGGCAAAGATCACGACCCGGCCCTTTTCCATGTGTCGCGTGGCACGGCGCCGGATATAGGGCTCGCAGACCGTGGTCATGGGAATGGCCGACTGGACCCGCGTCTGGACCCCGATCCGTTCCAGCGCCGTCTGCATGGCCAGCGCGTTCATGACGGTGGCCAGCATGCCCATATAGTCGGCAGCGGCCCGGTCCATCCCCTTCGCGGCGCCCGAGAGGCCGCGGAAGATATTGCCACCGCCTATGACGAGGCACATCTCGGTTCCCGCGGCGACGGCTGCGGCGACTTCGCGCGCAATCCGGTCAGCGGTATCGATGTCGATGCCATAATTCTGGGAGCCCATCAGGGCCTCACCAGACACTTTCAGCAGGACACGCCGAAATTTCGGCGCCCCAGCATGGCCCTCAGCCGGCCCGGATACAGATGAATCAGTCACGGCGTGCAGCATATAGTAAGCGGCGGCGCTGGGAAGCGCCGCCGCTTGTTGTCAGAAGGATCAGGACTGGCCAGTTGCAGCTGCAACTTCCGCCGCGAAATCTTCTTCTTTCTTCTCGACGCCTTCACCCAGCGCCATGCGGACGAAACCGGAGATCTCGACCGGGGCACCCAGGTCCTTGGCAGCCGCTTCGAGCACCTGCTCGATGGTCGAATCCGGATCCATCACGAAAGCCTGCTTCAGGAGCACGACTTCCTCGTAGAATTTGCGCATGCGGCCTTCCACCATCTTCTCGACGATGTTGTCCGGCTTGCCGGCCTGGCGGGCCTGGTCGGCAAAGACTTCGCGTTCCTTGTCAGCGATCGCGCTGTCGACACCGTCGACATCGACCGAGACAGCCACGGCCGGCGAACCGGCAGCGACATGCATGGCAATCTTGCGACCCAGCTCGGCGAGCTTGGCCTTGTCACCGTCCGACTTCAGACCGACCAGAACGCCGATGGCGCCCATGTCGGCAACAGCCGGATTGTGGACATAGGAGGCAACCACGCCCGGCGCGGCCGTCACGACGGCGGCGCGGCGCAGGGACATGTTCTCACCGATCGTGGCGATCAGGCTGGTGAGGTGATCCTCGACACTGTCACCGGAGGCCAACTTGGCGGCCTTGATGGCAGCGACATCAGCGCCGGCGCTGATGGTCAGAGCGGCGATTTCCTTCACAGCCGACTGGAACTTCTCGTTCCGGGCCACGAAGTCGGTTTCCGAGTTCACCTCGACCACGGCACCCTTGCCACCATCGGTGGACACGGCGACGAGGCCTTCAGAGGCGACGCGATCCGCCTTTTTGGCAGCCTTGGACAGGCCCTTCTTGCGCAGCCAGTCGACAGCGGCTTCAAAGTCGCCGTCAGTCTCGCCGAGCGCCTTCTTGCAGTCCATCATGCCTACGCCGGTTTTATCGCGCAGTTCCTTCACGAGAGCAGCGGTAATGGCAGCCATCGGTTTCTCCTGGATTTCGATTTGGATCGAAGCGTTACGCTTCGGTCTTGTCAGATTCGGATGACGTATCCGTGGCAGCGGCCTCGCCTTCAGCAGCCGGAGCTGCTTCAACCGCAGCCTCTGCAGCCGGAGCCTCTTCAGCGGCAGCTTCCTCGACCGGAGCGGCTTCGACCAGGGTCTCGATCGGTGCTTCCGCTTCGCCCAGATCCATGCCCATCGCCATCTGGCTGTCGCTCATGCCGTCGAGGACGGCGTCGGCGATCAGGTCACAATAGAGCGAGATGGCGCGCGAGGCGTCATCATTGCCCGGGATCGGGAAGTCGATCAGGTCCGGATCGCAATTGGTGTCGACCACGGCGATGACCGGAATGCCAAGCTTCTTGGCTTCCTGAATGGCGATGCCTTCCTTGTTCGTGTCGATCACGAACATCAGGTCCGGCGTGCCGCCCATGTCCTTGATACCGCCCAGCGAACGGTCGAGCTTTTCGCGCTCGCGGGTCAGCATCAGCTGTTCTTTCTTGGTCAGGCCGGCCATGCCGCCCTCATTCTCGAACATGCCTTCCAGCTCGCGCAGGCGGGCGATGGAGTTCGAGATGGTGCGCCAATTGGTCAGCGTACCGCCGAGCCAGCGCTGATTCATGTAGTACTGGGCGCAGCGACCTGCAGCCTGGGACAGCGGGTCCTGGGCCTGGCGCTTGGTGCCGACAAACAGGACGCGACCGCCCTTGGCAGCCGTCTCGCGCACTTTCACCAGGGCCTGGTGCAGCAGCGGAACGGTCTGGGAGAGGTCGATAATGTGAATGTTGGACCGCTCGCCAAAGATGAAATCCTTCATCTTCGGGTTCCAGCGGTGGGTCTGGTGTCCAAAGTGACAACCAGCTTCAAGCAGCTGACGCATGCTGAAATCAGGGAGAGCCATCGATTTTCCTTTTCCGGTTGGCCTCCACGGAGCGGAGCCACCTGCACATGCAGGCGACACCGGAGCGTCAGGTCAAAGACCGGACGTAGCCCCGTGTGCGTAATGGCGCGGCTTATAGGCTTGCGAGGGCGCCTTGGCAAGCGGGCAGACCCGCCGGAAAAGCAGTCCAGACATGCGATACGGGACCGCAGTCAGGCACTCTCGATCGAGGCGACGCCCTTCACCCCTTTCAGGGCGGCCTGCAGCGCGGCATCGGCGCTGTGGCGGCCGGGCAGACGCATCTCGATTTCGCCACCATCGCGCAGTGGCATCAACAGCTCGATCATGGCGTCATGGGACGCATCCTTGCGACCATTGGCCCGCTCGAGCCGGGCGTGGACACCAGCCAGGGCATCGGCGGCATCGAGCCGGATCCGCAGACGCTCCGCCGAGATCTTGGTGTCGAGCGGTTCGATCTTGTCGGCAAAGAAGGAAATCTGTTCGTCGCGCTCATCGACCCGGCAATTGACCATCACGGCCTGACCGCTGTCGAGAATGTCGCGCGAGCTGATCAGGAGGTCGGAATTGACGAAGACCTCGAACTCCCCGGTCGGATCGGACAATGTTGTCCAGGCGAAGCGCTCGCCATTCTTGTTGGAGACCCGCTCCTGGCGGCGCCTGACC
>NZ_CAJQOO010000056.1 GCF_905480005.1 uncultured Maricaulis sp.
TCCTTCACCTTGGCGTCGGTCTTGTAGATGTCTTCGGGATCACCCGACAGCGCCGCCCAGCGGAAGGGACCGATTCCGCGGCAGAAGAGCGGGCGGATATAGGCCGGCACGAAACCGGGGAAATCGAAGGCGTTGGTGACGCCCTCATCATGCGCCATCTGACGGATATTATTGCCGTAATCGAGCGTCGGGATGCCTTGCTCCCAAAACGCCAACATGGCCTTCACTTGCTCGGCCATGGAGGCTTTCGCAGCGGCTTCAACAGCGGCAGGATCGCTCTCGCGCTTTTCGTCCCATTCGGCGAGGGTCCAGCCAGCGGGCAGATAGCCATTGGCCGGGTCGTGGGCGGAGGTCTGGTCGGTGACCATGTCCGGCTTGACGCCGCGCTTCACCAGTTCGGGGAAGACCTCGGCGGCATTGCCCAAGAGGCCGACGGAGACCGCCTCACCCCTGGCGCAGGCGGCGTTGATGAGCTCGAGTGCCTCGTCCAGCGTGGTGGCGCTCTTGTCGAGATAGCCGGTCTTCAGCCGCATCTCGATCCGGCTCGGCTGGCACTCGACCGCCAGCATGGAAGCGCCGGCCATGGTCGCCGCCAGCGGCTGGGCGCCGCCCATGCCGCCAAGCCCGCCGGTCAGTATCCACTTGCCGGTGAGATCGCCATTGTAATGCTGGCGACCCGCCTCGACGAAGGTCTCGTAGGTGCCCTGAACGATGCCCTGCGAACCGATATAGATCCACGAGCCGGCCGTCATCTGGCCGTACATCATCAGGCCCTTCTTATCGAGCTCGCGGAAATGATCCCAATTGGCCCAGTTGGGCACGAGATTGGAATTAGCGATCAGGACACGCGGCGCATTCTTGTGGGTCGGGAACACGCCGACCGGCTTGCCGGACTGGACCAGAAGCGTCTCGTCTTCCTTCAGGCGCTTCAGGGTCGCGACGATACGGTCATAACTTTCCCAGTCCCGCGCGGCCCGGCCGATCCCGCCATAGACGACCAGGTCTTCCGGCTTCTCGGCCACGTCCGGGTCGAGATTATTCATCAGCATGCGCAAGGGCGCTTCGGCGGCCCAATGGGTGGCGTCGAGTTCGCTGCCATGCTTGGCGCGGATGATGCGGGAATTGTCACGGCGGGTCTGGGTCATTTACTTCACCTCTCCGGAATACAAGTTTCTTGCCGCATCCAGGGCGGCCTGGATGACGTCCTTGAGCGCAGCGCGCAGCTGGTCGGCCTTGTCCTTGTCGACTGTCCAGGGCGGGGCCTCAGTCATGTAGGCGGACTGGGCGATTTCCATCTGCAGGGCGTGGATATTCTGGCTCGGACGGCCAAAGGCGCGGGTGATGAAACCACCCTTGAAGCGGCCATTGACGATGGAGGCATACTCCTCGTGATCCATCATCGCCTTGACCGCCCATCGCTCGACCATCCGGTCACAGCTCTCGCCGCCATTCGTGCCCAGATTGAGATCCGGCAACACGCCCTCGAACAGGCGTGGCACTTGCGAGGCGATGGAGTGCGCATCCCAGAGCAAGGCATAACCATGCTCCATGCGCGTCGCCATCAGCGTCTCGGTCAGGGCGCGGTGGTAGGGATCATAGAAATCAGTCCGGCGCTGCTCGATCTCGTCATCATCGGGCGCCTCGCCGCCGCGATAGATCGGCGTGCCGTCGAACAGGGTGGTCGGGACCAGTTCGGTCGTCGCCTGCCCCGGATAGAGCGAGGACCCCGTCGGGTCGCGATTGAGGTCGATGACATAGCGCGAGTAATTGGCGCGGATCACCGTCGCGCCCATCGCGTCCAGGAAGTCATAGAGTTCCGGGATGTGCCAATCGGTATCCGGCAATCCGCCCGCCGGATCGGTCAGGCGTTGCGCCAGTCCGGGCGCCAGCGCGGTGCCCGAATGCGGCATGGAAACAACAAGCGGCGCGGTGCCGCGCTTGAGCGTGTAGACGTCCATCAGGCTATCCCGGGAAGCGTGCCCGCATCCGCAACAAGCCCCCTGCCCGCCACGATATCGCGCGCATTGGCGATGTCGTCGGCAAAGTAGCGGTCGTCGCCATAGGCCGGGACCGCGAGCCGCAAGCGCGCCTTGGCCGCTTCCAGCACCGGCGAGGAGGTCAATCCGACGTGAAAGTCGGTGCCCTGCGCCCCGCACAGGAGTTCGATGCCAACCACCGCGTGAAGATTTTCGGACATTTTCAGCAAGCGGAAGGCGCCATGGGTCGCCATGGAGACATGATCTTCCTGGTTGGCGCTGGTGGGAATGCTGTCGACTGACGCCGGATAGGCTTTCTGCTTGTTTTCCGAGACCAGCGCCGCCGCCGTCACATGAGCAATCATGAAGCCGGAATTGATCCCCGGATTGGGCGTCAGGAAGGCTGGCAGGCCGGAGACCGCCGGGTCGGTGAGCAGCGCGATGCGGCGTTCGCAGATGGAGCCGATCTCACAAGCGGCCATGGCAATCTGATCGGCTGCGAACGCGACCGGCTCGGCGTGGAAATTGCCGCCGGAAATGGCTTCATCGGTGTCGGTAAAGATGAGCGGATTATCGGTGACCGCATTGGCTTCGCGTTCCAGAACGGAAGCGGCCTGACGCAGGAGGTCGAGTACGGCGCCCATGACTTGCGGCTGACAGCGCAGGCAATACGGGTCCTGGATTTTCTCGCAGCCTTCATGGCTTTTCAGGATATTCGACCCGTCCAGGAGTGTCCGCAGCGACGCCGCAACATCGATCTGGCCGGGATGGCCGCGCAGGCTGTGAATGCGCGGGTCAAAGGGCGCAATCGAGCCCTTGGCGGCATCAAGGCTGAGCGCGCCGGAAACCAGGGCCGCCCGGAATCCGGCCTCGATTTCGAACAGGCCGGCCAGCGCCAGGGCGGTCGAGGTCTGGGTTCCGTTGAGCAGGGCGAGACCCTCTTTCGGGCCGAGCTGGACCGGAGACAGACCCGCCTTGGCCAGACCGTCACGCGCCGGCATCCGCTCGCCTTTGAATGTGACATCACCAGCCCCGATCAGCGCGGCCGACATATGGGCCAGCGGCGCCAGATCACCGGAGGCACCGACCGAGCCCTGGGACGGGATCACCGGCAGGACATCCGCATCGAGCATGGCCTGCATGGCCTCAATTGTGGACCAGCGAATGCCTGACGCACCGCGACCCAGACTGGCCAGTTTGAGGGCCATGATCAGGCGCACGATGCGGCCATCCAGCGGATCGCCAATCCCGGCCGCATGGGAGAGGACAAGGCGCTCCTGCAAGATCGCCAATTCATCGTCCGCGATACGGGTCTGGGCCAATTTCCCGAAACCGGTATTGAGTCCATAGACGGCCCGGCCCGAGGCAATCAGGCGATCAACGGTCGCGGCGGCGGCGTCGACATCCGCCTTGGCCGCAGGATCGATGCGCAGGCCCGCCCCGTGCCAGATTTCCGCCCAGTCGGACAGCGCCATGGCGCCTGGTTTGATGGTCACAGCTGTCACTGCCACTCTCCTGCGAGGATGCGGCCATGCAGCGGCCGGCGTCCGATCCATTGAATGATTTCCGCGGGCCGTTCGACATCCCAGATGGCGATATCCGCCGCCTTGCCGACCTCGAGCGTACCAATCTCGTCCTGCAGGCCCAGGGCCTGCGCCGCATGCCGGGTCATGCCGGCAAGCGCCTCTGGCAGGGTGAGGCCGAACAGGATGCACGCCATGTTGGCGGCGGTGAGCAGGGAGACCAAGGGCGAGGTGCCCGGATTGGCGTCGGTCGCGACGGCCATCGGCACACCGGCGGCACGCATTGCGGCCACCGGCGGCACTTTTGTTTCGCCAATGGAATAGAAGGCCCCGGGGAGCAGAACGCCGACCGTGCCCGCCTTGGCCATGGCCGCGATCCCGTCCGCATTGGTGTATTCGATATGGTCAGCGGACAGGCCACCGAATTCGGCCACCAGCCTGGCGCCGCCGGTATCTGAGAGCTGGTCCGCATGCAGCTTGACCGGCAGACCGGCCGCCTTGGCGGCAATGAAGAGACGTCGTGTCTCCTCCGGCGAAAACCCGATCCCCTCGCAATAGGCATCGACCGCAACGGCCAGACCGTCGCGCGCCGCTTCCCGGATCAGCGGGATGCAAATCTCGTCGATATAGCGGCCACTCTCGCCCTTGTATTCCGGCGGAATGGCATGGGCGGCGAGCAGTGTGGCCGAGACCCGCATGCCGGACGCCCGCTCAACCCCGCGGGCCGCCCGCAACATGGTCCGTTCACTCTCCAGCGTAAGCCCGTAGCCGGACTTGATCTCGACCGTGCCCACACCCTCCTGAGCCAGGGAGTCGAGCCGGGCAAGCGCGCCGCCTGCCAGCTCGGCCACGCCGGCCTGCCGGGTCGCATTTACGGTGCGCGCGATACCGCCGCCAGAGCGGGCAATACTCTCATAGCTTTCGCCGCCAAGGCGCCGCTCGAACTCGTCGGAGCGATCGCCGGCGAAGACGAGATGGGTGTGGCAATCAATCAGCGCCGGCGTCACCCAGCGACTGGCCAGCCGGTCGACTTGGTCGGCCTCACCCGGCACCGCATCCATCGGCCCAATCCAGGTGATCCGGCCATCCTTGATCCCGAGTGCCGCCTTCTCGATCACGCCATAACCATCATCACCCGCAACCATGGTCGCGAGGCGGGCTTCGGTGAGCAAGCGATCGAAATGCATGCGTCTGATCTCCGGTCAGGGTCTTTGCAAGCGCTTAATTGTCTATACAATAAGGATGCGTTTTCGAGTCTGTCCAGCCGGGAGACACCGTGTCCACTGAATTTCATTGCGCGCAGGCTTTGCTGCCCGACGGTTGGGCCGACCAGATCCAGATCCGGGTCGACGGGGCCGGCATGATCGTCTCCGTCGAGCCCGACCAGCCTGCCAACCCGAAGGCGATATCACTTGGATGCGTTGTGCCGGGCATGGCCAACCTGCATTCCCACGCCTTCCAGCGCGCCATGGCAGGTCTGTCCGAACGGCGCGGCCCGGGACCGGACAGCTTCTGGTCCTGGCGGGAGGTCATGTACCAATTCCTCGACAGGTTGACGCCGGACGCAGTCGAAGCCATCGCCGCTCTGGTCCAGATCGAGATGTTGGAGGCGGGCTATACCGCCATGGGCGAGTTTCACTATCTCCATCATGACGCGCGCGGTGCGGCTTATGATGACCCGGCGGAGATGGCATCGCGGATCTGTGCGGCAGCGGACAAGACGGGTATCGCCCTCACCCTGCTGCCCGTTTTCTACCGCTATGCCGGCTTCAATGAAGCGCCCGCCAGCCATGGTCAGCGCCGCTTTCTCAATGACCCGGACAGCTTCGCCGTCCTGATCGAGGCGGCGCGGCGGCACGTGGCCGGACTGGCGCACGCGGAACTGGGGATCGCCCCGCATTCCCTGCGCGCCGCCTCAATGGACGATATCACGACGATCCTCCCGCTCGCGGGCAGCGGTCCCGTGCATATCCACATTGCTGAACAGACCGGCGAGGTCGAAGCCTGTCTCGCGGCCACCGGCCAGCGACCGGTTCGGCATTTGCTGGACCATCAACAGGTCGATGAGCGCTGGTGCCTTGTTCACGCCACCCATATGGACCTTAACGAAACCCGGGCGCTCGCCGCCTCGGGTGCGGTGGCCGGTCTTTGCCCCCTGACCGAAGCCAGTCTGGGTGATGGCCTGTTTCCCGCAGTCGACTATCTCGCCGCCAGGGGACGTATCGGTATTGGTTCGGACAGTCATATCCGCATCGATCTGGCCGAGGAAATCCGGCTGCTTGAGTATGGCCAGAGACTGTCACGCCGCGAGCGCAATATTCTCGCCGACGCGGGTGCCAGCACAGGGCGGACCCTTTTCGACGCCTGCCTGACCGGCGGCGCGCAAGCCCTGGCCCAGCCCATGGGCAGTTTGGCCATCGGTCAGCGTGCGGATCTGGTCGAGCTGGACACGCGACACCCCGTACTGGCCGGGCGCAGCGGCGACAGATTGCTGGACAGCTGGCTTTTTGCCGGCGATTCCCGCCAGGTTCGCAGCGTCCATGTTGGCGGCCAGTGCCGGGTCCGGGACGGGCAATCCCTCGCCCGACCGGCGGTCGAAGCGGCCTATGCGACCAGCCTTCGCAGCATTCTGGAGGACGCGGCAGCATGACCGATTGGCGCGATCAGATCACCCTCGACAATGACGGTCCGGTCTATGACCAGATCCGCCGCGCAATTCTCGACCAGATCCGGACCGGCAGCTGGACGCCGGGCTATCGCCTGCCGTCCGAGGCGGACCTTTGCGACCATTTCGGTACTGCGCGGATGACCGTCAGCCGGGCCCTGCGTGCCCTCACGGAGGACGGGCTGGTGATCCGGAAACGCCGCGCCGGCAGCTTCGTAGCCCAGCCCGACGCGCCCGCGGCGATGCTGGAAATCGTCGACATGGCCCGGGCCATCCCGGCCCGTGGGCAGCGCTATGGCTATCGCTGTATCGTCAATGAGACCCTGCCGGCGGATGACGATGTCGCCCGGCAGATGCGACTGCTGCATGGCGCCCGTGTTCAGCACGTGCGTTGCCTGCATACGGCGGACGATGCGGTCGTCGAATATGAGGAGCGCTGGATCAATCTCGCCCTCCTGCCCGATGCCGCCAAGGCTGATTTCAACCAGGAAGGCCCGGGCAGTTGGCTGTTGCGCAAGACGCCCTGGACGGAAGCGGAGCACACCGTCTCCGCGATCAATGCCAGTGATGGCCTGGCCAACGCACTCGGGGTGGCGGCCGGGACAGCCTGCCTGCTCCTGGAGCGGCGGACTTTCCTGGGCGAGGATGTTGTCACGCTCGCCCGGCTGACCCATCCCGGCGACCGACATGTGATGAGCGAGCGTTTTGCGCCTTAGCGACGTCGACGACCGACCGACCGCCAGACGCGCCCCCACACTGACCTCGTGACAGTGTCTGCCACCCTTGATCCGCCGGTCGTCCGGCGGCGTCTGCGTCAGATGCAGGGGCGCGTGGCGTTCAGCTCAGGACCTAGTCCCGGGCATCCATGATGGCAGTGTGAGCGACCTTCCATTGGCCGGACTGCTGAACCAGGACGAGATGAAAATGGGTTCGGCGCAGCGCGCGGCCCTCAACGGCCGAGGGGCCGCGATTGCCGTCCGTGTAGAGGTGAAGCACGGCCGCATCGTCACCGAGCGCACGCATGGAGATCAATTCCATGTTTTCTGCTTCTGTCCGCGAAACCCCGGGACCGAAAGCCGGAAAGAGCCGGTTCTCAAGGAAGTCGGCAAGAGACGGGGCGTCGGTGAACATTCGGGCATAGGCGTTGATCCACTCGGAGTCGTCAGTGTGAAGCGCGATGAATGCCTCGGTATCCTCTTCGCTCCACGCCTCCCGGAAATCGCGCAGGAAGTCCAGCAAGGCCTGGCGTTGCTCGGAACCAGCTTCGATGCCGATCTCCCGATAGGCGGGAATTTCGCGTCGTTCCTGGGCCTGCGACTCGGTCGCGAACATGGGCAGGGCGATGGCCAGGGCGATCAGGGAGAGTGTGTTTCGCATGTTTGATGTCCTTTGTTGGTGTGGGCTAGGTTTGCCGCCGTCCCGGCAGCTGGTGCCTGCTTGCCCGGGCACGCCGGTCCGCAGCCAGGATATCGTCGCGAAATGTCGCTTATTGACGTGAATGGTCCCAAACAGACCGCAACGCCATCGGGCCTCTGGCATCGCGACACCGGTTTGCTTTGCGGGGTTTGGCTTTTCATGACCTCGACCTTCGTCGTCGGCGGCGCCTATGACACGGACGAATTCTCCCTGCCCCACCGCGTCGCGTTCTGGCCGCTCGCAGCCGCCCTGGTGGTTTTCCAGCCGGTCATTCTGGAGCGTATGTTCAGCCGCTTCACACCCGCAACCCTGGCCGGTGCCTGGCTGGCCGCCCTGAGCGCTGTCCTCGTGGCGATCCCGGTGGTGGCGATCGAGATACATTTGCTGAAGTCGACGCCCTTATTGCCGCGGGCTGCCGACCCCTGGATCCAATTCCTCCCCTTCGTCGGCGCCCCTGTTGTGATCGTTGCCGGCTTCGTCCTGTTTCTGCGCTTTGCGTGGGAGCGGCGACACCTGGACAGCGAAACCCTGCCCGAAACACCGGTCAACCCGCCGATATCGGCCCGCGGACCGATCGGCCCGGAAACACTCTATGTCCGGTCTCAGGATCATTATCTCGAGATCACCACCGATGGTGGGCGGCGCTTCATACGGGGACGCCTCGCGGACTTGAAGGCAGGCAGTGAAGTCTTCGGCTTCACACCCCATCGGTCCTGGTGGGTCGCGGATCGAGCCATCGAAACCTGCCGGCGGGACGGTCGTGATCTGCGGCTTGTCTTGAGCGATGGCACGGATGTGCCGGTCAGTCGGTCACGCCGGGAGCTGGTTCGAGCGCGGGGCTTGATCTGAGCCGGAGCGCGACCGCATCAGAAGCCGACTCGCACCCCGATGTTCACCCCCCGCTCCTCGCCCGGGAAATAACGATCCGAGCCGAAGGCAAAATCCGCGCGTTCCGCGTAGCGAGTATCGAGCAGGTTGCGGACGGACGCGAAGACTTCCACATCCTCACGCCATTGGTAGCGAGCGCGCAGGTGAACAAGGTCATGACCGCCATAAGTGTGCAGATTGCCCGCATCGGTGAAGTAGCGACCCATGTGTGACCATTCCAGCTCGCCACTGAAGCGCGCGGTAGGTTGCCAACGGGCGCGGGCATTCCACAGCCATTGCGGGGCGGTGTCGATCTCGGCGCCGGCACGGATAGTTTCACTGGCGGTGGTGACCGGCTGGTCGAAATCGTAGAGGTGACGGGCCCAGCTGCCCGCCAGGTTCAGCGTCACGGTCGTCGAGGCTTGCCATTCCAGCGCCAATTCCAGCCCGTGATGCCGGGTCTTGCCGCCGGTCACGTTGAAACCATCGGCGTCGCGGAAGAAAACATTGCGTTTTTGCATGGCAAAGGCCGTCAGGGACCAGTCGAGGCGCACGCCTGCCCGCCGGTATCCGACCTCGAAACTATCCAGCGTTTCCGGCTCGATGCCGTCAGTCACCTGACCGGGCTGGAGCCGGTAGAGTTCGGCGGTCTGCGGCGCCCGCGCGCCCCGGGCCAGGCGGGTCACAAGATGGCTGGACGGGCCGATCTGCCAGCTGATCCCGAGATGCGGCAGCACCAGATCATACGCATCGCCTCGGTCGGCGACGCGCTGATAGCGGCCAACAATGTCGTCGGCCAGACGATTGTCATAATCATACCGGATACGTTCCAGCCGCAGTCCTGCTTGCAGTCGCAGGGCGTCGGACAGGCTCCACTGCCCCTGCCCGTAGAGGGCGGCCAGGGCACTATCGACGGCGTAGTCATAATGCTCGCCCTGAATGAAGGAAAAGATGGTCGGTCGGCTCTGGGTCTCGCGCAGTGTGCCCGTGCTGGCTTCGACATCGGCGCCGAGCACCCACTCCCCCCAGCCGGTTTGTCGGGTGATCGAGCCTAGCACGCCGACGCTTGAATGGCCGCTTTCCTCCAGCGCCTCGGACGGCACGAAATGCATGAGGAAGTCCATCTCGTTGGCGCGCGCATACGGTGTGACCTGCCAGTGGGTGCGGGCGTCGGCCTGACCGTTCAGGGTCAACGCCAGACGTAGCGCCTGCGCGTCACGAAACGCTTCCGGGTCATCATTGCTGCGGGCCAGGTCGAGATCGCGATAGGCATCGGGACCGCGCACAAAACCGGCCGTTTCCTGCTGCAGGTTCACCAGGGCGGCTGTGGCGCGCCAGTCAAAGCGCGGGGTCTCGCCGTCGATCCTGACCAGGGCTTCAACGCGGTCGAGACCCGCCGCGTCGCGCCACCCGTCTTCGTGCTGGCCGGCCACCGAAAACAAGGCCGACACCGTGTCTCCGGGTCGCGCAATGACCATCCGGCCACGTCGACGCCCGAAAGAACCCAGTTCGGCCTCAAACCCATCAGCAGTCTCAGCAGGGCTGGGGGTCAGGAAATTGACGACACCATGAAGCCCGTTCGACCCCTGCAGTGCCGATCCAGGACCGCGCACGACTTCAACGCCACCGGACGATCCGGTCAGGGCCTCGAACAGACCGTTCACATTGGCAAAGCCGGCCGCGCGCAATGGGATGCCATCCTCGAGAAAGAGAAAGGCCCCGGCCCCCGCGCCGCCGGTCAAGACCGGCGACCGGATCGCAGTCAAATGCTCGGCCCCGTTGCCGCGATGCAGCCGCACGCCGGGCACCCGGGCGAGCAGCTCGGATGGGTGATGGGCGGAGGTCTGGAGCCGTGTCTCGGCGTCGATCCGGGTGACCGGCAGAATGGTGGCATCCGCCGCCTCGCCGCTGCGGGTACCGGTGACGACAACAACGTCATCCGCTTCGCCACCGGGCTGGGCGGCCGCACCTCCGGCCAGGATCAGACTGGCCGCCAGCCAGGCCAGTCCTGTGACAGCCAGGCGGGTCAAGCGGGTTTCGATGCCCGGACAGCGTGGCGATTGCGCAGGATGTCGACAACGTCTTCCAGGCCGAGCTCACGCGATTCCAGGAGCACCATCAGATGGAACAGCAGATCGGCGGCTTCGCCTGCGAGCGCTTCCTTGCTCTCCGACACAGCGGCCATGGCCACTTCCACGCCCTCCTCGCCCACCTTCTGGGCCGGGCGCTTGGGGGCTTTGGCCATCAGGCTGCCGACATAGGAGCCTTTGGTCTTGTCCTTCTTGCGTTTGCGAATGATCGCCCGCAAATGGGCCAGAAAGCCCAGCCCGGGTGCCGGGTCGTCGCCAAAGCAGCTGACCGTCCCGGTATGGCAGGCCGCGCCCTTCGGCTTGACCTCGACCAGCAGCGCATCGCTGTCGCAGTCCGCGGCCAGATTGACCAGTTTGAACGTATTGCCGGACGTCTCGCCCTTCTTCCACAAACGCTGCTTCGAGCGCGAGAAGAAGTGGACCTTGCCGCTCTTCAGCGTGGCTGCGAGCGCCTCGGCATTCATGTATCCCAGCATGAGGACCTGGCGGGTCGCCACGTCCTGTATGATCGCCGGAACAAGGCCGTCGCCCTTGTTCCAGTCGAGCGAATTCGCATCAATCATGGTCTGACCCTGATTCCTTCACCACCGAGCCAGGCCTTCAACTGCCCGATCTCGATGACCCCCTTGTGAAACACGCTGGCGGCCAGCGCGCCATCGACCTTGGCAAGTTCGAACACCGATTTGAAGTGCTCTTTTTGTCCCGCCCCGCCGGACGCGATCAAAGGTGTGGAACACACAGCCCTCGCCGCCTGCAATTGCTCGACATCATAACCGTCGCGCACACCATCCTGGTCCATGCAGTTGAGTACGACCTCCCCGGCGCCGCGATCAACGCCCTCGGCGATCCAGTCCAGCGTGCGACGATGGCCAATCACGGTCTTGTCCGGGTCACCCGTATACTGGTGGACGCGCCAGGCGCCTTCGATGACGCGGCTGTCAACGCCCAGCACAACGCACTGGCTGCCGAATTCCGCTGCCAGCTGATCAATGATGGACGGGTTTTCCAGCGCCGGCGTGTTGACCGATATCTTGTCAGCGCCGGCAAACAGGCGTGCCCGCGCGTCATCCACCGAACGAATGCCGCCGGCGACGCAAAAGGGAATATCAAGCTCGCGGGCGACGGCGCTGACCCATTCCGGCTCGACCGTTCGGCCACGGGCACTCGCGGCAATGTCGTAGAAGACCAGTTCGTCAGCCCCTTCGCGGGCATAGCGCCGGGCGAGGTCGACAATATCCCCGACATCTTCGTGGTCGCGGAAACGGACGCCCTTGACCACGCGCCCGTCGCGGACGTCGAGACAGGGAATTATGCGTCGCGCAAGCATGCCAGGGCCTCCGCAATCGTGAACCGGTTTTCGTAAAGCGCCTTGCCGGAAATCGCTCCGGCTGCCCCGGCTGCCCTGGCGGCGCGAAGATCATTCAGCGAGGCCACACCGCCGGACGCCTGCCAGGCGATACCGGGATAGTCCCGCGCCAGACGTTCATAGAGGGCGATATTCGGGCCGGACAAATCCCCGTCACGACCAATATCCGTGACCAGGGCATGGGCCAGTCCGCTGCCCTCATAGGCCGCGATCACATCCTCGAGCGTGGTATCGGTGGTGTCGGTCCACCCTTTCAGGGCCGGCCGGTATTGCCCGCCTATCCGGCGCACATCGAGGGCCAGCGTGATGTGCGCACCGCCATAGCGCTGCAGCCAGTCTCGCACGCGGCCCGGATCGGTCACCGCCAGCGACCCGACAATCACGCGTTCGACGCCGGCTGCGAGCAGATCCTCGACATCTTCCGGACTTCGCACACCCCCACCCGTCTGCACCCGCAAGCCGGTCTCGCAAATGGCACGGATAATCTCGCCCTGCCGGCGTGCCCCGTCACGCGCGCCGCTGAGGTCGACGACATGAATCCAGGTCGCACCGGCCTCGCCGAATTGTTCAGCGACCGCACGCGGATCCCCGCCATAATCGGTGACGGCGTCGAACTCGCCCTTGTGGAGACGCACAACACGTCCATCCAAAAGGTCAATTGCCGGATAAAGAATCATACCGAACTCGCTGCAAAATTTGCCAAAACCCTCGCTCCTGCGACACCGGACCGTTCCGGGTGGAACTGACAACCGGCGACATGGCCCTGCCGCACCAGAGCGGACACCGGGCGGCCATAGGAACAGGTTGCGGCCGTCACAGGTCCAGGCGGCGCGTAAAAGCCATGCACGAAATAGACGTGCGACCCGGCCTCGATACCCGCCAGAAGGGGTTCGTCGGGATCGAGCGTCTCCAGGGCATTCCAGCCCATATGAGGCCAGATACCATCGTCCGCGGCCGGCAGTTTTTCGATCGCGCCCGGGATCAGGCCGAGGCAATCAACATCCCCCTCGGCAGAGCGCTCGAACAGCATCTGCATGCCGAGGCAAATCCCCAGGAGCGGACGACGGTCCGCCTTCAGGGCCGCGTCCCATCCGGCCTCGCGCAAGCGCATCATGGCCGGACCGGCCGCCCCCACACCGGGCAGAATAAATCTATCACACCCCTCCATCCGGGACGGCGCGGAGATCACGCGATAGTCCAGCCCGGCCCGCTCGAGAGCAAAGCGGACCGAGGCGAGATTGGCACAACCGGTATCAATCAGTCCGATCATCATGCCAGCACGCCCTTGGTCGACGGCAGGGCATCACCTTCAATCCGCAACGCCTGGCGAAGCGCGCGACCGAAGGCCTTGAAACAGCTTTCCACCATGTGGTGGGCATTCTCGCCCTCGACCTTCACGTGAATGGCCGCTCCGAGGCTCTCGGCAATGGAGCGGAAGCAGTGCGCGGTCATCTCGACCGGAAACTCGCCGACGCTCTCGCCGGGAATCTCTCCGTCAAAGCGCGCGAATGGCCGCCCGGACAGGTCGATCCAGACTGCCGCGCGACTTTCATCCATGGGCAGTTCAAAGCCGAAACGGCCGAGGCCACGCTTGTCGCCGAGCGCAT
This sequence comes from uncultured Maricaulis sp., assembly GCF_905480005.1. Lineage (GTDB taxonomy): Bacteria > Pseudomonadota > Alphaproteobacteria > Caulobacterales > Maricaulaceae > Maricaulis. The sequence continues at coordinate 13,511 of NZ_CAJQOO010000056.1, forward strand.
CACGCAGCGCTTCGCCAAAGGTCAGGCAGACATCCTCGATCGTGTGGTGCCCATCAATCTCCAGGTCACCCTCCACCGCAACATCCAGCGAAAAGCCGCCATGGCGGGCGATCTGGTCCAGCATGTGGTCGAAGTAGCCGATCCCGGTAGAGATGCGGATCGGGCCGTCTCGATCGAGGTCCACCGTTACGGTGACATCCGTCTCCTTGGTCTTGCGGCGCCTGGTTCCGGCGCGCGGTTGATCGCCCGTCTCCGGAGCGACCAGACCAGCCTTCTCCCGTCTCAAGCGCATGGCGAGGGCGTGGGCGTCGAGTTGTTCCAGCGCGGCAAGTCGCTCCACGGTGGGCGCCATGGCGGCCGCCCCATCCCGGCTGGCCCGCAGGATGGTGGTGGTCTTCTGAAAGCTCTCCACGCTCACACCGCCATGGGCCTTCGCGGCGCCGGCGGTCGGCAGGGTGTGGTTGGGGCCGGCGGCATAATCACCCGCCGCTTCGGGAGTCCAGGCGCCAACAAAAATCGAACCGGCATGACGCACACCGGCGAGGAGGCGCTCGCTCGCCTCGGCCTGCAAGATCAAGTGTTCCGGCGCGTAAAGATTGGCGATTTCGATCGCATCATCGACCGAATTGCAGACCAGGGCGCGCGAGGCCGACAGGGCCTGCCGGGCAATGTCAGCCCGCGAGAGCCCGGTTATCAGCCGCTCCACTTCAGCCGTGACGCGGGTCGCGGTGGCGCCATCGAAGCAGACCAGCATGACCTGCGCCGATGGATCGTGTTCGGCCTGGCTGAGAAGGTCACTGGCCACCAGTTCCGGATCGGCCTGATCATCGGCGATCACCATGACTTCGCTGGGCCCCGCCGGCAGATCAACCGCCGGGCCGCCCGGCAAACTGCTGACATAGGCCTTTGCGGCGGCGACATAGGCATTGCCCGGGCCGAAAATCTTGTCTGCACGCGGCAGACCGGCCACACCCCCGGCCAGCGCGGCGACGGCCTGGGCTCCGCCCAGGGCGTAAACCTCATCCAGGCCGAGCAGGTCCGCGGCGGCCAGGAGTGCCGGATTGACCCCGCCCGCTCCGCTCGGCGGCGCAACCACCACGATCCGCGGGACACCGGCCAGCTGGGCGGGCACGGCGAGCATGACGAGGGTGGAAACGAGCGGCGCAGATCCGGCGGGCACATAGAGTGCCGCGGTATCGATCGGTGTCGCCCGGCGCGAGGCCGTCACGCCCGGCCAGGTCTCCACCGAGTAATTGCGATAACCCTGGCGAATGTGGAACCGCCTCACCGCGTCTGCGGCCGCCTTGATGGCTTCGGCATCCGCCGGATCCATTGCCGCCCGGGCGTCGCGGATGGCATCTGGCGGCACACGGAAGCTCACGGGCGCATAGCCGTCCAGACGCTGGGCATAAGCCCGAACGCCCGCATCGCCCTGATCGCGGATGGCATCGACGATATCGCGCGCGGCGGCGTCTGCCGTGTCAATGCCGACCGGTCGGGCCAGCGCCGCGGCGCGGGTCTCTTCGGAGGCGGCGGTCCAGTTGAGAATTTCCATCATGGTCTTGATCCCGGACTCGACGATCAGGCGAGCATTTTTTCGATCGGCAGGACGAGAATGGCGCGTGCGCCTTCCTTTTCGAGAGCTTCCAGCGTTTCCCAGAAAACCCGTTCCCGACACACGGCATGGACCGCCACAACATCCTCACGCCCGGCGACCTTGGCGATGGTCGGGGCGTCAGCGCCTGGCAGCAAGGCCCGGATGGCGTCGAGCCGGTCGGTTGGCGCATTGAGCATGATGTATTTGGTCTGGGCAGAGGCGATGACGCCGCCCGCCCGGCGCATCAGGACATTGGCAATCGCATCCGTGTCCTCGGCCCGGTCCGTCTTGCGACGGATCATCACGGCTTCACTCCGGAGCACGGTCTCGAAGGCTGTCAGACCGTTGGCCTGCAGGGTGGCTCCAGAGGAGACCAGATCACAGATCGCATCGGCGATGCGCAAACGCGGCGCGACTTCCACCGACCCGCGCATCTCGACAATTTCGGCCGCGATGCCGCGATCTTTCAGGTATTTCGCAGTCAGGGCCGGATAGGAGGTCGCGATCGCCTTGCCTGCCAGATCCTCGACCGAACGGATATCGCCCTCCTGGGGCGCTGCGAGCTTGAGCGTGCAGCCCGCAAAGCCGAGCCGCAGCGCGACCTCCAGCTCGCGCGCCCGACCGCCAGCAGCCTGTTCCTCGGCCAGCACATTCTCACCGACAATGCCGTAATCACAGGCCCCGCTACCGACGAAATTGGGGATATCATCATCGCGCACCAGCATCAGATCGACCGGCATGTTTTCGGCCCGCTGGTGCAGCTTGTCGCGCCCATAGGCGAAACGCAGGCCACAGCGTTTGAGGAGGTCCATGCCACCTTCGGCCAGACGGCCCTTGCTTTGAACGGCAATACGCAGACGAGCGGTCACGATTGGCTCTCCTTGAGACGATTGAGAATGGTGCGATAGCCCTGCCAGGGCTCCTGGCTGAGAAAACGGGCTACCCGCGTCACGGTCGTGGTGCTGGCGCCGGTCATCTCGGAAATTTCACGATAGGAATGCCCGCCCTCATTGAGCAGACCGGCAACACGCCAGCGTTCGGTCAATGTCTTCATCTCGCCGGGCGTCATGAGATCGCGCAAAAAGCGTTCGGCCTCGCCCGCATCGCGCAGGGCAAGGATCGCCTCGCTGAGAGGTTGAAGATCAATACCAGCAGCGCTGGAAGACTGGGTTGTATCGGTCATGGATAGGCTCCTTGACCGCCGATATAGCGTGTTAGCGCGCTAACACAATGGTAAAATCAGACGCGATGCAGTAGAGCCCCGCTTGGCGGCAGCGCAGATGCGACCTATATATTTGCAGAGCTACGCAACTAATGAGTTCCGCCATGCAATATGATGAAATGAAGCCGATGGCTGAAACGGTGGCTGATCTCATGAAGACACTCGCCCACCCCAATCGTCTCCTCGCCCTGTGCGCCATGATGGAGAGCGAACGCTCGGTCGGCGAGCTCGCCGAGGCACTGGGCATGCGTGACCAGGCGATGTCGCAGCAATTGGCGATCCTGAGGAATAAAGGCCTGGTCAGCACCCGGCGCGACGGCCAGACCATTTATTATGGCCTGGCCGATGCCCGGATCACGTCCGTCATGTCAGCCCTGTACGCGACTTATTGCGCGCCGGGCGACACGGCCGCGGATTAGCCAGGACGGAAACCAAGGCGGGCAAAGATCGAGCTCGCCGGGCAGAATCCGGTAAAACTGGCTTGCAGCAACATGCCGCTGACAGCGGCGCCAAGCACCAGCCACCACGGCGAGAAGACAACCCCCATCCCGACCGAGACCAGCATCAGGAACGAGGCCATCGCCATCACGGCCTGCTGGATGGTCATGCCGGTCGGAGCATTCTCGGCACGATCCGTCGCCAGCTGGCAGGTCTTCCAGTTGAGAATTCCGCCCTTCACATGACCGGCGACATCAATACCGGCGTCCCGGCACATCTGCAGCGCCCGGCCGGATCGACCACCCGACTTGCAGTGCAGGATGATCTCGCGATCATCGCCCCGCGGCAATGTCTTGGGGTTGAAAGCGGATAGTGGTGCCAGGATGGCTCCGGGAATACGTTCGTCGGCAAATTCACCCGGCTCCCGGACATCGATCAGGATGTAACGCCCTGACTCCAGACCGGCCTGCACGTCCTGCGGTTCAAAATCCTTGTGGTCTGTCATAGTAGATTTCCAATCATAGCGAGGCCCGGCTGCGGGCTGTTGAGCTTCATATAATCGTACTTGCATAGTTTTGCAAATACCCTATATGTAGTCCTCGCAATGAAATTGATCGGCAGACGGAAAGGCCGGGCCATGACACAGAAACCCCACATCCAAGCCTTCTTCGATGAAGACACATTCACGGTCAGCTACGTGGTCTCCGATCCCGCGACCAAACGCGCCGCGATTATCGATTCCGTGCTGGATTTCGACCCCGCCTCCGGCCGCACAGCGACGCGCTCGGCCGATATTCTGCTGGAACATGTCCGCCGCGAGGGCCTGACAATTGACTGGGTTCTGGAAACCCATGTGCATGCAGACCACCTCTCCGCCGCGCCCTATCTGGCGCGCGAAACCGGCGGCCAGATCGGCATCGGGTCGCATGTCACCCATGTCCAGGCCGTGTTCGGAGACCTGTTCGATGCCGAGCCCGATTTCGCGCGTGACGGCTCCCAGTTCGGGCATTTGTTCAAGGATGGCGAGCGCTTCAAGATCGGTACGATTGAAGCCGAAGCGATCTATACGCCGGGCCACACACCCGCCTGCATGGTCTATCATGTCGGTGATGCGGCTTTCGTCGGCGACACGCTCTTCATGCCGGATTTCGGCACTGCCCGCTGTGACTTTCCCGGTGGCGACGCCCGCGCGCTCTACGCCTCGATCCAGCGCATTTTCGAATTGCCGGAGGAAACCCGCCTTTTCATGTGCCATGATTACAAGGCACCGGGCCGGGATCATTTCGCCTGGGAAACGACCGTGGCGGAGCAGAAGGCCAAGAATATTCACGTCCACACCGGCATCAGCGAGGACGAATTCGTCGCCATGCGCACCAAACGGGATGCCGAACTCGCCATGCCGCGCCTGATCCTGCCCTCGGTCCAGGTCAATATGCGCGCCGGCAATCTGCCACCCGCCGCGGAGAATGGTACGCGCTACCTCAAAATCCCGCTGGATGCGGTTTAGGACCGTGGACGCGCTCACCCGCTTCCTGCCGGGACTGGCCTGGTTCAAAGACTATAACCGCACCCTGCTGACACGGGACGGGCTCGCCAGTCTCGTCACGGCTGTCCTGCTGATCCCGCAAAGCCTGGCCTACGCCCTGCTGGCAGGGCTGCCGCCCCAGGCCGGCCTCTATGCCTCCATCGCGCCATTGGTGGCCTACGCCGTGTTCGGATCAAGCCGCGTGCTCGCAGTGGGGCCTGTCGCTGTCGTCTCGCTGATGACCGCGGCCGCGATCGGCTCGCTTGGTCTTACCGACCCGGCGGAAATCATGGCAGCCGCCGGCGCCCTCGCCCTGCTCTCCAGCCTGCTGCTGGTCCTGTTCGGTGTTTTCCGGCTCGGCAGTGTCGCCAATTTCCTGTCCCGCCCCGTCGTGGAAGCCTTCATCACCGCCTCGACCGTCCTGATCATTGCCAGCCAGTTGCGCCATTTCCTGGGCGTCGACATGCATGGCGCGACCTTGCCGGAGCTCGTCGTATCGCTCTTCGCGAGCGGGAGCCCGCTGGCCGACCTGAACCTGACAGCCCTGGTTGTCGGCGTGGCCAGCCTCGCCTTCCTGCTCGCCGCCCGGTCCGCCCTGCCGGACCTGCTCAAGCGGATGAAGCTGTCGGAGAGCCTGGTTAGCGGAATCACCCGCGCAGCCCCCGCCGTGCTGGTCGCGGTGACAGCCCTGAGCGCCTGGTTGCTGGGTCTCAATGCCAATACAGGTCTCGCCATCGTCGGCGAGCTGCCGTCTGGCCTGCCGCCCTTCGCCTTCCCGCTGGTGCCACTGGAGACCTGGCGGGCCCTGATCGGTCCTGCGGCTCTCATCTCGCTGGTCGGATTCGTGGAGAGCGTCTCTGTCGGTCAGTCCCTGGCCGCGCGCCGCCGCGAGACGATCGAACCCAATCGTGAGCTTCTGGGCCTGGGCGCCGCGAATGCCGCCGCGGCCTTCACCGGTGGATATCCGGTAACCGGCGGTTTCGCCCGGTCCGTCGTCAATGAATCGGCAGGCGCGGAAACCCCGCTGGCCGGCGTGTTCACAGCGGTGATCATCCTGCTGGTCGCGGCTTTCCTGACGCCGCTCTTCCATCATTTGCCGAAGGCCGCCCTCGCCGCCACGATCCTTGCCGCAATCTGGCGCATGGCCAATTTCAAGGATGCCTGGCACGCCTGGAAATACTCCCACGCCGATGGCGCCGCGGCCTTCCTGACCCTGGCCGGCGTCTTGTTCCTCGGTGTCGAGATCGGGCTGACCCTTGGAGTCGCGCTCTCTGTCGGGCTGGTCCTGCAGCGGACGATGCGGCCGCACTGGGCCGAAGTCGGCCAGGTGCCGCGGACCCATCATTTCCGCAATATCGACCGCCATGACGTGATCTGCTCACCCCATGTGATCTCGCTGCGGATCGACGAGGCGCTCTATTTCGCCAATGCCCGGTTTCTTGAAGCCCTGGCCGGCGACATTCTCGCCCGGGAGAGCCGGCCCACCGACCTCGTCCTACTGTTCCCGGCGGTCAATTTCGTCGATGCCAGCGCGCTGAGCAGTCTACGCACGATCAATACGCGACTGCTGGATGGCGGCGTGCGACTGCACCTGTCAGAGGTCAAGGGACCGGTGGCAGACAAGCTGATCGAGGCCGGCTTCTTTGAGGACTTGTCCGGCGAGGTCTTCCTGTCCCACTACGCCGCGATGCGCACCCTCGACCCGCAGACAACGCTGCGGGCTGAAGGTGTGGAAGCGGAACGCTAGCCGAGCTGCCAGCCGCGCGGTCGGCCGATTGCCTGTCGCAGCTGAATCGTTATCGTTCCATCGCAGGAGTTTGCAGACCTATCGCGGAGCCCGAACCATGTCTCATACCGATCCGAACGCCGTCTTTCCGGTCACTGAAGATTGGGCTGACCGTGCCGGAATCAATGCCGCGCGTTATGCCGAAATGCATGATCGCTCGATCAGTGAACCGGACGCGTTCTGGCGCGAGGAAGCCAAGCGGATCGACTGGATGGCGCCCTTCACCGAGGTTTCGGACGTCAATTGGGACAAGGATGATCTGCACATTCGCTGGTTTGCCGATGGCACGCTGAACGCGGCGGTGAATTGTATAGACCGGCATCTGCCCGAGCGGGCGCATGATACAGCCATCATCTGGGAAGGCGACGACCCGACGGTCGATGCCCATATCACCTATGCCCAGCTCCATGCCCATGTCGGTCGCTTCGCAAACGGGTTGAAATCGATCGGTGTGAAAAAGGGCGACCGGGTCACCATCTACATGCCGATGATCCCGGAAGCCGCCTATGCCATGCTGGCTTGCGCCCGCATTGGCGCGGTCCATTCCGTCGTCTTCGGCGGATTCTCACCAGACGCGCTCGCGGGTCGGATCACGGATTGCCAGAGCCGTTTTGTCATCACCGCTGACGAAGGCGTTCGCGGCGGCAAGCACATTCCGCTCAAGGCCAATGTCGACAAGGCGGTGGCGACGGCTGGCGGGGTGGAGAAAGTCGTGGTCGTCAAGCGTACCGGGGGCGATGTCTCCTGGGATGCCTCACGCGATGTGGCCTACGACCAGCTGGTGGGTGATGCCAGCCCGAACTGCCCGCCCGAGCCCATGAATGCCGAGGATCCACTTTTCATCCTCTACACCTCCGGCTCGACCGGAAAGCCCAAGGGCGTACTGCACACAACCGGCGGCTATATGGTCTGGGCGTCGATGACGCATGAATATGTCTTCGACTACAAGCCGGGCGAGATTTACTGGTGTACTGCCGATGTCGGCTGGGTCACGGGCCACACCTATATCGTCTATGGCCCGCTTGCGAATGGCGCCACCACGCTGATGTTCGAAGGCGTGCCGACCTGGCCGGGTCCGGACCGGATGTGGGCCGTCGTCGACAAGCACAAGGTCAACACTTTCTACACCGCCCCGACCGCCATTCGCGCCCTGATGCGCGAGGGCGATGAGCCGGTGAAAAAACACTCACGCGCCTCGCTGCGCCTGCTTGGCACGGTCGGCGAACCGATCAATCCGGAAGCCTGGAACTGGTATCATACCGTTGTCGGCGACAGTCGCTGCCCGATCGTGGATACCTGGTGGCAGACCGAGACGGGCGGCGCCCTCATAACCCCCCTGCCCGGCGCGACCGATCTGAAGCCAGGCTCTGCCACGACGCCGATGTTCGGGATCGAACCGGCCCTCATGGACGCGGAAGGTCAGCGCATCAGTGATGCCGGAGCTGCGAACGGCAATCTCGTGATCTGCCGATCCTGGCCCGGCCAGATGCGCACCGTCTATGGCGATCATGAGCGCTTCATCGAAACCTATTTCACGACCTATCCAGGCTATTATTTCACTGGCGATGGCGCCCGCCGCGACGCCGATGGATATTGGTGGATTACCGGCCGTGTCGATGATGTCCTCAATGTCTCCGGCCACCGTCTGGGTACCGCCGAGATTGAAAGCGCGCTGGTCGCCCATGACGATGTCGCCGAGGCCGCTGTTGTCGGCTATCCACATGATGTGAAGGGTCAGGGCATTTATTGCTATGTCACCCTGATGGGCGGACGTGATCCGGCCGATGAGGATGTTGACGCATTGAAGAAATGGGTGCGGCAGGAAATCGGGCCCGTGGCCACGCCCGACCTGATCCAGTTCGCGCCCTCCCTGCCCAAGACACGCTCGGGCAAGATCATGCGCCGCATCCTGCGCAAGATCGCGGAGAATGAATTTGGCAATCTCGGCGACACCTCCACACTGGCAGACCCGGGCGTCGTCGACGACCTGATCGCAAACCGCAAGAACCGGTGAATGTCAGGGCGCCTCGCTTGATCCGCTGTCGCGGCTGAGCACAACCTCGACCTCCCCGCCCTGAAATCCATATCCCCGGATGGCGACATAGGCGGGAATTTGATCGAATTCGCCCACCACAAAGCTCGGATCAAGTGAATAGATTCCGTCCTCATCCTGGCTGTCATCGACGCTGGTGATCAGCGCTTCGTCGGCGCCGTAAATCCGGATGAAGGGGTCCATTCTGCCAAGCCCCGCCACGGTCAGGCGGTCCCCTGCCTCGGCATCCGCGAGGCTGACCAGAACCCACTCCTCTTCCGGCACTTGCAGCCGCTCACGGACAGCGCCCGCAGCCGGCCAGGCGAGGCTGGCGGCCGCATCCGGAAGCGCGGCGAAGTCCGGTTCAATATCCTCGCTCTGATAGCCCGTTGGCGCGCGATAGCTGGGCTGGATAAGCGAGGCGGACGCGAGGCTCGCCGTCGCCACACTGTCCAGGCCGCGATCAATGCAGAGGCGGCGACGTTGGTCCTGGGCCGCCCGGTCAATCTGCTCGACCGAAAGCGCGAAACCCACATATCGCTCTTCTGGCGGCGCATCGATCCCCAGCTCGCTGCGGCAGGGAAGTTCAGCCCCGGCGCGGATGCGCCGCCGGTATTCAAGGCGCAGGGAATCATAATCCCACAAGGCCTCGCAGCCGAGCCGCGTGACCACGAGGTCATCATGCTGCCGATCCGGATAATCAAGGACGCCGAGCGCCTTCAGGACATCCAGATTGGCGTCGAGTTCATCGCGATCGGGTGGCCGGAAATCAAGTTCATGGAAGCGGCCCAGCATGATGGTGCGATAGGTTTGATAGAGCTCGGATGACCGCATTGAGGAGGCAATACTGCGGGCCACGGCATCATCGAGGACACAACCGATGAAGTTGCGCAGCGCATCGTCATTGATGGTCGCGATATTACCGAGTTTGCTCTCGCAATCCTGGGGATTGCCTGTCGGACCAAAGCGGCAGAGCTCCTCGTTGAACCCCTCCAGCATCGCGTGCATGTCCAGCGCCACGGTGCGCGTGTCAAAGACGCTGAAACGATGCACATCGGCCTCCGCGGCCGAAACCGCCTCGGCTTCTTCCTGGTTCTGGATCGACCGCGCGAGGCGCAAGATGTCATCGGGAGAAATGATCAGCGCTGCAATCAGCATCATGCCCAGAAAGCGCATCACACCGTCATTCGATTTCAGCGCGAAAGCAAAGATCAGCGCCGCTCCGGCGAGGGCAATGACCGCCTCGAAAACCCGGTTAAAGGGGAAGGCGTTGATCGCATAGACGAAGGCGAACACAATGATGACCGCAAAGCTCACCCAGAAGCTGCGCATCGCCAGGCGTTCCAGAAGACTGTGCCAGTCTGCGCTCTCCCAGAACCGCCAGCGGGCCAGCCCGTTTTTAGGCTCCGGTGGCGCTTCATTCGGCACCGGCTCATCAATTTGTTCGTCGTCTCGCCCTGTCATGGCACCCTCCTCAACCTGAGGGCACTATAAACAAATTGGGGACCAGAGCGCGAGCTCCGCCAAATCGCAGCCAGGACGAAGTGGTTCCGGCGGATGTTCTGCCAGATCCGACCAGCCCCCTCGCCGCACCGGACAAAAGCCGCTATAGCCAAGACAGTCCCATCCCGCTGAGCGGAGCTTGCCGTGCGTATCCGATTTCCCCTTCTTGCCCTGACATCCCTCGGCGCGCTGTCCGCGTGCGCCACCGAAACCGTGCCCATGTGCCGCGCGCCGATGGCCTATGAAATGGCCGCCTTCTCGGCGATCATCAGCCACAGCGAGACTGCCGTCACAGACGCGATGGCGCCGGGCGCCCTGCAAAACGCCTTCATCTCCCGAGACCCGATGGTGCGCAGCCATGTCTGGGGCGCCGAAGGCAATACGCGTGGCACGGTGACCGGCATGCTCAGCCAGCCGCCGCTGTGCATCTTCGATGATCCGGGTTTCGTCGCGACGGAGGCCGCACGCCAGATCCTGGTCTATCCGCAGCGCGCGCATGACCGGGTCGCCCCGCCCGTGGAAACCCCGCTCCTCGACGCACCCCTGCCCTGGGGCACTTATCGCGGCGACTACATGACCTGCCGTTTCGAACAGACCGCGACCGGCTGGAAGCTGGCCGATCTGTGCGGCTACCGGATGCCGACGTCCCCGAGTGTGACAGGCTGAACGAATTGCGGGGTCCGGGCCGGTCTTTTTGACCTTGCCCGAACCCCGCGCCTGAGACGACCAACCGTCATCAGCTCGTCGATTGACTAGTCCTCGAACTCCATCAGCTTCATCGGCGCCTTGAGTTCGGCAGTCAGGCGGTCATAGGCCGGCAGGGTCAGGAATTCGGCGAACTCCGTCGACAGGACCAACTCGGTGAGGATTTCCGCAGCAGAGCGGATGCGATCGCACAGCTCGGTCTGGTCCGGCACCTCGTCCTGGATCGCGGCACAGATATCCTCGATCTTGTTTTCCAGCATCGGACCGGTGAGCGCCGTGCCCTCGACCGTGGACCGGTCATAGGTCCGCCACTGCCAGAGCTGGGCCCGGGCGATCTCGGCGGTCGCCGCATCTTCCATCAGATTACGGATCGGCACCGCACCCCGGCCCCCGAGCCAGGCGGCGATATAGCGAATGGCGACATCGATATTGTCGTTCACACCGGCATCGGTGATCGCGCCTTCCGGGGCCTCCAGCAATTGCTGGGTGGTCACCGGACGGTCATGAGGATCGGCCGGACGGGCAAGCTGGTTGGACCCCTTCATATGCGTGTCGAAGACCTCCATCGCCACCGGAACGAGATCCGGGTGAGCGACCCAGGTGCCGTCATGCCCGTTTTTCACTTCGCGCAGCTTGTCTTCGCGAACCTTTTCGGTCGCAGCCGCATTGGCTTCCGGGTCATTCTTGACCGGGATGAAGGCCGACATGCCGCCCATGGCGTGGGCACCACGGCGGTGACAGACGGCGACCACGCGCCGGGAATAGGCCGCCATGAAGGGCACGCTCATCGTCACCGCGGAACGATCCGGCAGGACATGGTCAGGCCGTGACTTCAGACGCTTGATATAGCTGAAGATATAATCCCAGCGGCCGCAATTGAGGCCGACGATATGGTCTTTCAGCTCGTAGAGGATCTCGTCCAGCTCGAAAGCGGCCGGAAGCGTCTCGATCAACACGGTGGCGCGCAGCGTTCCGCGCTCCAGACCCAGCTCGTCCTCGGCATGCTGGAGCACCAGGCTCCACAGGCGCGCTTCCAGACGACTTTCCAGCTTGGGCAGGTAGAAATACGGCGCCGTGCCGCGTTCCTTCAGGGCTGCGTGATTGTGGAAGACATAGAGGCCGAAATCGAACAACGAGCCGGAAATGGCCTGACCATTCACCTGGACATGGCGCTCGTCGAGATGCCAGCCGCGCGGCCGCACGATCAGAACCGCCGCGTCATCCTTGACCTGGTAGCGCTTGTTATTCTTCGGGTCGGTGAAATCGATCTCGCGCAGATTGGCATCGCGCAGATTGATCTGGCCCTCGACGAGGTTTGACCAGAGCGGCGCCGTGGCGTCCTCGAAATCAGCCATGAAGCATTTGGCGCCGGAATTGAGCGCATTGACGACCATCTTGCGATCCACCGGACCGGTGATCTCGACACGGCGATCCTGCAGATCGGCCGGAGCCGGACGCACTTTCCACTCACCCGAGCGGATATCGACGGTCTCGTGCGGGAACATCAGCAAGGCGCCCTGGTCGAGCTCGGCCTGGCGTTCCTTGCGATAGCGCAGAAGGGACTGGCGACGCTTTTCGAACCGGCGGTGCAGGCCGGCCAGGAAGCCCAGGGCTTCATGGCTGAGAATATCGCGATAGCCGGGCTCGAGATGGCCGAGGACTTCGACGCCGGAGGGGGCAATGAGGGTCATGTCATTCTCCTGTTGCTGGAGACAAGACCGGGGTGCGTTCGGAGGGACCGCACCCCGGCAAAGGCAGTGAGTAAGGCGCTACTCGGCTGCGAACTGGGCCGACTCGGTGGACTCGCCCATGGCGGTCGTCGACGCCTTGCCGCCGGAGATCGCCAGCGAGACCTTGTCGAAATAACCGGTGCCGACTTCGCGCTGGTGGCGCGTCGCGGTGTAGCCATCGACCTCGGAGGCAAATTCGGCTTGCTGCAGCTCGGAATAGGCGCCCATGCCGCGGGACTTGTAGCCGCGCGCCAGTTCGAACATGCCGTGATTGAGCTGGTGGAAACCGGCCAGGGTCACGAACTGGAACTTGTAGCCCATGGCGCCGAGTTCCTGCTGGTAGGTCTCGATCGTGGCCTTGTCCAGATTGGCTTCCCAGTTGAAGGATGGCGAGCAGTTATAGGCCATCATCTTGCCCGGGAACTCCTTCTGGATCGCCTCGGCGAAGCGGCGGGCCTCGTCCAAGTTCGGCTTGGAGGTTTCCCACCACAGGAGGTCGGCGATCTTGGCATAGGCCAGGCCGCGCTTGATGCAGTGATCAACGCCGACGCCTTCCTTCAGGCGGAAGAAGCCTTCCGGTGTGCGGCCAGCGTCGAAATCGATGAATTCATGGTCGCGCTCGTCGATGTCTGAATTGATCAGATTGGCCGATTCCGCATCCGTCCGGGCCACCGTGATGGTGGAAACGCCCATGACGTCGGCGGCGAGACGGGCTGCGGCGAGATTGCGCTCATGCTGGCTGGTCGGGATCAGGACCTTGCCGCCCAGATGCCCACACTTCTTCTCGGCTGCGACCTGGTCTTCGAAATGGACACCGGCCGCGCCGGCCTCGATGAAGGCTTTCATGATCTCGAAGCAGTTCAGCGTGCCGCCAAAACCGGCTTCGGCATCGGCCACGATCGGCGCGAACCAGTCACGGCTGGCCTGACCGGTCTCGGAGACTTCGATCTGGTCGGCGCGCTGCAGGGCACGATTGATCTTCTTGGCCAGCTCCGGTGCCGAATTGGCCGGGTAGAGCGACTGGTCGGGATACATGGTGCCGGCGGTGTTGGCGTCGGCGGCAACCTGCCAACCGGACAGGTAGATGGCCTTCAGCCCGGCGCGGACCATCTGCATGGCCTGATTGCCGGACAAGGCGCCCAGCGCGTTGATGTAGGGCTCGGACTTCAGCAGCTCCCACAACTTGTTGGCACCACGCTCGGCCAGGGTCTGGCTGATGGTGACGGAGCCGCGCAGCTTCTGCACATCCTCGGGGGAGTAGGGACGCTCGATACCGTTGAAACGATCATCGGCCGTATTGGGGACCAGTTCCGCAAAAGTCGTCATTTTTATCTCCGTTCCGGCTCGACCGGTCTTGGGTGATCAGGATTGACCCAAAGCTGTCAAACGGAACGGGTGGTGTCGATATGGCTTTTCCTATAAAGAGGTTTGCGTGTAAGTTACATACATTGTGCGATTGTCAGTTTGTAAATTTTGGTACAAATCATGAGTGACAACCAGGCCTTCGAAAAGATCTTTGCCGGCGCCCGTCTGCGCCGCCTGCGACGCGAGCGCGGCATGACCCAGGCCGAGGCGGCTGAAGCCCTGGGCCTGTCAGCCAGCTATCTCAACCTGCTTGAACGCAATCAACGCCCGGTGACGGCCCGCGTCCTCCTCGCCCTGGCCGAGGCCTTCGATGTCGATGTGCGCAGCTTTGCCAATGAGAGCGACCGGCAATTGATCGCCGACCTCACAGAGGCGGCAGCCGACCCGGTGCTCTCCGGTCTCGAGCTCGACCGGATGGAGCTCAATGAGCTGGCCGACAGCCAGCCGCGCGCCGCCGAGGCCCTCACCCGCCTGTTCCAGTCCTATCGGGAAATGGCGACCGCCACCGCCGATCTCGCCACCCGCATGTCCGGACCCGGCGC
>NZ_CAJQOO010000057.1 GCF_905480005.1 uncultured Maricaulis sp.
TCCCCGCTTGTCACAAAGGTTGAACCTGCCCCGCCCCACCCGACTTGTCGACAATGGCGTTGATCCTGTCATTTCCCACTCACGGCGGACGACATGCCCGCGACAATCCCCCGATCCAATCCTTCATCGCCTGCCGTCGAAGACCGTCAAGTCCGGGACAGGGGATTTGGCCGCCGTCCCGGCGATACCTCAGATCAATTCCGGTATCGGGATCGCGGTCGAGAATTTGTGCGTCGTGAAGACGACCGATGTCTCGTATCGGCGGATACCGGGATCACCCAGCAGATGCTGTTCCGCCCAGGCCTCGAAATCGCGCAGGTTGGCGGCGTGAACATGGATGATGAAGTCCACCTCGCCGGCGATGGAATAGCACTGCGTCACACAGGCTTGCGCCATCATGCGTGTTCGAAACCCGATATGGTTGGCCGGCGTGTCGTCGGCGAAAACCACGGACACAATCAGGGTTTGCCCCAGCGCGTCACGGTCGAGAAGCGCGACATCACCCTTGATCAGGCCGGACGTCCTCAACCTGTCCAGACGGCGGCGGACGGCCGTTTCAGACAGGTTGACGCGCTTTGCGATCACCCGGTTGGGGAGCCGGTTATCCATCTGAACCAGTGACAACAAGGCCCTGTCGAACGTGTCGATATCCATGGCCTGACCCTATGTGGCGAAATTCGCCATTTCAAGTACGGAATTCGCCGATTAAAGCCTGCCAGACCGGGCTAGTTTGGCCGTTCATTGTTCAGGAAACCTGCCATGCCTTGCCTCAAACATGTGATCCGGGCCGCAATGCTCGCAGTCTTCTGTGTGGGCTGCGCCAATGCCGAGCCGCCCGAGGGCGAGCCGACCGCCGCCGACCGGATTACAGACCGCGTCGATGCCGCCCTGGCGGAAAACGATATTCCGGGCGCCATCGTGCTGTTGGACATGGACGGCGAGCGCGTAACCATTGCCCGCGGTCTGGCCGACCGTGAAACCGGCCTCGAGATGGAGACGACCTACCTGTTGCGCGCAGCGAGTGTCGGCAAGCTCCATACCGCCGCTGTGATCCATCAATTGATCCTGAACGGCGAATTGTCGCTGGACATGGCCCTCGCCGACCTCGTCCCGCCGGCGTTTCTGGAGGGAGTGGCTAACGCCGACCAGGCCACGATCCACCAGCTCCTGAACCACACGAGTGGCATTCCCGACTATTATGACGATCGCTGGTTTGCCCATGTGAATACCCGTGAGGGCAATACCGCAGACCGAACCCTCGCCCATATCCGCGGCGCTCCGGCCGAATTCCCGCCGGGCACCCGGCACGCCTATTCCAACACCAATTATCAATACCTGGCACTGGCCGCTGAAGCGGTCTCCGGCCAGCCACTGGACACCCTCTACCAGCAACTCGTCATCGAGCCGCTGGGCCTGACAGCGACCGGCTATAATATCCAGTTCGATCCGCGCGACCGAATTCACGGCTATGGCAGCGAACAGGATCCCGAACAGGACGTGTACGAGCTATTGGAGAATAACGGGCCGGATGGCGGCATATTCACGACCGCAGACGAGTTGGCCGATTTCCTGGATGCTGTTTTCGCCGAAGAGGGACGCCTGCAGGCGATCGGCGCCTCGATGATGTCGGAGCTGCATGATCGCGGCGAAGGACGATATCGCGCACTCGGCCCCACCTATGTTGAACACCCGTTGGGCTTCACGGCGATTACCCATGGCGGCTCGATTGCCGGTTACGGCACAATCGCCATCCGGCTCCTGAGCCATGACGCGACCGTCATCGTCCATGTAAACCGCGACCGCCCCGACATTGCCGGGCAGCTCGCGCGAGAAATCCTGCTGGAAGCCCTGACAGGGGCCGCCGACTAGAGTCCCACACGCGCCTTCAACACCGCCAGCCGGGCGACCGACTGGTTGATGCGGTGCTCGTTCAGGCGGCCATCGGCAATGGCCGCCTCGACCCATCCGACAATGCGCTGCGGCAGCTCAGCATCCGGTGCGGCGGAATTGGACAACATGATCATGTCATTGCCGGCCTCAATGGCGCGGATGACCGCTTCGCGCTGATCGTAATTCTCGCGAATGGCCGCCATGTCCAGATCATCGGTCATGACGACGCCGGTGAAGCCAAGCTCGCCCCGCAGCAAATCATCCAGGACCGGAGCCGAGAAGGTCACCGGCTCGCCACTCGGGTCGAGCTGGCGATTGGTCAGATGCCCGCCCATCATCAGATGCGCACGACCCTGGTTGATGAGTTCGCGGAACGGCGCCAGCTCGGCCTCGCTCCAACTGTCCGAGATATCGACGAAACCGTCATGACTATCCCCGCGCGAACGGCCATGCCCGGGGAAGTGCTTGATGGCGCAGGCGACGCCCTCGGCCTCGAAGGCGTCGATGAAGGCTGCGGCATAGGCGGCGATCGTATCGCCGTCCGTGCCATAGGCGCGGCCATGACGCCCGATCACCGCATTGTCCGGATCGTGGAGATCGGCAACCGGCGCCAGATTCATGTTGAAGCCGGCGGCGCGGAATTCTCCGGCGCCGAGGCGGTAGAGATCGCCCGCACCTTGCGGCGAGCGGGCTTCGGCGACCTGCATGGCGCGGGGCAGATGGGTATAGCCCAGATCCCGGGACAGGCGCTGGACCAGCCCGCCCTCCTGGTCAATCGCCATCCAGGCGCCCGGACGCGTGGCGAGAAAACGCGCCGCCGAGCCCTCAGCCCCTTCCCGCGACCGCACATTATGGCGCAGGAACAAGACGCCGCCGATCCGATTGGCGGCGAGATGGGCATCGATGATGTCGGCGCCTTCGGTCTCATTGTGCGAGCCGATGAAACCCAGCAGCAACATGTCACCGACCCGGTCAGCCAGCGGGCGATCGAGCTGTTCGCGCAGACTGGCGCGCATGCGCGCCTGCGCGGCCGGTCCCGCAGTGGCCATCAGCGTGGCGGCGAGTCCTGATTGCAATACGCGACGACGATCCATGATCCGCTATTCCTTGCCTATTCCCCGACCCGGAGCATGCGGATCGACCCGACCGGTGGCAAGTATGGGCGTCACGTCAGTCCAGCCCCGCGTCGCGCGTCGCGCATCGGCCGACCTTGATCGGGACATCCTCCGCAGGTGACAAATATTTTAGGCCTGAACAGGAACGTCGTAAGGCGGGACCGATCACATTTGCGTCATAACGAAGAGGGATAGCAGCAATGAAAAAATTTCTGATGGCGGGCGTTGCCCTCGCCATGACCGGGGCCGCAGCCTATGCGCTGGATGACGATCATGTCCGCCAGACCCGCATTCATGTGACCAGTGACAGCCATGCCACCTTTGTCGGCGGTGATGGCCAGATCGTTGAAATCCGCGGCGCCGATGGCGATCGCACCATCCATATCGACCGTGATGGCGAGGAGTCGATCATCGAGATTGATGGTCAGCGGATCGAGATCGCGAACGGCGCCGTTCGCGTCGATGGCCAATTGGTCGATGTGGCGAATGACGGTGTCGTGGTGATTGACGGCATGGACATCCGTGTCATCGAAGGCAATCACGCCCGCATGGG
Source organism: uncultured Maricaulis sp. (assembly GCF_905480005.1). Taxonomy (GTDB): domain Bacteria; phylum Pseudomonadota; class Alphaproteobacteria; order Caulobacterales; family Maricaulaceae; genus Maricaulis. The sequence goes on from NZ_CAJQOO010000057.1 coordinate 3,559, forward strand.
ACGCGAAATCCAGCTGCACATGGCAGAGCGTGCCGAGCATCTCGCCGAAATGGAAAACCACGTCGCGCGCATGGTCATCGACATGAATGTCGAGGGTATCGAGGAAGGCGTGATGCAGTCGCTTGAGCTGGCCCTGTCCGGCCTCGACGAGAACCGCATCGTCCACTCCGATGATTGGGACGACCTCACGCCGGAAGAGCAGGAAGAGGTTCGCGCCGAATTGCGCGAGGCCCGCGAGGAGATCCGCGAAGCCATGAGTGAGACCCGTCGCGAGCTGCGTGAAGCGCATGTCGAGATGGAAGGTGCCCGCCGCATGGCGCGCATCGAGATCGAGCGAGCGACCCGTGACATGGCGCGCGCCGAGCGCGACATGGCCCGGGCCCGGGTCGAGGTCCTGCGCGGAGACGGCGAGCGCCAGCGTGCGCGGGTTGAGATCCTGCGCGCCGACGAGGCGGCCCGCCATGCCGATGTCGACCGCATGCGTCACATCCTTCGCGACAGCGATACTGGCAGCATCCGTATTGAGGACGATGATGGCCGGCGCCGTGTCTGGATCGATGGTGAGGAGCAAACCGGCGACGACCTGGTTGACTGGCTGAACCGGCTCGAAACCGACCGCCTGGAAGGTCGTCAGGAGGGCCGCCATGAAGGCCGTCGCGTCGAGCGTGAAATGCGCGTTGAGCGCCTGCATCACGGCGAAGGGCGTCGCATCATCGAACTCGATGGCGGCGAGCGTGTCGTGATTGTCGAAATCGACGAGGATGACGACGAGCGCTAGGTCGGTGCGACACTGATTCGCGAAAGGGCGGGCCCGCATGCGCGGCCCGCCCTTTTTGTGCGACACGGACCGGGCCTGGCCTGCGAGCAGACAAAAAAAGGGGCTGGCAAGGCCAGCCCCGAGATAACGGTTGGTCGATAAAGGGCGTCTCCTCCCCGAAACGCCAAAGGACAGAGCGGTCAGGCCCAGTCCGATTACGACGTTGACGTAGCACTTGGGTTGCGTCAACCCCCGTAATCTTAACGCTTGGGGATAAGCCCTACCGCCCGTTCGACTTTTTGCTACTACTTGTTGCGCTGCGCGACCGTGGCCACCGCGGCAATCCAGTTGTCGCGCGAGACAGTCTCCTGGGCTGGCTGCTCTTCGCGCCACTGCTTGTTGTCACTGATATCGGCCGCCAGGCGAGCGCCCAGCTTAAGATCCTTGATCGTGACCAGGCCCTCTTCGCGCTCGTTCGAGCCCACAATCACAGCCGCCACCGCACCGCGGCGGTCGGCGTATTTCATCTGCTTGCCCATATTGCCCGAGCCGACGAAGGCCTCGGCCCGAAATCCGGCAGCCCGCAATTCGCCGGCCATGGCGAGATAATCCGCCGAGCGGTCCTTCTCGCTGGCGACAACGAGGACCAGCGGCTTTTCCTCCACCGAGCCTGTCAGGCCCAGGGCAGACAGGGCCGCGGCGAAGCGGCTGACCCCGAAGGAGAAACCGGTCGCCGGTACAGCCTGTCCGGTAAAACGCGAGACCAGGTCATCATAGCGCCCGCCGCCACCGACCGAGCCGAACTGGATCGGTGAGCCGTCCTCATAGTGCGCCTGGGCCAG
>NZ_CAJQOO010000058.1 GCF_905480005.1 uncultured Maricaulis sp.
CCCGGCCAGTCCCGGTTATGCGGGCGACTGAAACAGGAATATCGCCATGCTTGAGCTTTTCACCTCCGCCCTCGTCACATTCTTTGTGGCCATCGACCTCCCGGTGTCGCGCCGATCTTTGCGTCGCTGACCAATGGCGCGCCGAATGCGCACAAGCGGGCCATGGCCATCAAGTCTGTCGTGATCGCAACCGGCGTTCTTCTGGGCTTTGCTTTGGCCGGCGGCTGGTTGCTCAATGCGATGCATATCAGTCTCGACGCCTTCCGCATTGCCGGCGGCGTGCTCTTGTTCCTGATGGCGCTGGAGATGATCTTCGAGAAGCGCACCGAGCGCCGCGAAGGCCGGGCCGATGCGATCATGGACGAGCATGATGCCCATCCCGAGACCTGGGAGGACATCTCGGTCTTCCCGATGGCCATCCCGATGCTGGCCGGCCCCGGTGCGATCGCGACGGTCATGCTCTACATGTCCGATGCCGGTGGCTGGATGGAAAAAGGCGTTGTGCTCGGGTCGGCCGGCGTGATCCTGGTGATCTGCCTGATCACCTTCCTGGCCATTGGCCCGGTGATGCGGGTGATCGGCGACTCGATGGCCGCCATGATCACCCGGATCCTCGGCGTTATCCTGGCTGCCCTCGCCGCCCAATTCATCATCGACGGCATTCTGGGCGCACTGGTCAACGCACCGGTCTGACGACTATTCGGCGAGCCGGGTCAGCGTCATGGACATGCTGGGGAAACACGCCCCCTCGGACTGGCAATACTCACCGGTCTCGGTCCAGGTCTGCGCATCAATGTGCGCGGTGAACACCATGCGGGCCTGGGGCCCCAGCGGAATCTCCCAGACATAACCGGTCTCGGTGATGGTCATCTCATAGCGCTCCGGACCGCCTTGCGCGGTTGCCGCGAACATCTGGTAAGCCGCACCCTCGCGACTGACAAACCCGCCGGCATCATGAACCAGGCGCCCATCGCGACCGGCGCCGGCCGGTGCATAGCCCATCCCGCGGATCATCACCGCATTGCCGCCGCCAACGCTTTCCACGCGTTCGAAAATGTCGAACGTCTCACGGCTGCCATCGGGCATGGTCGACCAACCGGAGCCTTCCCAGCTTCCGATCATGCTGGCCAGGGCATTGCCGGGCGTTTGCGACGGCGGCGCCTCCTGCGCCTGGGCCGGCGCGGCCAGGCTCAAGGCCGATGCCAGGCTGATGGCGGCGATCGGGATGGCAGACCCCGGGGCCGGTTTGGAACGGGTGTGATGGTGTGAAACAGGCATGTCGATCTCCTTGCGATTGATGTCATGTACTTTATATCACAAAGTTCTTTTAGCGAGCGGGATTCAGCCCGCCGGAGTCCACCCCACTGGTTTGCGGCGCGGCCGGCAGTCGCGCCCGTCGCCCTCCCGCCCGCCAGGACGGAAACCAAGTGTTAGCCCTATTCTGCCATTGTGAGGCCATAGAGGGGTCGACAATAACGACCACGCGGGGGTGATGGAGGAATGCATGGGCTACAGCCTTGCCATGCTGCTCACCGCAGCGACCGTATCTGCCGGCGGATTGACGGCGTCCGCTCTCAGCCTGACCCAGGGACAGACGGACCAGGCCATCGCCTTTGGATGGCCGGCCATCGCCGTCGCTTTCATAATCATCATGCTCTTGCCGACCGGGCGCCGCCGTCAGACCACGCGCCGCGAGCCGCGCAATCAGGACGAGCGCGTCGAGAAATAGGGCGCGTAGAGATCCGGCCGACGATCACGGAAAAAGCCCCAGGCGGCGCGATGCCGCTGGAGGAAATCCAGATCGAATGTGCCGGAGACAATACCGGCCTCTGAACGCCCCAGCGCGGAGACCGCCTCGCCCGTATGGCTGGCGACAAAGGACGAGCCGTAAAAGACCTGCCCGCCCTCATCGCCGATCCGGTTGGCCGCGATCACCGGGATCACATTCGACACCGCATGGCCCTGCATGGCGCGCTGCCAGCGCTCCGCCGTATCGAGACTGTCATCATGCGGCTCGGAACCGATCGCGGTCGGATAGAGCAGGACTTCGGCCCCCATCATGGTCATCGCCCGCGCTGCCTCGGGGAACCATTGATCCCAGCAGATCCCGACCCCGATCCGGCCGACTTTCGTCTCCCAGACCTTGAAACCGGTATTGCCGGGCCGGAAGTAGAATTTCTCCATATAGCCGGGACCGTCGGGAATATGGCTCTTGCGATAGACACCCAGCGCGGTTCCGTCGGTATCGAGCATCACCAGTGAATTATAATAGTGCGGCCCGTCGCGCTCATAGATCGAGACCGGAATGACCACGCCGAGTTCTTCGGCCAGCGGCTGCAGGGCGGTGACGCAAGGATGCTCCAGAGCGGGATAGGCCGTCGCGAAGAACGCCTCGTCCTGGACCTTGCAGAAATAGGGGCCCTGGAAGAGTTCCGGCGGCAGGATGACCTGGGCGCCCTGGCCCGCAGCCTCGCGGATCATCGCGCTGACCGTGGCGATATTGGCCGCCATGTCGACACCAAAGGCGGCCTGCAGGCCGGCGACGGTCAGTGTTCTTGCCATGGGCGTCAGTCCTCCAGGAAGCGGTCGAGCCAGTGTCCGGGCCCGTCGCCTGTCCGCAGATCCATCACGGTCGGCCACAGCCACCAGGCCGGGCGATTGTCGGAATTCCAGAGCGCCACAAAAGCGAAACCGGTCTCCGGTTCAAGCACAATCTGCGCACCATAACCGGAGAGATAACCGGAATGCAGAACCAGCGTGCGGCCCTCCCAGTCATAAATGCGCCAGCCCAGCCCGTACCAGGTCTGATCGACACGCTGGCGCAATTCGCCCAGGCGCCGTGTCTCCCGCAGCGTATCGGTCAGCGGCGCATGGATGCGCGACCGCACTGTATCGGACAGGCCGGGACGGGCGCCCATCTGGACCTGCGCCCACAGGATCATGTCATCGAGCGACAGGTTGAGGCCGGATGCGGAGGGGATGGTGTCGTAGGGCGTCGACGGATCACCGGCCCGGTTGGTCTGTCGCCGCCAGCCACTGTGCGGACGCGCCCAGGACGGTGACCCCGTCAGCGCGACAGTCCCGACCGAGGCCGCAGGCAAACCCAGCGGGTCAATCAGACGGCTGCGCATCACCGACTCGAAATCCTCGCCGGTGGCCTCGCTGACGACGCCTTCAAGCGCCGAGAAGGCGATATTCTGATAGGTGTAGCAATCGCCGACCGGGCAGAGCAGGTCGACATTGGCCAGCCGGGCCCGGATGCGCGATGGCGCCTGGCCGGCCTCCAGGTCGAGATCATAGGCATTGGGCGGCAGGCCGGTCCGGTGGCTGGCAATCTCCTCCAGCGTCGGTTGACGGCCGCCCTGCACGCGCAGCACATCGCCGGGAACCGGCGCTGACAGATCGATCAGGCCGTCGGCCTCCAGCATGCCCAGCAGGGTGCCGGTGAACGTCTTGGATACGGAGGCCGCGCGGAACAGGGTCTGGCGGGTCACCGCCTCTCCGGAACCCGCAGCGGTCTCGCCATGGGTATAGACATAGACCGGCTCGCCATTCTCGATCACCGCCGCCACAAGGCCGACAATGCGCGGATCGGCCATCGCCGCGTCGAGACGGGAGTCGAGTGTTTCGAGATAGGGATGACTGGCACGCGGGTCGGCAAAGGCCGGCGCTGTGGCGTCAGAAATCGCTGGCGTCTGGGCCCCGGCGGGCATGGTCGCCACAAGACAGGTCAAGGCTGTCAGGATGGATCGGATCAATCCTTATTCTCCGGCTTGGTGACAGGTCACACAGTGGAAGGCCCCTCCACCGGTGAGTATGGCACGGGCCGAGGCTCCGACCACCTCACGATCCGGAAAAATCCTGCGCAAGGCCGTGATCGCGGCTGCACCGCCCTCGGTGCCATAGACCGGAACCACGATATTGCGCGGCCCGATGACCCAGTTCATATGGCTGGCCGGCACCACTTCGCCATCGCCCAGCTCGACCCGGCCCGGCGAGGGAATGCGGCGCACCTGCAGGCGGCGACCGCGGGCATCGGTCATGCCGGAGAGCTGGCGGGCAATGGCGTCGAGGACGGCACCCTGCGGGTCATCATCGCCCCGGGGGCTTTGGCAGACCACGACGCCGGGCCGGGCAAAGCGGACGATATTGTCGATATGACCATCGGTATGATCGGCGACCAGACCTTCATCCACCCACAGGACTTTCTCGACCCCCAGGGCCGCCTTCAGGCGGGCTTCCACCGCAGCCTCGCCAAGGCCGGGATTGCGGTTCCGGTTGAGCAGGCATTGCCGGGTGGTGATCAGCGTGCCCTCGCCATCAAACTCCAGCGCCCCGCCTTCGGCGACCAGGTCGACCCTCTCCTGGCGCGCACCGGCCAGCGTCGCGATCACGCCGCCAACGGTGTCATCACCGGGCAGTTCATACTTGCCGCCCCAGCCATTGAAGCGGAACCGCACCGCCACCGCCTCTCCGTCACGGCGCAGGAATACCGGCCCGGTATCGCGGGCCCAGACGTCGCCGAACGGGGCTCTCACCACACGTGCCCGGCGCCCCAGCGCCTTTCGGGCCGAGGCTTCGGCCTGGTCCGTGGCGGCGAGAATGGTGAGATCGAGGGTCCGACCGGTCGCAGACGGCGCAATCACGGCTTTGAGAAAGCAGGCGAACTCGGCCTGGGCCGGCTCCAGATCCGCGTCCCACAGCGCGCCATCGGAGGGCCAGCAGGTGAAGAGATGCGCCTGGGGGGCGGTTTCGTGCGGCAGGTCGATTGTCATGGCCGCGCCTCTATCACGGAGCCGAATTCTTGGCGAGATGCAAAAGGGCTGAGGTCTCGCGCAAAAAAGAAGGGCGGCCCGAGAGCCGCCCTTCCCATGTGTCAGATGATGCTGCGACTTAGAAGTTGTAGCGCAGACCAACGCGAACCGACCAGAGCGAGGCTCCGCCCACACGTGTCGTGGTCGTCGGATCGTTGAAGTTCGAGTAGACGAACTGCGTGTTGGTGCCATTCAGCTCCGCATCGACAACCCGGTTGCGACGCGGGAAGCCAGCCTCATTGAGGATGCCCCACTCGTCATTCAACAGGTTGGTGAAGTTGTCGATGTCGAGGAAGACCTGCGAACGGTGACCTTCCATGAAGCCCGGCAGGTCCTGCGAGATACGCAGGTCTGCCTTGGTCCACCAACCACCCTGGTCGCCATTGCGTTCGGCAAAGCCGCCCGCCTGGCCACTCAGGCCGGCATCCTGGATGAAGTTGAAGAAGGCCGAGACTTCAGCCGCCGACAGGGCGGACAGGTCGACATTCGGGTCGGCCGGATCGGTCGGCACGTAGAGGAGCCAGTTATCGCCCGACAGGAACGGGTTGAAGTTCGTCAGATCACCACCACCATTGGCGTTCATGGTGTAGCTGAACGGACGTCCCGACGTGGCCATCGCGAAGAGGCTGAAGCGGGTCGAATAGTCCTGAACGAACTCGTGCTCGTAGTTCACGTTGAGCGTGAAGCGGTTCTCGATGTTGTAGTTCGACAAGGAGGCCACTTCATCGTTCACGCCGACGAAGGAACGGCTGACATAGTTCGAGAAGGCGACCGACGAGGTCATCGGCTGGACATCTTCGGCGTCATTGTAGGCGTAGCCGAAGATCCAGTTCAGACCGAAGTCATAGTCTTTCTCGATCGTGAAGGCGAAGTTGATGCTTTCCGCTTCAACATCCGTATTGGTCAGCTCCAGCGTACCCGGCGAATTGACCGAAGAGTACAGCGGGAAGCCAGCCGGGCCGGTACCGGTCTCGACCAGGTCACGACGCGTGATGATCGCGGCGTTGTGGTCCTGCGACCAGAGCACGTCGGCATTGATGCGGTAGTCACCGCCGAGGAAGTTGTCCATCGGGAGGTAGAGGTCATACGTACCACCGAAGGAGACTTTCCACTCGCCCGGGATCTCGAAGTTCGGGTCGAGGCTGTTCATCTCGAAGCCCGGCGAACCAGATCCGGCCGCAACGGCGTCGATCAGCTGCGACGGAACCGAGTAGCCCGGTCCGGGACCATCCGGGTACACGACGCCCGCATCAAACAGGGTCGAGAAGCCAGCGTTGAAGAATTCACGCTCGTTCACGCCGAACTGGGAGATGAAGTCGGTCGAGTAGGTGTTGGAGAGCCAGACGTTCGGATCACCACCGGAGAAGAGACCGAAGCCACCACGCAGGGAGAGCTGGTCATTGACGTCCCACTGGACGCCGAGGCGCGGCTGAAGCAGGTCACGACCGTCCATGCTCTGGGCATTGGAGTAGCCGTAGGACGCCAGGAAGTTGGCGTTCTCTGCCGGAGTGTCGTCCGAGGTGTAGAAGTCGTAGCGCAGGCCTGCGGTGACGACGACGCCATTGCCCAGATCCCACTCGTCCTGAGCGTACAGGGCGTTGGAGGCGTAGGACCAGTCAGCAGCCGCATCGGTCGGGTTCAGGCTCGGTGCGTTGTTGTAGTCGATATCGTCCGGGATACCATTGCGGAAGTCGGCAATGCTGTCGAAATCGTACTGACCGATCGTGTGCTGAACGAACAGGTTGAAAATGTCCGTTTCTTCACGCTCGAAACCGAACGAGAAGGTGTGGTTTTCCCACGTGTAGGAACCGCGCGCCGTCAGGTTGAAGACGGTGTAGTTCAGCTCGTTCGACTGGCGGGAGTCATCTTCACCGATGTAGATGGTGTTGCGCTGACCCGTACCGTCGGTGGCGAGGGAGTTGCTGTCCGTGATGCGCATCTCGCCGAAGCCGTCCTGGCCGATCGAATTCTGGCGGTTGACCAGATCGGTGAAGCCGACGCGGACTTCCGTCGAGAAGTTCTCGGTCCAATCCGAGTACAGCGAACCAACATAACGGTTCAGCTCGGCGCCACGCTCATAGAGGTGGTTGGAGAATTCGAACTCGTTCGGGTCACCATCAGACGCGGTGATGTTGTAGCCGTCATTGTAGAGATAAACGAAGTCAGCGCGGTGCTGGTTGTTGATCTCCCAATCCAGACGAATAAGCAGCTTGTCGTCTTCGTTCGGGAAGCTCGACGGTGCGAAGCCCGGATCGTAGTTGTAGACGGTGCGGGCGATGTCGAGGATCTCGTCGAACTCGGCCTGCGTGAAGCCGGCGACTTCGTTCAGGGCACCAGAACCTTCAACGCCGCGCGTGAAGGTGTTGGCACCTTCGAGGTGCTCGTAGTTCACGAAGAAGAAGAGACGATCTTCGATGATCGGGCCACCAACGTGGAAGCCGTAGCGCTGCTCGTCGAATTCCGGAGCCTGGACCTCAGAACCTTCGAGGCTGTCACCCTGGAACGAGTCGCTGGTGTAGTCGTAGAAGGCGCCACCGTGGAACTCATTGCCGCCGGAGCGGGTCACGGTGTTGATGTTACAGGCCGAGAAGCCGCCGTAGAAAACGTCAAACGGAGCCAGCTCGACAGCGACCTGTGACAGGGCGTCAAACGGGAAAGGCTGACGCTCGGTCGGGAAGCCGTTCCGGTTCAGGCCGAAGCCGTCATTGATGCGGACACCGTCGAGGGTCAGCGAGTTGAAGCGCGAGTTGGCGCCGGCGCACTGGATGCCGTCGACATCAGCTTCGTCGACATAGACGCGCGGGTCGGTCCGGATGATGTCGTTGATCGTGCGGTTCACGGACGGCAGGCGCTCGAGGTCCTGCTGGGTGAAGACAGCCGACGGGCCGACAGCGACTTCAACGGCGTTGATTGCGGACGCGGTCACGACGATGACATCAGCAGACTCGGAATCGAGGCTGAGATTGAGATCCGTGGACGCACCCAGTTCGACGAAGACACCTTCGACGCGCTGACCAGCAAAACCCGGAGCCGTCACGGTGACGATGTAAGGGCCACCCGGGCGCAGGTTGTCGGCGGCGAAAACGCCGGAGGCGCTGACCGTCGTGGTCCGCACGGAGCCGGTAGGCTGGTGCAGGACGGTGACTGTGGCGCCATTGACCGGGCTACCGTTGCTGGTAGCCACCGAGCCCGAGATCGAGCCGGTTGTCTGCTGGGCGTAAACCGCGGCAGGCGCCGCAGCCAGCAGGGCGATAGTCGCCGTGCCGAGAGAAAGTTTCTTAATAAAAGACATTGAGCATGTCCCCCGATAGACCGAAGAGCGGGGAGGCGTTCCCCGAACGAAGCACGGGCCGTCTACGCCGGGCAGTCGAACTTTCCAAGACACATAAAAGAAGCTTTTGTGACAGCGCGCGTGTTGCAGAGCGACAGAGATGGCGTTCGCAGCCGCAACAAACCGCAAGATATGTGTGTGCAGCCGCACAAAACCTCAAAATCCGCCACTCGGGAAAACTTTCGACGCAGATTTTTATCCACGCAGCCCTTTACGGTCGGAGTCGAAAAGCGCATAGGCTGCGGCGAAAATGTAACACTTTTTGACAGGCTTTCGGACCGGACATGACTGAGTCACACCCCTCGCCAATGCCGAGTCGTTTCTCCTGGACACAGGCAGCCCTCGTTCTGATCGCCGGCTTTGCGATCATGCGGATCGTCGCCCTCGCGATCAGTCCCGTGTCCCTCTATCAGGACGAATCCCAGTACTGGGTTTGGTCGCGGCATTTCGACTGGGGTTATTATTCGAAGCCGCCAATGATTGCCTGGCTGATTGCGCTGTCGACCCAGCTGGTCGGCGACAGCGATTTCGCCATCCGCCTGCCAGCCCCGCTTCTCCATACCGGGACCGCGATTTTCCTGATGCTGGGCGCGCGGACCCTGTGGGACGAACGGGCCGGTTTCTGGGCCGCCACGCTCTACCTGACCCTGCCTGCGATCTGGGTCTCCGGCTTCGTCATATCGACGGATGCCTTGCTCTTCTGCGCCTGGTCAGGCGGGCTCTATGCCCTGCTTCGCTTGCGAAATGACGGCGGCTGGTGGAGCGCCGCCGGGCTCGGGCTCGCCCTGGGTTTCGGCTTCCTTTCGAAATACGCAATGATCTACTTCCTGGTCTCGACCGGTCTGGCCATCGTATTCGACCGGCCGACCCGCGACGCCCTGCTCGGCCTGAAGGGCGTGCTGGCCCTGGCGATCTTCACCACCCTGCTCGCCCCCAACATGGCCTGGAATGCGGCCAATGATTTCGCCACCGTCAGCCATACGGCCGCCAATGCCAATTGGGGGGGCGACCTGTTCCATTTCGCCGAGATGAGCGAGTTCCTGCTGGCCCAGCTTGGGGTCTTCGGACCCATCACACTCGGCGTCCTCATCACCGTCTTCTGGCTGACGCTTGGCCGTTTCTTCCGGGTCGATGCCGACCAGCGCCTGCT
>NZ_CAJQOO010000059.1 GCF_905480005.1 uncultured Maricaulis sp.
AGGCCGACCGTCATCAGGGCGAAGGCCCAGTTGAGGGCGGTTTCGCGCAGGCTGTCGAAACGGCCGGAGGCGCCGCCATGGCCGGCCCCCATATTCATCTTCAGCAGGGTCAGGCCGTCATCGGTCCGGCGCTCGCGCAGGCGAGCGACGAATTTGGTCGGCTCCCAATAGGTCACGCGAGGGTCGGTGAGACCACCCGTGGCGAGGACGTGGGGATAGGCCATGTCCTGGATCTGGTCGTAGGGCGAGTACTCGATCATCGTCTGATAATCTTCCGCGCTCTCGATCGGATTGCCCCATTCCGGCCATTCCGGCGGGGTCAGGGGCAGTTCCGGGTCCGACATGGTGTTGATCACGTCGACGAAGGGAACCGCTGCAATGGCGCCGGCAAACAGGTCGGGCTGGAGATTGATCGCCGCACCGACGAGCAGGCCGCCGGCCGAACCGCCATAGGCAACAATCTGTCCGCGCGAGGTATAGCCGAGCTCTGCCAGGGCTTCGCCGGAGGAGACAAAATCACGGAAAGTGTTGATCTTGTTTTCCAGCTTGCCGTCCAGATACCACTGATAGCCATTGGCCATGCCGCCACGGATATGGGCGGTGGCATAGACCATGCCGCGATCCACCAGCGAGAGCGGGGTGACGCGGAAGGCGGCCGGAATGGTGATGCCGTAGGAGCCATAGCCATACAGCATCAGCGGCGCGCTGCCATCGATCGGCGTGTCGCGGTGATACAGGATGGTGACCGGGATCTGCGCGCCGTCATGGCCCTCGGCCATGATGCGGCGAACGACATAATCCTCCGGATTGTGACCGGAGGGCACTTCCTGGCGCTTCAGCAGCGTGCGTTCCTGGCTGCGCAGATTGTAGTCATACGTCTCTTCCGGCGTGGACGGGCTCTCATAGGAGAAGCGCAGCACATCGGTCGCGAACTCGTAACCGGCCGAGGCGCCCAGCGAATAGGCCTCCTCGTCGAAGTCGATATTATACTCCTCGCCGGTCGCATATTCATGCACGACGATACGCGGCAGGGCGTTTTCGCGCTCGACACGGACCTGCCAGTCGGCAAAGCCGATGACGCCATTGATCAGCGTGCCCGGACGATGGGGAATAAAGTCCTCCCAGTGCTCGCGGCCCGGATTGTCGAGCGGGGCCGAGACGATCTTGTAATCGACGGCGCCATCCAGATTTGTCCGGAAGTAGAAACGGTCGCTGGCTTCGGTGAGATAGTATTCAACGTCATCCTCGCGGGCCGCGACCAGCACCGGATCGGCAGCCGGATCATTGGCGTCGAGCAGGCGGATCTCGTTCGAGGTGTGCCCGCCGGCATTGATGACGATGTGATTATTGTTGTCGCTCAGACCGACCGAGACGAAATAGCCGTCATCGGGCTCCTCATAGATCAGCTCGGACGCCCCGCCATTGGCGGGCTGACGATAGACCCGCTTGGACCGGCCATTATCGTCGCGCCAGACCCAGTACAGCGTGGCGCTGTCATTGGCCCAGGTGAAATCGCCCGAGCTTTCGTCGGTCAGGGTCGCGACGATGGCGCCGGTGGCGACGTCCTTGACCCGGATCTCGTAATACTCGGAACCGCGCACATCGACGCCGAAGGCGACATAGCGGTGGTCGGGCGAGTGCTCCATGTCGGAGAAGTCGAGATAGTCGAAATCGGCCGCCTCGGCGTCGCCATCAACGAGGATTTCCTCCTCGCCGACCAGCTCACCGGTCTCCGGGTCGACCGCGCGGCGCGAGAAGACCGGATACTGGCCGCCCTCGCGATAGCGGGTGAAATAGGCGTAGTCGCCATCCCGCTCGGGGACCGAGCTGTCATCTTCCTTGATGCGGCCACGGATCTCCTGGAAGATTCGCTCCTGCAGTGCCTCTGTCGGTGCCATGACGGCGTCGAGATAGGCATTCTCCGCGTCCAGCAGCGCGCGGACATCGCTGTCCAGGACGTCCGGCTCGCGCATGACTTGCTGCCAGTTTTCGTCCTTGATCCACTGGTATTCGTCGACCCGGGTGAAGCCGACCTGTTCGATCGTGACCGGACGCTGCTCGGCGCGCGGGGCTTCAAGGCCCTGGGCCCGCGTGATCAGCGCGCCGTGAGTGTCGACGGTGGTGGTGGCGGCCGGATTGTCGGACGTCATGTCAGTCTCCTGGCTGCAGGCGACGAGTGCGAGACCGGCAAGTCCCACCCCCATTCGCCTGGCAAGCGGCATATAACGCATGTGAATTCCCTCATGTGTGCAGGCTAGTTCTCGCCGTCCTCGGGATGGAAGTCCAGCGCGCCGCCATTGGTGCAATAGCGCTGGCCGGTTGGCTGCGGTCCGTCCGGAAAAACATGGCCGAGATGGGCCCCGCAATTGGCACAATGGATCTCGGTGCGGGGCAGGCGCAGCTTGTAATCGGTCTTGGTCTCGACCGTGTCGCCGGCGAGCGGCTCCCAGAAGGAGGGCCAGCCGGATCCGCTGTCATATTTGGTCCTGGCGGCGAAGAGCGGCACGTCGCACACCTTGCAGTGATAGGCGCCGTCCCGCTTTTCCGCGTTGAAGGGGTGGGTGAAGGCGCGTTCCGTGCCTTCCTCGAAGGCGATGGCATAGGTATGCGGGTCGAGTCTGGCCTTCAGGGCCTCGATTTCGGCATCACTCAGTTTCGGCATCTTGGCGCTCCGGCTCGGCTTTGCGGTCCGGGCCGGTGAGCGTATGCGCCGACCCGCGTCTTACAGACAATATGGGCGTTGTCAGGCAGATGGCCACCAGGACGAGGCCGAGACCGACCATCGGGATCAGCGCGGACAGGTTCGGGCCCAGCTGTCCGACCACGATTCCCATCAGGACTGCGCCCGCCGGCATGCCGCCGAACAGGCCGAGCTGATAGACCGACATGACCCGTGCCAGCTTGTCCGGCGGGGCCTGTTCCTGGACGACGGAGCGTGACAGCGAGATGGCGACGCCGGCGCCCAGACCCCAGCCGAAGACCAACAGGTAAAGCGACCAGAAGGGCAGGTGGAAATAAAAGGCGCCGGTGGCCAGGACGGTGACGGCCTGGGCCAGGATGAGGGCGCGCCCCGGCTTCTCGATATGGCCGAATTTCACCAGGGCGACATTGGCGACCAGCGCGCCGACCCAGAAGGCGACCATCAGGCTGGCAATCTCCGGAAACCCGCCGCCATAGCTCTCGCGGATGATCAGCGGGATCAGGACCAGGAAGGCGCCGCCGACCACCAGGATGCCCAGCGCGATCATGATCAGCGTCATCGGCATCAGGACGGGCGAGGTGAAAACCGCCTTCACGCCATCGGCGAGGTCGGCCATCGGATGGGCGGTGGATGTGTCGCGCTTGGAACCCAGGCGCGGCAGGAAAGCTGCCGAGATGCCGCCTATGCACAGTCCCGCGGCTTGCATCAGGAAGAGGGCGCCGGGACCGGTATAGGCCGCGAAATATCCCACCGCCATGCCCGCGATCTGGGCGCCGAACTGGACCGCCGAGGCCATCACCACGGCGCGCTGCAACTCGATCCCGCCATGTCGGGTCCGGGCCGAGATGCGGACCACCGGATTGATCGCACTGTCGCGCGCCGGCATGACGAAACCGCCCGCCACGCCGATCAGCAGCGCGAAGCCGACCATGACCCAATAGGTCAGATGATCGGTCAGCAGCATCAGTCCCAGCGCTCCGGCCGAGAGACCGGCGAAGATGTAGAAATAGAAGACAATGCCGCGCCGGTCCTTGCGCTCGGCCAGCACGCCGGCAAAGGGCAGGAGCAGCATCATCGGTGCCGTCAGCGCCGCCTGGGCCAGGCCCAGCCGCTCCGGGCTTTCCTGCAGGGTGAAGGTGATGACACCGGGAAAGAGCGTGGTCTGCAAGCCGAAGCCGAAGAACCAGCCGGCGACGAGAACCAGATAGGCGCCGAATGGCGGCATGCGGAGCTTGCGATTGCCAGCGAGGGGGCGAAATACGGGCAAGGTGTGATCAGGTCTCTTGCGGACAGGAGGGCATCGGTTTCGTGAACCGGTGTGGTTTGTATTGCGCCTTGTCTAGCAACATGTTGGCTATAAGCAAATCAGTCCTTTTCAGAAGCGAGTCGTCGATCATGAAATTCCTCAAACCCGGCCTCGGCCTGCTCCTTGCCGCCTTCATGATTTTCATGGGGATCCAGAAATTCGGCGACGCCAATCCGATCTTCAGCCATCTCGCCGCCGAGTCGGGTTTTGAATTCTTCGAGCCGCAGGTGCGCCTGCTGACCGGCGTGCTGGAAATGCTGGCGGCCATATTGCTCGCAGTCGGCGTCTTCCTGAAGCGGTTTGAGGGATATGGCGCGCTGCTCTCGCTCGGTGTTATCGGTGGCGCGATCGTCTTCCACCTGACGCCCTGGCTCGGCATCAATGCGCCGGTCGCCTTCGCTGATGGCGGTGGCTATGTCTACTCGCCCATGCTGTTCGGCATGGCAGTGGTGTTCGGCGCGCTGTCGGCCGTGCTGGTCTGGATGGACAAGGACAAGCTCCCGATCATCGGCAAAGCCTGACATGCAAGGCTTTCGCCCTACGTTTCATTAACGTGAAGGCCTCATCCTCTGGGTCAGACCGGATCTGACAGGCCCTATCATGGCGAATGCCGAACCCTTTGATCTCAGCGAGCCCGTCACGCCGCGCACCCGTGCCATCCTGGCCAAGCGGCTGGCGGACATTGTCGGCTTGCCGTCCAGCCGCATCACCCCGCGTGAGCGCTGGATTGTGGGCGATCTGCTGTTTGATGTGATCCGGGCCAGCGATATCGACCTGCGCAAGCGTTGTGCAAAACGACTCGCAGTCCTGTCCGACGCGCCGCACCGGCTGCTGCGCACGCTCGCCTGTGACGAATACGAGGTGGCCGAGCCCATCCTTGAAGAGTGCCAGGCCCTGTCTGATTTCGACATGATGGAGGTGGCGCGGGTCGGCAAGCTCCAGCATCGCCTGACCCTGGCCAAGCGCGAAAA
This sequence comes from uncultured Maricaulis sp., assembly GCF_905480005.1. Taxonomy (GTDB): domain Bacteria; phylum Pseudomonadota; class Alphaproteobacteria; order Caulobacterales; family Maricaulaceae; genus Maricaulis. The sequence continues at coordinate 4,979 of NZ_CAJQOO010000059.1, forward strand.
CCTCTCCGCGACTGTCTCTGCCGCCCTGGCCGCCGGCGGGGAGCTCCCGGTGATCGAGCGCCTGCTGCGCAACAAGACCTCAGTCCTGGCCATGCCGACGGTCGACCATCTGGTCGGGATGGCCGCCGAAGAGACCGGTCTGGCACAGCTTCTGATCCGCCGCGAGGAAATGCGTCCGACCCAGGCCTTTCGCCTGTTCTGGGCCTGTGAGCACATCGATCGCTTCCAGATCCTCGAACGCTTCGCGGTTGACCGGACCATCCTGATCGACGCCTCCGAGGATATTTTCCCGATGGCTGCCGCGGAGGATTGGTCCGACCCGATGGTGACGCGCATCCTGCGCTATATCGATCGCCGCCAGCGCAATCGGGAAGCCGCCGAGTTGAGCCCCTATGGCTCCCTGGAAGGCACGCTGGAAGCCATGGCGATGGACGGCGCACTGCCGGAAATCATCACCGAGATCTCGACCCTGGCCAATGTCGATCGCCGCCTGGTCCTGCAGATGGTCGATGATATGGCGGGCGAGCCGGTGGCGATCCTGTGCAAGGCGACGGGCATGAAATGGCCCAGTTTCGAGAATTTCTGGCGCGGCCTCGGTCGCTCGCCGACCAGTGAGCCGGTCGAGCAGGCCCGCAAGGTCTATGACAGTCTCTCGGTCGAAAAAGCCCAGACGGTGCTGCGCTACTGGAACCTGTCGATGGAAGACAAGGGCGGCAAGTAACGGCCGGCCGCCGGCCCGTTTCCTTGATCGTGCGGGGTTGGGGCCGGGATGGGACCGGTGGTCCGCAGCGGCGAAACCGGTGACACCACCAGACCCGCCGCACAACACCGAATCTTCGCGTGACGGCGATATCGGGCGTGCCGATTTGCTGACGACACAGGCTGTCGACGCACGGATGCGTCGCCCTTGCGGCCATCGCCGGCCCGGATTTTGGTCCAGCCGGGGCGATGGAGGGACGGGATCGCGCCTGTAGCGCCCGTCACGACCGGAGCCATGCCAGCCGCAAATACCCCTACTGCAAATGCGTCTGCATCTTCCCCGCCGCTTTATCTGGTCAAGACTCGTCTGAGAAGCTAATTACCGGGGCACAAGCGTTATCGCGCGGGGAGTTTCCATGTTCTATGGCATCAGCCTGACCGCCATTCTGGTGGCGCTCTGGCTCACCTTGTCCGGACCCTTCACCCTGTCGGGGAATTACCCGATCGTCATGGGTCTGGGCGTTATCAGCATTATCGTCACGGTGGCACTGACCTACCGCATGCGGATCGTCGATCGCGAGACCGTTCCGGTCGGGCCGGCCGTTCCGCTCTTTGCCTATTGGGGCTGGCTGGGCGGCGAGATCGTCAAGGCCAATCTGGCGGTGCTGCGTCTGATCATGAAGCCTGAAATCGAAGTCGAGCCTCGCCTGGTGCGCGTCTCTGCCGAACACCGCTCCGAGCTGGGCCTTTGCGTCTTCGCCAATTCGATCACGCTGACACCGGGCACGGTGACCGTGGATGTCGAGGGTGACGGCTTCCTCGTTCACGCGCTGGACAATTCCTTCACCGATCCGGCCGGATTCGCGGAGATGGGCGCACGCTCCGACACCGCCTCTGACGGCAAGAAGACGGGAGCCGGCTGATGACTTTCCTGACTTTCCTCGTTGCCATCGGCATGGCCGTGGCTATGGCCACCATGCTGGCCCGCCTGTTTGCCGGACCGACCCTGTATGACCGCGTGCTGGCCGCCAATTCCTTCGGCACCAAGACCGTGCTCTTCCTGCTTGTCTTTTCCGCCCTCGTCGGGCGCCAGGACGCCATCGATATCGCGCTGCTCTATGCCTTGATCAATTTCGTCGCGACCATCGCGATCCTGAAATTCTTCCGCTATCGCTCGCTGGAAATCGCCCTGGCCCAGATGTCCCTGCGCAAGGCCCTGGACGGGGAGTATGAGAAATGAGTGCGGCCGAGATTTTCCAGCACGCCCGCGACGCCTTCTCGATCGGGGCCATGGCCGTCGGCCTGGTCTTCGTGATTGCCGGCGCCATCGGCGTGATGCGACTGCCTGACTTCTACACCCGCATGCACGCCGCCGGTGTCACCGATACGCTGGGCGCCGAGCTGATCATTGTCGGTCTGATGGCCCAGGCCGGTGACTGGCAGACCGCCGCCAAGCTGGCCCTGGTCGGCCTTCTTCTCTTCCTGACCAGTCCGACCGCGACCCATGCCATCGCCAATGCGGCGCACCGGGCCGGGCAGAAGCCGGACCTGTCGCACTTCAAGCCGAAACACCCGGCCGATGCCGGTTCGTCGGAGGGGCAGAAATGAACCACGCCGATCTGACCCAGTATCTGGACTATCTGCTGATCGCGATGTTGCTCGCGGTCGGTTTCGCGATTGTCCGCCTGCGTAATCTGTTCGCCGTGGTGATGCTGACCGGGGTCTATTCCCTGCTTTGCGCCGCCTGGTTCGTGTCGCTCGACGCGGTCGATGTGGCCTTCACCGAAGCCGCTGTCGGCGCCGGCATCTCGACCGTGCTGATGCTCGGCGCGATGCTGCTCACCGCACGCGAGAGCGAGCCGGCCGGGGTCGGTCGCCACTGGGCTGCCTTCGTGGTGGTCGCGGCTGCCGGTGCGGCGCTCTTCTTCGCCATCCCGGACATGCCGGTCTATGGCGACCCGGAAAGCCCGGCCAATGCCTATGTCGGACGGGACTATCTCGAACAGGTGCCGCACGACATCTCGATCCCGAATGTGGTCACGGCCGTCCTGTCCAGCTATCGCGGCTTCGATACGCTGGGTGAGGTCGTGGTGGTCTTCTCTGCCGCGCTCGGCGTGATGTTGCTGCTGGGCTTCGGGACCGGCGCGCGCCGCCGTGAAGAGGAGGAGGATTGATCATGTCTCCGCATCTCATTCTCCAGGTCGTTGCCAAGCTGCTGATTCCGCTGATCGTGGTCTTCGGCTTCTATGTGCAATTCCATGGCGAGTACGGCCCGGGCGGCGGCTTCCAGGCCGGTGTCATCATCGCGGTCGCCGTCATCCTCTACGCACTGATCTTCGGCATCGACGCGGCCCGCCGGACAGTCCCGCCTGTCGTGGTCCGCTTTGGCGCGGCGCTTGGTGTGCTGATCTTTGCCGGGGTCGGGGTCGCCACCTTGTTCATGAACGGGGCCGGCGAGCCGCTCAATTATCTCGATTACGATGCCCTGCATCCCGACCAGGGTCACCATACCGGCCAGCACTACGGCATTATCCTGATTGAAATCGGGGTGTTGACCACGGTCGCCTCGGTGATGCTGGCGATCTTCTATGCCTTTGCCGGCCGCGTGCCGGATATTCCGGACGAGGAGTGGTAGCCATGCTGGAAATCCTCGCAGAACGCTTCAACTACATCCCGATCATCATCCTGATGATGATCGGTCTCTATGTGGTTATCGCGACGGGCAATCTGATCAAGCGGCTGGTCGGTCTGTCGATCTTCCAGACCTCGGTCTTCCTGCTCTACATCACCATCGGCAAGGTGTTTGGCGGCGCGCCGCCCATCCTCGAGACCTACAAGGTTGATGAGGGCTATGGCCATGGCGGTGACGCGGACGGTTATGGCGCGGCCGAGGCCGGCCATGCGGCTGATGCCGCTGCCGATCATGCCGAACCGGCAGTCGATGCGGCGCATCAGACGGCTGAGCTGCTCTACTCCAATCCCTTGCCGCACGTGCTCATCCTGACCGCCATTGTGGTCGGGGTCGCGACGCTGGCAGTGGGCCTGGCCCTGGTGGTTCGGATCCGCGAGTCCTACGGGACGATCGAGGATGATGCCCTGAATGCCGCCGATTACTCGCTTGAATCCGGGAGCGCCGAATAATGCAGTTTCTGGCTGACTTCCTGCCGGCCGGCGTGGCCATGCACGCCCCGGCCCTGATTGTCGTCATACCGCTGATCACAGCGGCCGTGGCGGCCCTGATGCCGAATGGCCGGGTCGCCTGGATCGTGGCCCTGGTCACCGCCGCGGCGGTGGCCCTGTTGTCGCTGAACCTGCTTGGTCAAGTGGCTGTCGAGGGCGTGATTTCCTATCATATGGGTGGCTGGGCGCCGCCGCTCGGGATTGAGTATCGCGTCGACATGCTCAATGTCGCCTTGCTGCTCCTGGTCGGCTTTGTCGGCCTGTTATGCGTGTTCTACGCCCTGCCGAGCGTCGCCGACGAGATCGCCGAGAACAAGCAGGCGCTCTTCTATTCCGCCTTCCTGGTCTGCTTTACCGGCCTGCTCGGCGTGACCATTACCGGCGACGCCTTCAACGTCTTCGTCTTCCTCGAGATCTCCTCGATCTCGACCTATGTCCTCATCGCGATGGGGGCCGGCAAGGACCGGCGGGCGCTGACGGCCAGCTATAATTACCTGATCCTCGGTACGATCGGGGCCACCTTCTTCGTCATCGGCGTCGGCTTCCTCTACATGGCGACCGGCACGCTCAACATGGCGGACATGGCAGAGATCCTGGCGGAGAACGGGCATAACCGGGTCAGCCAGGCGGCTTTCGCCTTCATCGTGGTCGGCCTTGGCTTGAAGGCGGCGATGTTCCCGCTGCATGTCTGGCTGCCCAATGCCTATGCCTTCGCGCCGAATTTCGTCACTGCCTTCCTCGCCTCGACGGCGACCAAGGTGGCGTTTTACGCGCTGATCCGCTTCCTGTTCTCGGTCTTCCATCCCGATGTCAGCTTCGTCGAAATGTCCTTCGTCTGGCTGTTCGCCGTGGTCGGGACTGTGGCCATGGTGGTGGCGTCCCTGCAGGCGGTCTTCCAGACCGATGCGCGGCGCCTGCTGGCCTACTCCTCGGTGGCCCAGGTCGGCTATATGATGCTGGGTCTGGGCATGGGCACGGCCTCGGGCCTGTCGGCCGGCCTCCTGCACCTGATGAATCACGCCCTGATGAAGGGGGCGCTCTTCATGGCGCTGGGCGCTTTCGCGCTGAATTTCGGCGTCCGCCGGATCAAGGATCTTGCCGGTATGGGCAAGACCATGCCGGCCTCGGCGATGGCCTTCACCATTGCCGGCCTGTCCCTCGTGGGCGTGCCCTTGACCGTCGGCTTCACCTCGAAATGGTATCTCGTCACCGCTGCGCTCGAGCGCGGCTGGTGGTGGGCTGTGGCGGCGCTGATGCTGTCATCCCTGCTGGCACTGGCCTATGTCGCCCGGCTCCTGTCGGCGATCTGGATGGACAGCCCGCCCACCCATCATGGTGAGCTGACCCAGCGTCGTCTCGCGCCCTGGATGGTGCTGGTTCCGATGTCGATCCTGGCGCTGGCCAATATCTATTTCTTCTTCCACGCCGACCCGCTGGTCTGGCTGGCCCGGTCCGCGGCCGAGGCCGTGATGGGAGGATCCTGATCTGATGTGGACGCCTGAACTCTCCCTCGCCCTCGCGCTCGCCATTCCGGCGATCGGCGGTGTCTTTGTGGCGCTGCTGGGCTCGCGCCCCAATCTGCGCGAAGCCGCGACCCTGATCGCGGCCGTGCTGCTGGCCTTCAATGTCGCCTATCTGGTGGAGGTGGCGCAGAGCCAGCCGACCCTGAACCTGGCGACGCTCGCACCCGGCCTGCACCTGGTCTTCAAGCTGGAACCGCTCGGCGCCGTCTTTGCCGCCGTGGCCTCGGGCCTGTGGATCGTCAATTCGCTGTATTCGATCGGCTATATGCGCGGCAATAACGAGAAGAACCAGACCCGTTTCTATGTCTGTTTCTGTATCGCCATCGCCGGTGCCATGGGCGTTGCCCTGTCCGGCAATCTGCTGACCATGTTCCTCTTCTACGAGGTCCTGACCCTGTCGACCTATCCGCTGGTCACGCACAAGGGTGATGCCAAGGCCAAGCGGGGCGGGGCGATCTATCTCTCCATCCTGCTGGGAACTTCGATCGGTCTGCTTTTGCCGGCGGTCATCGCCACGCATTTCCTGGCCGGCTCGACCGACTTCATGGCCGGCGGTCTGCTGGCGCTCAACGAGGTCACCCCGGCGATCTCCAGCATCCTTCTGGTGCTGTTCGCCTTCGGGATCGGCAAGGCGGCGCTGATGCCGGTTCATCCCTGGCTGCCCAATGCCATGGTCGCGCCGACCCCGGTCTCGGCCCTGCTGCACGCCGTGGCCGTCGTGAAGGCCGGCGTTTTCGCCATGCTCAAGGTCGGCACCTATATCTTCGGTCCGGCCCTGATCGCCATCACCCCGGCGGCCGATGCGCTGGCCTGGATTGCCGGTATCTCGATCGTGCTGGCCTCCGTGGTCGCCATGACCAAGGATAATCTCAAGGCACGACTGGCCTTCTCCACCGTCTCCCAGCTTTCCTATGTGACGCTGGGCGTGATGCTCGGCTCGCCGCTGGCCATGCTGGGCGGGGCGCTGCAGATCGTCATGCACGCCTGGGGCAAGATCACGCTCTTCATGAGCGCCGGTGCCATCTATACCGCGACCGGCAAGACCGAGATCTCGCAGATGGATGGTCTGGGCCGTTACATGCCCTGGCTTTTCGGTGCCTATACGGTCGGTGCCCTGTCGATCATCGGCCTGCCGCCGCTGGGCGGATCCTGGCCGAAACTCTTCCTGCTCCAGGGGGCCTGGGACAGCGGGCAGGGCTGGCTGATGGTGGCGCTGATCGCCTCCTCCATCCTCAATGTTGCCTATCTCCTGCCGCTCTCGGCGCGGGGTTTCTTCTCGCCGCCCGAACAGGCGCAATTGAAGCGGCAACCGCCCATGATGGTCATCCTGCCGCCGGTTATCACGGCGCTGGGCGTGATCGTGCTCTTCTTCCTCATCGGGCCGCTGCGCGATTATCTCGAGCCGGTCTTTATGTCGTCGACCCTTGCTGCGGAGGCCGCACTGTGAGCGATCCTAACGGCAAACATGATGAACTCATCCACCCGGCAGCCCGACCCTTCCTGTGGCTCGACGCGCCCTGGCTGAAATCCTCGATGATCTGGATCTTCCTGGTGGCGACACTGGGACTGGTGGCCGTCGATTTCGTCCATCACCGCCATGAATATGTCGAGCTGGCCGAGTTCTACGGCTTCTATGCGATGTGGGGCTTCGGTGCCTTTGTGCTCGCCGTGATGATCGGCTGGTGGGTGATCCGCGGCCTTCTGGGCCGCCCGGAGGACTACTGGGACGGCGACAATACCGATGAGGAGGGTCAGTCATGATCGAAGCCCTCTACGATGTGTCCCCGGCCTGGCCGGTCATCATTGCCGGCCTCCTGGCAGCGGCTTTCCCGATGCATTATGTGCGCAAGGGCCTCGCCCTGATTGCGCCGGTCCTGGCCGTCTTCCTCTGGTTCAATGCCCCGTCCGGTGACCATCTCGGCGGGATTATCGAACTGGGTGGTTTCACGCTGGAAACCTTCCGCTTTGACGGCTTGTCGCGGATCTGGGGCCTGATCTTCATCATCGCCGCCTTCATCAATGCGCTCTACGGCCTGCATGAGAAGGACCGGATCGCCGATGCGTCCGGACTGATCTATGCCGGTGCCGGCCTTGGTGCCGTCTTTGCCGGCGACCTGCTTTCGCTCTTCTTCTTCTGGGAGCTGACGGCGATCTCCTCGGTCTTCCTGATTTGGGGTGCGCGCAACCAGGCTGCCTACAAGGCCGGCCTGCGCTATCTGGCCATCCATGTCCTGTCCGGCGTGCTCCTGCTCACCGGTGCGGTGATCCGGGCCAGCGAGACCGGCAGCTGGGCCTTTGACGAGAGCCTGTCCATCGAGACGCTGGGCGGATTCCTGATCTTCATCGCCTTCGGCATCAAATGCGCCTTCCCCTTCCTGCACAACTGGCTGCAGGACGCCTATCCCAAGGCGACCATTACCGGCGCGGTCGTGCTGTCGGCCTTCACCACCAAGCTGGCCGTCTATGCGCTGGCGCGTGGCTATGCCGGGACCGAGCAGCTGATCTGGATCGGGGCCGTGATGACGGCCTTCCCGGTCTTCTTCGCCGTGGTCGAGAATGACCTGCGCAAGGTGTTGTCCTATTCGCTGAACAATCAGCTGGGCTTCATGGTCGTGGGCATTGGTGTCGGCACCGAGCTGGCGATCAATGGCGCCGCGGCACACGCCTTCGTCCACATCATCTACAAGGCGCTCCTCTTCATGAGCATGGGCGCGGTTCTGCTGCGTGTGGGGACGGTGAAGGCGTCGGAACTGGGCGGCCTGTTCAAGTCGATGCCGGCGACCACGATCTTCTGCCTGATCGGGGCCGCCTCGATCTCGGCCTTCCCGCTCTTCTCCGGCTTTGTCGCCAAGGCGCTGACCCTGGCCGCCGTGGCCCAGGAAGGCCATTGGATGGTCTGGCTGGTCCTGGTCTTTGCCTCGGCCGGTGTGCTGGAGCATTCCGGTATCAAGATCCCGTATTTCGCCTTCTTCAGTCATGACCGTGGCCATCGCGTCCGCGAAGCACCGGTCAACATGCTGATGGCGATGGGGATTGCGGCCCTGATCTGCATCTATGTCGGGATCAATTACGGTGTGCTCTACGAGCTCGTGCCCTTCCCGGAGGCGGCGCTGTATTATCAGCCCTATACCTTCGACCATATCGTCGGGCAGATGCAGCTCCTGCTGGGGGCGATGTTCGCCTTTGCTTTCCTGGTGCGGATGAAATGGTATCCGGACGAGAAGCGGGGGGTGAATCTGGACACGGACTGGATCTATCGCCGCTTCCTGGCCAATACGCTCACCTGGGGCCATGCCATGTTCGGCCGTTTCTGGGCTTCGATCAGCAATCTGGTAAGCGGTGTGAAGAGCCGGACGGGTGGAAAACTCTTTGAGGTTTTCAGTCCTATTGGTGCCCTCAGCCGGGATATCCCCAGTGGATTGCTGGCGATCTGGACCAGTGCGCTCTTGGCCATCGTCCTGCTGATCGCCTATCTCTCTCCATAAGTTTCAAGGGCTTGTGACGGATTGGAGGGCGCAACCCGCAAAGGTTGCGCCCTCTTTCTTTGCACCGCAAATAGGAATATTATCCCCACCTGGGTGTAGCCATCTTAGCATCACGTCGGTCGCGGCCATCGGGGCGCCGCGGAAAAACGGGAGTGCACGGATGAGCCGTATCATGTGCAAACTGGAAGAGGATGTCGCTAGAGCGCGTCTGGCCCAGAGCGCCGTCGCCTATGCCTTCGGTGTTTCGCAACGCGAACTCGAAGCGCCAACCCGCCGCTCGCGCGAAGCCGCGCTGGCGCGTCAGGCGGCGATGTATCTCGCCCATGTCGCCTTCGAGCTGTCGCTGAGCCGGGTCGCGCTCGCCTTCGGACGGGATCGATCGACCGCCGCCCATGCCTGTCACCGCATAGAAGACCGCCGCGATGACCGTGCCTTTGATGATTATATGGATGCCCTGGAAGCATCCCTGCGAACCGCACCGCGCCTCAGTGGGCTGCAGCGTCTGGCCGGCCTGGAGCGTCTGACATGAGTGCGCCGCGCTGGATGCGGGCTCTGGCAAGGCCGGACGCCCGGCTTGCGCCGCCCGGCGATGTCGAGGCCCGTGCTGTCGTGCTGCCCGGCGGGGATCGTCGCCGCCGCCCCACCGCCCGGATCTCGGCGGCGCGCTTTGTCGAAGCGATGCAGTGCGGCTGGCTGGCCCGGCGCGAGAATGGCCTGGTCCTGTCCGCCGACGGGCAGGCGGCGCTGAAGGCCGGGACACGCGGCGAGGAGCCCGATCCCGCCGACCGTCATCGCGAGATGGAGGCCCGGCCGGTCATGGATCGTGACGGGCAGGTGCGGACCGCGAAAGCCAATCGCCGGGAAGGTCCGCTCGGGCCCTGGCTGGACGGGCTGGAACCGCATCAACGCCAGGCCGGCGAGCGCTTCATCCGGGATTATCACGGCTCCACCCTGATGAGCCCGGTCACCCGCAACTGGTCGCCCACCGCGCAGCGCCGCAGCGAGGGTCATCGCAAGGGGCCGGAGGATGCTGCCTTGAGCGCCATCGCCGCCAAGGAGCGCGTCATGGACGCGCAGGACAAGCTGGGTCCGGCCTTCGCAAGCGTCATTGACGCCGCCCTGGTGCGCGAGGAAAGCGCCGCCGCTCTGGAACGCCGCTTCGGCTGGGCAGCGCGGTCGGGCCGGACGGTGCTGGGTCTGGCGCTGACGCGGCTGGCCGAGATCTATCGGCTGGTTTGAGGGGGGAGGCGGTCTCATCAAACCGTGTCATCCCCGCCGGATGGCCTGCGAAGGCAGGCCGCAGAGCGGGGACCTAACTGCTCGAACACCTGGGTCCCTGACTTGCGCCCGGCCTGCGCCGGGCGTCCATCAGGGATGACAAGCGTAGGCGTGAAGCGGGCGCGTGCGCTGCCCACCAAACTATTTTTCCCGGGCGAAGACCCGGGACCGACGAAACTTTCCGACAAGCGATGAGTCCTCCGTAGGTCCCGGATCGCGCCAGGGCGCGTTCGAGAACAATGGAAGGGTGAAATCATGGTGTGGCGCTCGCGGCGCCCGCCCCCCATGCCGGTTCTACCCGTCACATTTTTTATGGCCGATGAAGTCCAGTAAGTGCAATCTGGACGACTCCCGTGCTGTGCCATAAACTACTATCAGAGGTGGATTATATAGAGGCGAGATAGATGGTTGTTCGAAGTGCGTTGGGCGCCTTGATTTTCCTCCTGGTTATGGCGTTGCCCGTTCTGGGCCGAGTTGCGACAGGTCAGGACCCGGCGGAGGCAGTGTTCAGCTGGCTAACGCCTTTGGCGCTCGGCCTAGCGCTCTTGCCAACGCACCCAAACCTCGCGCGGCTCATTCTGTGGAGTTTCGGTTTTGTAACCGGTTTGACCTTGATCGTTGTTTCTGTGCTTGCGGTCATGATGTTTGCGGCGTCCTCTTCAGACCTTACTGTTGGACATTATATCAGTGAGATCGGAACTGGTTTCGGGGCGCTCATTCAGATTGCCTGCGCTCTTTTTGTTGTTCCGATCCTACTCGTTAGAGACCGCCGATTGTCGTCCGGTTCAGATATCTTGAACATCGATGCTGGCCGCTTCGTCCGCGGTGGTGAGTCCGGGTAGGCTTGGTCGGTACTGGTCGGGCTGCCGTGACTGGTTTGAGGGGGGGTGCGGTTTCTTCCATTTCCCCACGACCCAATTTTTCCCGGGCGAAGACCGGGGACCAACGAAACTTTCCGGCAAGCGATGAGTCCTCCATAGGTCCCGGATCGCGCCAGGGCGCGTTCGAGAACAATGGAGGGTGAAATCAAGGTGTGGCGCTCGCGGCGCTCTTGAGCCGGAAAACCGGATACGGCCAGCTGGCCGACACGTGATGTCTGGATCGATGCGAGGCGCGCCTCGCAGGCGGGACGCAGACCAGGGGCAGATCAGGGGTGGCAGGCGGCCCGGCCTCCTAAATCTCCGCGGCCTCGCCCCGGATCCGCCCGATCATCGAGGCCAGCCCGTTCGAGCGTTGCGGCGAGAGGTGTTCGGACAGGCCGATGCGGGCCAGGACATCGCGGGCGTCGACGGAGAGGATTTCCTCGCCCGTGCGGCCGGAATAGAGGCGGACCAGGAGGGCGGCGAGACCGCGCACGATATGGGCGTCGCTATCGGCCCGGAAGGTGAGGGTGTCGCCATCCTTGCCGGTGACCAGCCAGACCTGGCTCACACAACCCTTGACCTTGTTGACGTCGGTGCGCTCGGTCTCCGGCATGTCAGGCAGGGCTTTTCCCATGTCGATGAGATAGCGATAGCGCTGCTCCCAATCGTCCAGGAAGTCGAACTCGTCGACGAGGTCGTCGATCTCGGTTTGGATGTCTTGTGCCGTCATGTCAGCGCGGAGGTAGTGCGGGCGACGCGGCGTGGCAAGCCGCCAATGCGGTTTGCGGTCAGTTGTTCAGGGTCTGCGGGCGTTTGATCAGGACTTGGCGCGGGTCGGGGCGGGCGCAGGGCTGGCCGAGCGGGACCCGGTCTGATTGTCCTGGTGGTCCTCGATCGCATCACCGATCCGGGTCATGGCCATTTCACCCAGGAAGCTGCCAAGGCGGGCGGCTTCTTCACCGGCTTCACAGATCACTTCGTTTTCGGCGCACCATTCCGAGACCTTGGCGGATGCATCGATCCGGGTCTCAGCCGTATTGAAAGGCAGGTCCATAGCCTCGCCCGCAAAATCCTGCGGGACGAAGAAACTGACCACTGCCAACCAAAACGCGGCACGCAGCAAAAACATCATGTTCGACCTCATTGGTGACCGAAACCGGGTGTACCGGTCTCAATGCAGGATTGAGGCTAGGAAAAATTATCAGCAATAGCTAGCGAATGCGCGCCTTACCGGAAATGGTGTGCAAATTCGGCGCGCCGTTTTTGTGTAAAATTGTCAGCAAATTCGATCTTGTCTCTGATCGGCACACGTCTCGTTAAGGAATGCCCGTTTTCCGGCAATTGAAACGATCAAATTTGACTCAATTCGCATTGCTCGCGAGACAGCGGCTGACGTCCATGAGGGCGTGTTCGGCGATGCAGAAGCTGTCCTCATACATGAAATGGCCGGCGGCCACGCATTGCTGGAGGTCCAGACGGACCCAGGCCAGGCATCGTTCGACCACGGGATCGGCGAGCAGGGCATCGACCAGTTCATCGGTGCGGGCCGGATCATTATTGCCCAGCGATTGCAGCGCCGCGACCGAGAGGATGCGACCGATACGGTCGCGATCCGGGTCCGGTGCCGCTTCGCCGACCGTCAGGGAGAGTTGCGGCGCGATGGCGGGCGCAGCCGTTGGCGGCGCATCGTAATGATCGAACAGGGCCGAGGCGGGCAGACCGCTATCCAGCCCATTGGCGAGCGTCATCATGACTTCGTCGGACAGATTGATCGGGTCGCGACCCATGATCGACAATTCTGCAAGCCGGTCGGTCCGGTCACCATGGCTGCGATTGGCCCAGCGCTCGCCCTGCAGTTCATAGGCGGCGGCGCGATAGCGTTGGGAGACTTCCAGGATTTCGGCATTGTCCCGGGCCAGGGCCTCGACGACCGAGTCCTGGGCGTCCTCCGAGGAGGCAAAGCTGGTGGCATAGGTCGGATCATAGATCAGACCCGTCATCGCGGCTTCCGGACCGTAATAGTCGGCCAGCTCGCGGACCTCGTCGATATATTCGGGATGACGCGCGGCGATGATGGCGGCATAGGCAATCCAGGCGCGAACCAGGCGTTCCTCGCCATAGAAGGCGGTCAGCCGGTTCATCGCCTCATCGAGATCCGCGCCGGAGCCGATCGGCGCCGAGTGGAGATCCGAGATGACGCCGTGATAGGCGGCATATTCGCCGGCTGAGCGCTCGATCAGCGTGGGGTCCGCGGCGGGCTGGTCCAGCTGCAGGACCGGCGCGGCAGGCGGTTGTGCCGGGGCCGTTTGATCCTGCCCCCCATCCTGAAGTGCCAGACTCATGCTCATGCTCAGCGCGCCCGTGGCGAGGAGAGTCGTCAACATTACGCAATGCTCCTTTGAACCCCCCTCATACTGCCTTGGCTGCGGCCTGCGTCCAAGGGGGATAGGCGGATGAATTATCACGACGCTTACCGGATGGGATGCGTAAACGGACAAAGTTTAAGATTCAGCATTTGTTAACGTCGAAGGCGAAGATTCCGATCAGCAATAAAAGCGAGTCGCATCGATTCGAAATGAAGCCGAAATCGCCTGCCATAACAGCCTGGTTCGCACGCCAAGGCGGGACACTCGTCAACCTCCTCTGGCTTGGCACGCTGGCGGCTGCCTTGCCGCGACTCTGGCCAATCCTTGACGGAACGTCGCTGGAAAAGGCCCTGCTGGTCGCAGCGGTTGCCGCACCGGCCCTGATTTCCTTCCTTCTCATCCCGCGCATGGAGCGTGCTTTCGAGCGCTTTTTGCTGGCCCTGGTCTGGACCGGCTTTGCGGTCGGCGTCACCCTGACCGGTGGCGGTGTCACCGGGATTGGCGTCCTGGCCTTCCTGCTGGCGCCCGCCATGGCCGCGGCTTGCGGTGAGCGCGACGGTGTCATCAAGGCCGCCGCCCAGTCCGGTCTCGCCGCGCTCGGCGTCGCTGGTCTTCACCTGACAGGTTTCATCGCACCGGCCCCGATGGCGGTCGAGCTGCACCTGCCCTTCGTTCTGGGCTGCGTCCTGACCCTGTCGACGGGTTTCGCCTTTGGCGCCCTGCGCGCGGTTCACGATGCCGACAAGGCCCGCGCCGAAGCCGAGCGTGGCCGTGTCCGGGCCAAGGCGTTTGATGCGTCACCCGTGCCGCTGGTCGCCTGCGACGCGGACGGCCATATTCTCGCAGCCTCGAAGGGCGTGCGCGATCTCTCACCCGGCCTGCCGCGCGACCTCTCCGGTCTGCCGCTCGCGGATCTGGGTTTTGATGAGGAAGACCGGGTCCAGCTCGCCGCATCGGGGCGCCGTGCCGCCCTGCGCGATGTCGAGGGCCAGCTTGTGGTTCGCGGTGTGCGCGGTCGCAGCGAAGACGTGCTGATCTCCACGCGCCCCATTCATGGTGGGTCGGTTATCGCCCTGGCCAAGGATAGCGGCCCGGCGCTGGAAGCCGCGCTGACCCAGGCGCGCAATGATCGCGATGCCGCCGAGGAAGAGGCCCGCGCCAAGAGCCAGTTCCTCGCCTCTGTCAGTCACGAGCTTCGCACGCCCCTGAACGCCATTATCGGCTTTTCCGACGTCATGAAGGCGCGCCTCTTCGGACCGCTGCCGGCGCGCTATGCCGAATACGCGGACCTGATCCATGAAAGCGGCCAGCACCTGATGGAGCTGATCGGCGACGTGCTCGACATGTCCAAGATCGAGGCCGATCGGTACGAGCTGGTTCGCGAGACTTTCGATATCGGTGAAGTGGTCAATCTCTCGGCCAAGATGATGCGCCTGCAGGCTGAAGAGGCCGGCATTAATCTCAAGATCAAGCGGCATGACGGCCCGCTCCTGGTTGATGGTGATCGCAAGGCCCTGCGTCAGATCCTGCTCAACCTCCTGTCCAATGCGGTCAAGTTCACGCCGGATGGCGGCGCGATCGTGGTCATGGCCCGGGCCACTGGCGGCCAGCTTGTGCTGGCAGTCGGCGATAGCGGTGTCGGGATTGATCCGGAAGACACCAGCCGTCTCGGCCAGCCCTATCAGCAGGCCGCCAATGCGCGTGACATCGAAAAGCGCGGCACCGGCCTCGGCCTGTCGCTGGTCCGCGCCCTGTCGGAATTGCATGGCGGCACGATGAATATCGCCAGCCGCAAGGGCGAGGGCACCACGGTGACCATCTCCCTGCCCATCCTCGCCGAGACCGCGGCCGAGATCGAAACCCATCCGGGCCTCGATGTCCGCCAGCAAATCCAGCGCGCGCAGGAAGTCGGCCAGGACATGACGACCGCGAAGGCGGATGTGGCTTAGGCGCTGAGTCTCGCGACTCGTCGGCACTTCAAACATTTCCACCGTCATCCCCGGCATGCCCGGGGAGCTCAGACCTTCTGTCGACGGGCTAGCACGGCTCACGCGGGCCGCTGCTGGGCGGCGATTGTTGAATGTCGGTGTGGGTATTCGAAGGCTGCGCCTCGCGCAGACCCGCCCTTACATCGCTTGTCAGCCAGCGCGCCAGACGCGGTTTGCGAGGTCAAGGGCGCGAAGCGCCGCTGCGCGGTTACACCCTTGAGCTCGCAAATCGCGTCTGGCCATCTCTCGGCAAGCGATGAATGGGGACGTGGGCGCTGGCGCGCCGTTTCTTGGCTCAAGGTACATGTCGTCATCCCTGATGGACGCCCGGCGCAGGCCGGACAGCCGACAGGGATGACAAGGTTTTGTGGCCTCAGCCCTTCGGTTTGCGCTTCAGTGTTGCGCCCTTCTCGAACGGCTTGGCGCCATCCTTCTTGAAGCCGGGCTTCTTGCCGGCGGGCTTGTCATAACCGCCGGCCTTCTTCTTGAAGCCACCGGCCGCCGGCTTGCGCTTGCGGGCCCAGGAGCTGTCCTCGCCCTTGTCGGGGCGGGCATTGGGATTGGTCAGGTCGCCGGCGGGGCGCGCCTTGGCAGCGGGACGGTCGTCATTGGATGAGGACGGCTTGTCGGTGCGCGGACGGCGCGGCTTGTCATCCTTCTTCCAGTCGGACTTGTCGGCCCGGGGCTTTTTCTCCCAGGGCTTCTCGTCGCCAGCGACCGGGCTGTCGGCACGCTCATAGTCCGGCTTCGGCTTGCCCTTGAAGGGACGGTCGCCGTCCGCCTTCTTGCCGTAGGGCTTCTTGTCGCCGAAGGATTTTTTCTCGCCATAGGGTTTCTTGTCGCCATAGGGCTTCTTGTCCCCATAGGGCTTTTTCTCGTACGGCTTCTTTTCGTAGCGCGGCTTGTCGCCAGAGCTGTCACCATCGCGCTCGCGCTGATCGTGCGGCTTGCGATCCTCATAGGCGCGCGGCGCGCTGTCATCGCGCTTGCGGCTGATCGGATAACCGTCGCTGTCGGTCTCGCGATGGCGACCCTTGTCGCGGTGACGCATTTTCGGCGTGCGGGCATCGGTCGGACCGTCATTGGGACCGGCGCGTTGCATCTCGGACCCGTCATCGGGTGAGACACGGATATTGTTCTCGCCGCCACCATTCTCGGCGAGGGCCTTGGTGAAGCGTTCGGCGTGCTCCGCATCGATCTCGAAACGGGTCTCGGTTTCGCCGATCTGAATGGCGCCGATCTCGCGCTTGGTGACATGACCGAGGCGACAGATCAGCGGCAGCAGCCAACGCGGCTCGGCCTTGGCCTTGCGACCGGCCGACAGGCGATACCAGACACTGGCCTTGAAATTCTCGCGTGGCTTGCGCTCGGGACGGTCATTCTGCGCTGCCGGGCCGGACAGGAGATCCTCTGCCGAGGGCAGGGTCGCCATGCGGGCGCGCAGGAAGGCAGCGGCCAGCTGTTCGGCGGTGAATTTCTCGAGCAGGGCGTCGGTATCGACCTTCATCGCCTCATCGACCTCATCGGTGAGGATCGGGTCAGCCATCAGGCGCTCGCGGTCGCGCGCACGGACATCATCCGAGCTCGGCGCCTCGGCCCATTCGGCCTGCAGCTTGGCGTCGCGCAGAAGACGATTGGCGCGGCCCCGGCGGGTGTGCGGCACGATGATCGCGCAGACGCCCTTGGCGCCGGCCCGGCCTGTCCGGCCCGAGCGGTGCAGCAGCACATCGGAATTGGTCGGCAGGTCGGCATGGATCACCAGTTCCAGACCCGGCAGGTCGATGCCGCGGGCGGCGACATCGGTCGCCACACAGACCCGGGCGCGGCCATCGCGCAGGGCCTGCAGGGCGTGGGTGCGTTCTTTCTGGGTCAGTTCGCCGGACAGGGCGACGGCGGCAAAGCCGCGATTGCCGAAGCGGGCCGACAGCCGGTTCACCGCTTCGCGCGTGGCGCAGAAGATGATGGCGCGCTCGGCATCGTAATAGCGCAGCACATTGATGATCGCATTTTCGCGATCGGACGGGGCGACCGACAGGGCGCGGTATTCGATATCGGCGTGCTGGCCGCGCTCGGAAACCGTCGAGATACGCAGGGCGTCTTTCTGGAAGCGGCGGGCAATATCGGCGATGGCGCGCGGCACGGTGGCCGAGAAGAGCAGGGTGCGTCGGCTCGCCGGCGCGGCGTCGAGAATGTATTCGAGGTCTTCGCGGAAGCCGAAATCGAGCATCTCGTCGGCTTCGTCGAGGACGACGGCCTTGAGCTGTGACATGTCCAGCGCGCCGCGTTCGATATGGTCGCGCAGACGCCCCGGCGTGCCGACCACGATGTGGCAGCCGCGCTCCAGCGCCTTGCGTTCGGCTCGCGGATCCATGCCGCCCACACAAGAGGCGATCTGGCCGCGCGCCTCGCCATAGAGCCAGGCGAGTTCGCGCTGGACCTGCAGGGCCAGTTCGCGCGTCGGCGCGACGATCAGGGCCATAGGCAGGTCGGGTGCGTTGAAACTGGTGTCGTCGCCGAGCAGGGTCGGGGCGAGCGCCATGCCGAAAGCGGCTGTCTTGCCCGAGCCGGTCTGGGCCGAGACCAGCAGGTCGCGCCCGTCGGCCTCTTCCGCGATCACGGCGGACTGGACTTCGGTGAGGGCAGAATAGCCCTTCTTCTCAAGCGCAGCGGCAAGCGCCGGCGCAATGCGGGGATTCAAGGTCATATAAAGCTGTTTCCAGTGCCAAAATGCCGGCCAAACCCATCAATGGCCGGGTTCCATCAGTGTCCCGGTAAGGACGCCGATAGGGCGACTGGCCGGAATAATCAGGGCTTTAGCACGATAGCAGCCGAAAAGGCCAATCGCGCGTCAGCAGGACGGGCATGCAGATGTGGGGGTGAGGGGCGACGGACACGGTCAGGGATCACCCTCACCGTCATCCCACGGTCGTGGCGAAGCCGCGATCCGGGGGACCTCAGCGCTTGGGGCGCGTGGTAAAGCGGTGAGGTCGGGGCCGGCACTGCGAACCTGTTAGCCGAGGTCCCCCGGATGCCCGCTTCGCGGCCACCGTGGGATGACGGTGGATGTTGGGGTGATGAGCCGATTATCTCGCCTAATCGGCTCATGAATTGTTTTTTTGTGAGCCGAATAAATGGTAGAAGCGGCTCATGAGGTATAATTGGCAACGAAAGGACTGGCCGAATTTCCGCTTTGACGTCGCGGAAATCCAGGGGCTTTTGTACGCGTTCGCAGAGAAGGCGGGGCGTGTGAGCGGGGCCCTTGGCGGTTTGTCGGCCTCCTTGCAAACTGAAACCATCATCGAATTGATGGTCGCCGAAGCGGTCAAGACCTCCGAGATCGAAGGCGAGTACATCAGCCGGCAGGATGTGCGCTCCTCCCTGATGAAGCATCTCGGAATCGGGCCGGTACCGTCAGACGTGCGTGATGGGCGCGCCAAGGGCGCGGCGCAACTCATGCTGCGTGTGCGCGAGGCCTATGCCGAACCGCTTGCCGCAGAGACGCTCTTTGACTGGCACACAGTGCTGCTGGGCGGTGTGGCTGACCCGAAGGCACTGAACGTTGGCACGTGGCGCGACAGTCCCGAGCCGATGCAGGTCGTCTCCGGTGCCTATGGCAAATGGACCGTGCATTATGAAGCGCCGCCGGCCGATCGCGTCCCGGAAGAAATGGCGCGCTATATCAGCTGGTTCAATGACAGCGCGCCGGGTGGGCGACAGGCCATCCAGCCCGGTCCGGTAAGGTCCGCCATCGCGCATCTCTATTTTGAAAGCATCCACCCGTTTGAAGACGGCAATGGCCGTATCGGTCGCGCCCTGTCTGAAAAAGCCCTGTCACAAGGGCTCGGGCGTCCGGTCGTGCTCAGTCTGTCGGACGTAATCGAGCAAGGGCGAAATGAGTATTACGATGCCCTGAAGCGCGCCCAGCGTTCCAGTGATGTCACCGAGTGGGTGCATTACTTCGTCAACACGATCGTGGACGCCCAGGCCCGGGCGGATGAGCAGGTTGGCTTCATCCTCGCCAAGGCACGCTTTTTCGATCGCCATGACGACGCGCTGTCGGAGCGCCAGAAAAAGACCTTGGTGAGAATGCTTGAGGCCGGACCCGGTGGTTTCGAGGGTGGCATGAATGCGCGCAAATACATGTCGATGACCAAGGTGTCGAAGGCAACGGCCACAAGGGATTTGCAGCACCTGACCGAGATCGGAGCCTTGCTGCCCGTCGGTGCGGGCCGAAGCGCCCGGTACGAGATCAATCTGGCCGCTGAGCTCCGCATATGATCCGCAAGTCTGTGCGCGCCGGGGACAGGTATAATTAGCGCGTCACACCGGCAGGCACGACCGCCGACAGCGCCATGTGTCAAATATACCTGTCCCCAATGTTGCCTTTGGCGCCGAGAGTTGCCAGGGACCTGTTATTGATCGCGCCCGCAGCGCACACCCCGCCATAAACCGCTTGCCGGGAGGTCGCCGTATCCGCTTCTTCAGGTCAAGGGCCCGTCGGGCCGCTTCGCGGTTTCACCCTTGAGCTGAAGAAGCGGATACGGCCTGCTGGCTGACACGTGATTTATGG
>NZ_CAJQOO010000060.1 GCF_905480005.1 uncultured Maricaulis sp.
CGCAAAACTCCGGTCTGCTCACACGACACTGCATGTGTGGTCCATCAAGCAAGTCTCGCACCGTTTGCCGGGTTGCCCCGTATTCCCGCGAAACCTGTCCCCACAGCCGGGAACGAATCATGTCTTGGACTGATCCGGTTGCCAAGACCTTTCCGGAGTCCCGATCGCAGTTTCGGTGCGAAAACCGGTCCCGGCGGTCAAGAATCATGTATGGAAAATGCCATGCAAGACGATATCACCGCCGAACTTCCGGCCGACCAACTCGCCGCCCTGCTCTGTGCACGGCTTTGTCATGACCTTGTCAGCCCGGTCTCGGCGCTGGGTGCTGCGCTCAGCGTGTTCGATGATCCGGACAGTGGCGACATGCATGATGACGCCATGGATTTGGTGCGCGAAAGCTCGCGACAGGCCCAATCCAAGCTGGAATTCTGCCGCCTTGCTTTCGGGGCGGGCGGGTCTGCGCCGGGCATTCTGGACAGTCGCGAAATGCAGCGCCTGACCGAAAACATGTTTTCCTCGGTCAAGCCGGACATTGTCTGGAAGGTGGAGCCGACCGGGCTGGAAAAACAGGCCGCCCGGCTGCTCTTGAATATGTGCCTTCTGGGCGTTGATGCCGCGCCGCGTGGCGGCACCGTCACCATCGAGGCGACGACGGCAGCTGGCGGGGCGCGTCTGCGTGTCATCTCTGAAGGTCCGCGCGCGCGCCTGGAAGAGGGCACAGCCCGCGCCCTGGAAGCCCATGCGCCGGAAAACGGTTATGATGGCCGCTCGATCCAGCCCTATTACACGGGCCTGATCGCGCGCACGAATGGTGGCAGGGTGAGCGCGCAGGCCGATGAAAACCGGGTGGAGTTCATCGCGCTGGTGAAGGGTCCGGAAGGGATGATTGGTTGATGACGCAGGCGTGGGCGGCGTTGCATATCGTATGACCGATTTGTCTGCGAGAAGACGTTCGCTGCCAAGAGTCCGTTAACTAAGGCCTGTCAGGTTGCTGTTGAATCAGAACCGCACGGGGCCTGCCATGGACGATCTAATGAGCGAATTCTTGACGGAGACGGCCGAGAGCCTGGATGTCATCGATTCCGAACTGGTGCGCTTCGAGAATAACCCTGAAGACCGGGCGATCCTCGATAATATTTTCCGTCTCCTGCACACCATCAAGGGAACCTGCGGGTTCCTCGGACTTCCGCGACTGGAAGCGGTGGCGCATGCCGGCGAAACCCTTCTGGGCAAGTTCCGTGATGGCGAACTGAGCGTTTCACCGCCGATGGTGACGCTGGTCCTGCAGGCGATCGACCAGATCAAGGTCGTGCTTGAAGCCCTCGAGAATACCGGCGTTGAACCGGCCGGTGATGACTCCGAACTGATCGGCCGCCTCGAAGACGCCTCGATGGGACGTCTGCCGGAGCAGGCCGACGAGAACGTGCCGCAGCAGCCGGAAAACTGGGACAGTGACCTGGGCCGCGAACTGCGCCCGGGTGAAGTGTCCCTCGCTGATCTGGAAGCCGCCTTCAACGGGACCGATCCGGAAGTCGAGACCGGCGCGGAACCGGTCGCCGAGCCGGTCCAGCATATCGGCGTCGGCGAGTTCGACCCGGCCCTGGGTCGCGAGCTGCGCCCGGGTGAAGTGTCCGCGGCGGAACTTGAAGCCGCTTTCGCCGATGCCGAGCCGGACCCGACTGTCGCGCCACCGACGACCGAGCTGATCACCAAGGATATGAGTCAGGCCGAAGCCCTCGCGACTGCGATGGCTGAGCTCAAGGGCGGCGATGACGCCGTTGCCGGCGATGACGCCGTTGCCGGCGAAGGCGGTGTGAAGGTCCAGCAGACTGTGCGCGTCGGTGTCGACGTGCTCGAGGCGCTGATGACCACCGTCTCCGAGCTCGTTCTGACTCGGAACCAGCTGATGCAGACCATTCGCGGTCTGGAAGACGAAGAACTCAAAGGTCCGCTCCAGCGCCTGTCCGCCGTGACCGGTGAGCTGCAGGACGGTGTCATGAAGACCCGCATGCAGCCGATTGGCGATGCCTGGCGCAAGCTGCCGCGGATCATCCGCGACGTCTCCACCGATCTTGGCAAGAAGATCGAACTGGTGATGGAAGGCAATGAGACCGAGCTCGACCGTCAGGTCCTCGAACTCATCAAGGATCCGCTCACCCACATGGTCCGCAACTCCGCTGACCATGGCCTGGAAATGCCGGCTGACCGCGTCAAGGCGGGCAAGGCCGAGAAGGGCACGATCAAGCTTTCCGCCTATCATGAAGGCGGGCACATCATTATTGCCATCTCCGATGATGGCATGGGCCTCAACACGGCCCGTATCGGCGAGAAGGCCCTCGAGAAGGGGCTGACCACGCACGAAGAACTCGAGCGGATGCCGGAGCAGCAGATCCACCGCTTCATCTTCGCCCCGGGTTTCTCGACCGCCGAGAAAGTCACCAACCTGTCCGGCCGCGGCGTCGGCATGGACGTGGTGCGCACCAATATCGAGCAGATCGGCGGCGTCATCGATGT
The DNA here is from genome assembly GCF_905480005.1 of uncultured Maricaulis sp. Taxonomy (GTDB): domain Bacteria; phylum Pseudomonadota; class Alphaproteobacteria; order Caulobacterales; family Maricaulaceae; genus Maricaulis. Next base: position 2,515 of record NZ_CAJQOO010000060.1, read on the forward strand.
CACCTCGACCGCCGGCAAGGGGTCACACTTCTCGATCAAGATCCCGCTCACCCTGGCCATCGTGTCGGCGCTCATCGTCGGTTGCGACGAGCAGCGTTTCGCCATTCCCCAGCTCGCCGTACGCGAACTGGTGCGTGTCGGCGCCGGGTCCGAGCACACGGTTGAAAACCTCAATGGCGCCCGCGTCATGCGTCTGCGCGACCGGCTCATGCCGCTGGTCGACCTGCACGATGTGCTGGGTGTCGGCGAAGCCTATAACGGCCAGGAAGACGAGACCGGTTTCGTGGTCGTCCTCGATGCCGGTGGCCGCAATGTCGGCCTGGTCGTCGACAATGTCCTCGACACCGAAGAGATCGTCGTCAAGCCGCTCTCGGATTCCCTGCGCGGGGTTCACGCCTATTCCGGTGCCACCATTCTCGGCGATGGTTCGGTCATCATGATCCTCGACCCGAATGGACTGGCCGGCGAGATTGTCACTGCCTTGGACGAAGAAGCCTCGATGGAAGCCTCGGCCGCGAAAGCCGCAGAGGCCACAAACACGCAGCGCCTCCTGCTGGTGCGCGCCGGTGGGTCCGAACCGAAAGCGGTTCCGCTTGCCCTGGTCACGCGTCTGGAAGAATTCAATCCGGACACCATCGAAAGCACGAATGGGCGCCTTGTGGTCCAGTATCGCGGCCGCCTGATGCCGATCGTGCCGATCGGCTCGGAAATCCGCACGGTGGAAGGTCAGCGCCAGCCGGTCCTGGTCTTTGCCGAGAACCACACCTCCATCGGTCTGGCCGTCGACGAGATCGTCGATGTGGTTGAAGAGCGTGTCGACATGCAGATGTCTTCGGACAAGCAGGGCATCATCGGTTCCGCCATCATCAAGGGCAAGGCCACCGATGTGGTCGACATCGCCTGGTATCTCGACCAGTCCCGCGCCGGCAATATCCAGCGCAGGACGAGCAATCGCCGCCGCCGCATCCTGCTGGTCGATGCCGACGCCTTCGCGCGCCGCATGATCGCGCCGCTGCTGGCGGCTGCGGGTTATGACGTGACCCCGACCGGCGGCATGCATGAAGTGCACGCCATTGCCGAGGCCGGGGAGCAGTTCGACGCCGTGGTCGGTGATCCGACGGCGCTGTCGCGCATTCGCCAGGAGGGCCTGTGGTCGACCCTGCCGACGCTCGCTGTCACCGACTGGCCGGAAGATACGCAGTCCGAGGGCCTGACGGCCGTGCTGCCGAGATCTGATCGTGGCGCTCTCATCGCCGCACTCGACTCGGTGTCTCAAGAGGAGAAGGTGGCATGACCACGACACACGATGACAACTCGGAGCTCAGCGCCGAGTCGATGAATGAATATGTCTCGGTGCGCATTGGTGATCAGCTCTTTGGTGCTCCGGTCGACGCGATCCGTGAAGTGTTCGCGCCGCAATCGGTGACATCGGTCCCGCTGGCCCCGAATGAAGTGGCCGGCCTGCTCAATCTGCGCGGCCGTATCGTGACCGCGATTGATGCCCGCCGCCGCCTCGGTTTGCCGCCGCGCGAAGCCGATGATGCGGGAATGGCACTTGGTGTCGAGCGTGGTAGCGAAATTTTTGGACTTATCGTGGACAGTGTCGGTGAAGTGCTTCGTCGACCTAGGGCGGAGCTGGAGCCGGTGCCGGCTCATGTCGATCCGACCTGGCGGTCGATGGTCAAGGGTGTGCACCGTCTGGATAAGGAATTGCTGGCAGTCCTCGACGTCTCGGCCGTTATCGGAACGGCCGGCGCCAAGGCAGAAGCCGCCTAGCGGAGGGTGTTGGGATGAAAATGTGTCTGGTCGTTGACGATTCCCGGGTGATCCGGAAAGTCGCGCGCAAAATTCTCGAAGAACTTCAGTTCGAATGTGTCGAGGCGGGTGACGGGTCGGAAGCCCTGGAAGCCTGCCGCAAGCAGATGCCGGACGCGATCCTCCTGGACTGGAACATGCCGGTCATGAACGGGCTGGATTTCGTCAAGGCGCTGCGACGCGAAGAGGGCGGCGATCAGCCGGTCGTCGTTTTTTGCACGACGGAAAACGACATGGCGCACATCACCGAAGCCCTCCGGGCTGGTGCCGATGAGTATGTCATGAAGCCGTTTGATGGCGACATCATCGAGTCCAAGTTCCAGCAAACGGGTTTGCTGCGCGCTTCCTGAGGGGGTTTCCAATGACGGAACTCGCCCATATGGCGTCTCCCGCCCATTCCATCGCCCGGGTCCTCGTGATTGATGACTCGGCCGTCGCCCGCGGTCTCATGACGCGCTGGGTGGAAGAAGACACGGATCTCACCCTCGTCGGCGCTGCCGTTGATGGCGAGCAAGGCCTGCGAAAGGCCGAGGAACTCAAGCCCGACCTGATCGTGCTTGATGTCGAAATGCCGAAAATGGACGGTCTGGCCGCCCTCCCGCTGCTGCTGAAGGCGGTGCCGGGCTGCAAGGTGGTGATGGCCTCGACGCTGACGCGTCGGGGTGGTGAAGTGACCATTCGCGCGCTCTCCATGGGCGCCGCAGATTATGCCTCCAAGCCCCAGGCTGGCCGTCTCGCCGGCGCCGAGGAATTCCGCCGCGATCTTCTCACCAAGCTGAAAGCCCTGGCGCCGCGACCGATTCCGCCGGTCCCGACACAGAACCAGATCGCGCCGGGCGCTCCGGCAGCACCGACCGCGCCGACAGCACCGACCGCTCGCACGATCTCCGCGCCGCCGCCGGCTTCAGCGCCAGCGAAAAAGATGCATGCGCCGGTGGCGCAGCCGCCGCAGACCCGTGGCACGCCGCGTCATACCGGTCGTCCGGATATCATCGCCATCGGTTCCTCAACCGGCGGGCCCCAGGCTTTGCGCGATGTGATAGCTGCAATTCCGGCTGATGTTCGTGCCCCGATTGTCATCGCACAGCACATGCCGGCACTGTTCACCAAAATTCTCGCCGAACACCTGACCAAGGCCGGCAAGCTGGTGTGCAAGGAAGCCGAAGACAATGAGCGGCTGAAGCCGGGCTGCGTCTATGTCGCGCCGGGTGATTTTCACATGACCATCCGCAAGGACGCGGCGGGCTTCTATGCGGTGCTCGACCAGACACCGCCGATCAATTTCTGTCGTCCGGCAGTCGATCCCCTGTTCCAGTCGGTGGCCGAGGTCACGCGCGGAGCAGCCCTGGGCATCATTCTGACGGGCATGGGCCATGACGGCCGCGAAGGCGCGCGCATGCTGCGCAATGCCGGCGGTACGATTCTGGCCCAGGACGAGGCGACAAGTATCGTCTGGGGTATGCCGGGAGCCGTGGCGGAAGCCGGCCTGGCCGATGAAATCCTGTCTTTGTCGGAGATAGGTCCGGGCATTGTCCGGCGCGTGAAAGGTGGATTGTAATAATGATAAAACAAGATGACATCCTTTTCGTGGCTGCAGAGGCGTTCAAGCGCTCGGGTCTCGTTTTGTCTGCCGACAAGGGGTATCTGCTGGAAAGCCGTCTGGCGCCGTTGGCCCGGGCCGAAGGGTATCCGTCGATCGAGGCGCTGATCACAGCTGCCCGTCGCGATCCCGGGGGGCGCCTTCTCTGGTCGATCACGGAAGCGCTTGCGACGCACGAAACCTTCTTTTTCCGCGACAACACGCCGTTCGACCTGTTCAAGCAGGATGTCCTGCCGGTCCTCGCCCGTGCCCGCGGCAATAATGGTCAGATTCGCATCTGGTGCGCGGCGTGCTCGTCAGGTCAGGAACCCTATTCCCTGGCAATGCTGCTCGAGGAAGAGCGTGCCCGGCTCGGAAATCTGCGCATCGAAATCATCGCCACCGACATGGCACCGCGCGTGCTCGAAAAGGCCAAGGCCGGCGTTTACTCGCAGTTCGAGGTTCAGCGGGGCCTGGCCGTGCAGCGCCTGGTCCAGCATTTCGAGCAACAGGGCGAGCAGTGGCGCGTCAAGCCGAACATTCGCTCCATGGTGACGTTCCAGAAGCAGAACCTGCTCGAGAACTTCTCCCTCATGGGCACGTTTGATCTGGTATTCTGCCGCAATGTCCTGATCTATTTTGATGCCGACACCAAGAAGAAGGTGCTCGGACGCATCGCCCAGCAGACCGCCCAGGATGGCTATCTGATAATGGGTGCCGCCGAAACAGTGGTGGGTCTCTCAAGTGATTTCTCGCCGGTTGAAGGGCGCCGTGGTCTTTATGGCCGCGCCGCAGCCGCAAAATCGGCCGCAGCCTGACCGGCCAGCGACGCTCTGTCTGATCAAGGCCCCGCAGCCCGGCTGCGGGGCCTTTCTCTTGACCCGAGCCTGAGCGCGCGCCCTAGTATCGGCCTATCCGTCAACCGATCCGCCCGCGTGTCGAAGGTGTCCGCATGAGTATGATCCTGGCCGCTTTTGCCCTCAGCCTCGCTTGGGTGCAGTCCGACCACGCCGCGGCAAGTGTCCCGCAGCCACCGGCCTGCGAGATCGAAATCTTCGAGACATCACGCTTCCTCGTCTGCGCCTACATGGCCGACCGTCACGATCTCCGTCTCGTGCGCAATGACCTGGACCCGCAACGCTCGCGCCGTCTCGACGCGCTGTTGCGCGATCCGGACATCGAGAGGGGCCGCGTGCGCTTCGCAATGAATGCCGGCATGTTCGAGGAGTCGGGCCGGCCGCTGGGCCTCTATGTGGGAGAGGGCAGGACAGGGCGCGCCCTGAACACCCGCTCGGGCCATCGCGGCAATTTCTATCTCATGCCCAATGGCGTCTTCTTTACCGATGGTCGCGGGCACCCCTTCGTTGTGACAAGCGCCGACTGGCCGGATCATGCCGATGATGCCGTGTGGGCGAGCCAGTCCGGGCCAATGCTGGTGATTGACGGGGCCTTGCACCCTGCCATTCAGCATGACGGCCCCTCGCGCCGGGTGCGTAACGGGGTTGGCGTGATCGGGGAGGGCGCCGCCCTGTTTGTGCTCAGCCTCGAACCGGTTTCCTTCGGGCGGCTGGCGCGCTTTTTCCGCGATGGGCTGGGCAGCGAAAATGCCCTTTATCTGGACGGGGTCGTATCCGGCGCCTGGGTGCCGTCACTCCCGCGTCTCGACCTGATTCACCGTGTCGGACCAGTATTTGTGATCAGCGAGCGGGAACGCCGCTGAGGGGAGGCGGCACGTCGCGCGCAAAGAAAAAGGCCCGGGCGGGCAGCCCGGGCCTTTTCATCACGTTGAGACCGGAAATCAGGCCGAGGCCTTCTCCTCCACCGGGTCGCGAAGCACATAGCCGCGGCCCCAGACTGTCTCGATATAGTGTTCGCCATTGGTGGCCGCTGCGAGCTTCTTGCGAAGCTTGCAGATGAAGACGTCGATGATCTTCAGTTCCGGCTCGTCCATGCCGCCATAAAGGTGGTTGAGGAACATTTCCTTGGTGAGCGTCGTACCCTTGCGAAGGGAGAGCAGCTCGAGCATCTGGTATTCCTTGCCCGTCAGGTGGACGCGCTGGCCTTCAACCTCGACCGTCTTGGCGTCGAGATTCACGCCGATCGAACCGGTCTTGATGATGGACTGGGAATGCCCCTTGGAGCGACGCACGATGGCATGGATGCGGGCGACCATTTCGTCCTTGTGGAAGGGCTTGGTCATATAGTCGTCGGCACCACAGCCCAGGCCGCGCACCTTGTTGTCGATGTCGGCATTGCCGGTGAGGATCAGGATCGGGGTATCGACCTTGGCCACGCGCAGCGTCTTGAGAACATCAAAGCCCGGCATGTCGGGCAGGTTCAGGTCGAGCAGGATGATGTCGTAATCATACAGCTTGCCCAGGTCGACGCCCTCTTCGCCGAGGTCGGTGGTGTAGATGTTGAAGCCTTCTGACTTCAGCATCAATTCGATCGACTGGGACGTCGCCCGATCGTCCTCAATAAGAAGAACCCGCATTTGGTTCGCCTCCGGTTTTTGCTACGCGGGGCGAATCACTTCTCGCCCGGCCTCATCTCGTGATTAACCTTATTTGGACGCTATGCGGAAACCCTTAACGAAAGTTAACTGTGGCTTGACCGGATTTTGGAATCGGCAGCTCGCGATATCCTTGCTGGGAAGCTTGATTCGGATTTCGCGTTAACCATTCAGGGGTTAACGGGCCGGATTTCGCCTGATCCGTGTGCGGTGCCTGCGGATTGATCAAATATGCGCGGTATAAAGTATTCACAGCGGAGGGCCGTTTCTGTCTGTGTTGACAGGCAAATCAGCTCAATTTGGCTGAGGAAAACATGGCTCAACTTATCCACAAGCAATTTTCTTCCAGTCCTGACTCCGAAACGGAATCGGAATCCGGACAGGTCTAGAATCGGTTGGGATCGGGGCTGCAGAAATTGCCGGGTGTTTACGTCGAGGCAACCGACGATACCTAAACTGATCGTGAAGTGGCTTTTGTGCCACGCTTTGCAAGGCGGGCTGACCCGTATGATGGAAACCCTGATCGATCGCGTCGGGCGCATGGATGACCGCGTTCTTGAAGGGCGCGTCACCGCGCTCAACGGACTGCTGGTTGAGGCCGAAGGGCCAAAGGCGGGCTTGTCGCTGGGCGCACACGCGCAGATCGAGACCGGGGACGGGGTCGCGGAATGCGAAGTTGTCGGTTTCCGTGGCGAGACAGCCTTGATGATGCCCTTCGGTCCGCTTGAAGGCGTGCGCCCCGGTGCCCGGGCTCTCCTGCAGCCGGAAGCCGCGCGGGTTCGGCCGAGCCGGTCCTGGCTGGGCCGGGTGCTCGATGGTTTCGGACGCCCGCTTGATAATGGCGCGCCGCTGACCGAAGGCGGGACGCCGTATCCGCTCAAGGGCAATCCGCCCAGCGCCCATGGCCGTGCCCGTCTGGGTGACCGCCTGGACCTGGGCGTGCGAGTGCTCAACGGTTTTGTCCCCATGCGACGGGGCCAGCGGCTCGGCATTTTTGCCGGGTCGGGTGTTGGCAAATCGGTGCTCATGTCGATGCTGGCGCGCGCCTGCGATGCCGATGTCATCGTCATTGGCCTGATCGGTGAGCGGGGCCGCGAAGCGCGTGAATTCGTCGATGATGTTCTGGGTCCGGAGGGTCGCAAGCGTTCCGTGGTGATCACCGAGACGTCCGATGCCCCGGCCCTGGCGCGGCGTCAGGCCGCCCACCTCACCCTGACCACCGCGGAGTATTTCCGCGATCAGGGGCTCGACGTGCTCTGCCTGATGGACAGTGTCACCCGTTTTGCCCTCGCACAGCGCGAAATTGGCCTCGCCGCTGGCGAACCGCCGACCACGCGCGGATATACGCCGTCCGTATTTGCTGAATTACCACGGCTACTTGAGCGCGCCGGCCCGGGTCCGGAACGGACCGATGGCGGAAAAACCGGCTCCATTACCGGTCTTTTCACTGTTTTGGTGGATGGTGATGATCATAACGAACCCATAGCCGATGCCGTTCGAGGCATCCTGGATGGACACGTGGTCATGAGCCGAGCCATTGCCGAGCGGGGGCGCTACCCTGCGATCGACGTTCTCAAGTCGGTCAGCCGGACTGCGCCCGAGGTTTATGACGCTGCCGAGCGACCCCTGGTCGCGGAAGCGCGCAAGCATTTGTCGGCCTATGCCGACATGGAAGAATTGATCCGTCTGGGTGCCTACACCCAGGGATCCAATCCCGCGGTGGATCGGGCCATAGAGCTCAACGAACCGCTGGAAGCGTTTCTCGGTCAGCAAAAAGACGATGCGGCGGACATACCGTCGACTTTCGCAATGCTGTCGGAGATTTTGGGTGGTGGTGAAGGAGTGCGGCAATGACACGCTCACATGAACCTCTGATCCGGCTTGCCCGGTTCAAAGTGGAAGAATTGCAAAAACAGATGGCCGAGCTTGATCGCTCGCGCGCAGCCCTGATCGGCCAGATCGAGCGCCTGGAAGCGTCTGTCCCGGAAGAGCAGGCGGCGGCGGCCCAGTCCAAGGAAGGCTATGTCGCTTACGGCTCCTATGCCCAGGCGGTGATCAAGCGGAAGGAAAATATCCGCGCGTCACTCGATGAGGTCGATGTCCAGGCCAACGCCCTGCGCGACCGGCTGTCGGAAGCCTTCACGGATCTCAAGAAATACGGGCTCCTTGAAGAGCGTCGTCTCGCCCGGATCGAACAATCGGTGCGCGCCGCCGAACAGGACGAGCTCGACGAGATCGCCCAGATTCGCCACGGGCGCGCGTCACACTGATCGCGCGCTTTCCCTGACGACACAAAAGGCCCCGGACCCGCTGGTCCGGGGCCTTTTGTTTTGAGGTCGTCCGCCTAGAAGGCTTGCGACCAGCTCACATCGAACCGGACCGACCGGCCCGGCTCGCTGGTGCCGGCAAAGACGCGGTCATAATCGTGGTCGAGCAGGTTTTCGATGCCGGCATTGAGACGCAGGCCACTGTCGGCGAAGGGCTGCCAGCGGGCATAGGCGTCGGCGACGACATAGCCGGCGCGGTGTTCGGTCACGTCCAGCGGTTCGTCATACGCGGTCGCTGCAGCGACCCGCCCGCCCAGGGTCAGGCGGCTGTCCGCGAAATGCCAGCGACCATCAACGAACAGGCGGGTCGGGGCGAGCGAGCCGAGCGGGGCGCCGGTGGCGACGTCCTTGCCGTCAATCCCGGTCAGGGAAGCGTCGAGCGAGAAGGCGCCTTCACTCAGGCCCAGCTGGACTTCATAGCCCTCCAGCTCTGCCGATCCGACATTGCGGCTCTGCGTGGTGCCGGCCGAGCAGGGTCCGAAGAAGGGCGGGGCGAAGCAGGTCGGATCGAAGGCGAAGTCGACGAAGAGATCGATCAGATTGTCGGCCTTGGTCTCATACCAGGAGGCGCTGACATCGAGCCGGTCGAGATTGGCACGCCCGGCCAGATTCAGCCGCAAGCCGATTTCCAGTGTCTCGGTCTCTTCCGGCAGAAGATCCGGATTGGCAATGAATTCATTCGTGATGAAGGTGGGCGGGCCGAGGATGATGTGCGGCAGGGAGAAATGCGTGCCGTCGAGATAGAGTTCATTGATCGACGGGGCCCGGAAGGCCTCGCCCCAGCTGACGAAGATGTTGAAATCCTCGATCGGGGCATAGGTGGCCGCGAACCGGCTGGACGTGGCATCGCTCGACACGGTTGTCGTGGTCGGGGTCGAGGTCTCGAACCTGTCCTGGCGGACGCCCGGCAGCAGGATGACCCGGCCCGGCAGACCCAAGGGGGCCGGCCCGTCGAGTTCCAGCTGGACCCAGCCAGCCGAGAACTGGCTGTCGGCGTCGGGCGCACCCCCGCGGACGCCATCCGTTTCGGCGCTGTCATACCCGTCCTGGCTGTCCTCGTAATATTCGCCGCCGACGGTCAATCCGGCATCGAAGGCGCCGAGGGCGAAATCGAAGCGCTGGTCGAGGCGGATGCCGGAGGTTTCCAGGTCGCGGCGGAGCTCGCGGCCGGACACGGTTTCGGTCTCATCGACTCCGGTCTCATTGCGATAAAGCGTAAGGTCGAGGTCGAGCCAGCTGATGGCCGGCGGCGTGATCGAGGCATTGAGCGTGATCGCGTCCGAGGTGATGTCCTTGTCGACCAGCGCGTTGAGTGAGCCGACCCCGGCCACGCCCTGGGCGTTGTTGGGCTCGGTGGCCGTGCCATCGAATGTCTGCCAGCTCAGCTCGGTGCGGATGCCGTCGGCCAGGTCCGCGCCCAGCTTGAAGAGGCCGGAGACGCTGTCATCACGCGCCGGCAGGTCGGCGCCGGAACCCAGTGCGATATCGCCGGACTGGCGCGAGGAGGCGGAGGCGAGGGCGTCGAAGGCGCCGGTGCGGCCATAAAGGCTGACCGAGCCACGGCTTTCCTCATCCACAGAGCGGTAGCCGGCGCCCAGCCCGTATCCCCAGGTCTCGCCGGTGCCCAGCAAGTCATGCGCACTGGCGGTCCGGAAGGCGAGTACGCCGCCCGAGGCGCCGGACCCGTAAAGCGCCGAGGCCGGCCCGCGGACCGCGTCGACGCCAACCAGCAGGGCCGGGTCGACGAAGAAGACACCATCATGCGCCGAGCCGAAATTCTGCCGGGCGCCGTCGAGCAGAAGGGTTGTATTGGCCCGGCCCTGGCCGCGCAGGGAGATAGTCTGGCCGGTGCGACGCGGTCCGCCGGATATCTCGACACCGGGCAGCTGGCGCAGAAGGTCATCGAGATCGGCGGGGCGGGTGAGGTCCAGTGTCTCGGTGTCCACGGTCGCGGTGGCGCCCGGATAGACGAAGCTGTCGAGCTGGGTCCGCGTGACTTCGACGATGATCACATCCTCGCCGGTATCTGTCTCGCCTTCCTGGGAGAGGCCGGGCGTCGAGAGGGTGAGCAGGGCGGTCGTGGCGAGGAAAACGCGTTTCATGGTGAGGGTCCGTTATTGAGAATGATTTGCACTTGCTGCGTTCTGCCGCTTGCTTTATGAGAATGCAAGTGAGAATCTTTATCAACAACACGTCAATTTCTTCAGGGTCATTCCAGATACCCGACGCATCCCAGAGACAAAGAGGGGCTTATGAAACTCGCCTATATTGCCGCCGCCGCACTGACGCTGGCCGGTTGCGCCACCCCAGCCACTTCCGATCGCGCGGCCTTGCCTGCGACAGCCGCCCTGCCTGCGCACAGCCAGGCCGAGTTCGAACAGGACAGGCAGGCCATTCTCGCCATGCAGGGCGAATATGCGGTCACATTCGACTTCCGGGAAATCGTGCCGATCGCGCCGGGCTATGAGCTGGCCGAGCCGAAGCTGACGCCCGCGCGTGAAGTCGTGGTCGTGGTGGAAGACAGCGGCGATTTCATCATGTTGCAGCACTTGCTGATTGTTGGCGACGCGGCCAATCCCTTCATCGTCAAGCATTGGCGCCAGGACTGGCGCTATGAGCCGGAGACGATGCTGGCCTTCCAGGGATTCGATGACTGGACGGTCGAGGAGATTGCCGCAGCCGAGGCCAATGGGGCCTGGTCGCAGACCGTCTATCAGGTTGATGACAGCCCGCGCTATGCCGCGATCGCGCCCTGGAGCCATGATGCCGACGGCGTCTCGACCTGGGAGCCGCCCGTTTCATGGCGCCCCCTGCCTCGTCGTGACGACACCACGCGCAATGACTATGACACCATCGCCGCCGTGAACCGCCACACGGTCACCCAGTGGGGCTGGATTCACGAGCAGGACAATTCCAAGCTCGCCCTGGACGAAGACGGGCAGGCTCGTGAACTGGTTCGCGAAGTCGGGGTGAACACTTATCGTCGCACCGAGCTGTCCAATGCCCAGGCCGCGCGCGACTATTGGAGCGCCACCCAGGATTACTGGGCGCTGGTCCGGGCCCGCTTTGATGCGCTGGAAACCGACGGGACGCGCCGTTTCCACATCGAGGATGATGCCGAGGGGACGCTGCTTTATGGCCCGGTTCTGGAAGCCGGCCAGCGCGTATTTTTCGGGATCAGCGATGCCGAGGCCGCTTTTGAAGAGGCCGAAACCTATCTCGACAGCCAGATCACCGTCGTCCAATAGCTTCGCAGCTGGATGGTGAGGGAGGGCGGCGCTTGCCCGAGCGTCGCCCTTTTCCCTTTTGCAGTCCGGCTTGAAGCCGGGCCCATAGGCGGACTAGCGCCCGTAACGCCGTTTCGCCCAGAAGATCGCGCCGATCGTCATCATGTAGATGACCAGGCGCATGATCACGACCACGCCGCCACGCTCATCAAGCCGGGAGAAGGCAAAGTCGAAGGCGAAATCCGGCGGGATGCCGGTGGACCAGCGATAGAAGAAGGGGGCGCAGGCATCGATCAGGAAGGCGATCGAGGCGGCAGCCGGCCATTGCGGCCATTTGCGCATGATCAGGGCGGCAACCAGCGACAAGACAATGATCAGCCACCAGTCGAAGGGGGTGAAACCGGCGCTCAGGCGATCTGCGAAACTGTCATACATGGTCAGGCCTCCCGGGCCGATCGATCAGGCGGCCTGCTTGCCGCGCGCCAAAGAGCCCGCCAGCGCCTGGATGTCCTTGGCGGCCTGGCATTGCGGCGCGCGCAGGGAGACCGCGGTCTGGGCCCGGATTGCGGCCGGAACTGTCGGATCCTTGCGGACGATGCCGGCCAGTGTCGGTGTGAAGCTCAAAAAGGCCTCACAGGTCTTGCGGAAGGCACCGAAGGCCTCATTGGCGGCATTCATGTCCGGCGCATTATTGATCACAACCAGGGGCGAGGCGCCGTCATCATGCAGGCGCAGCGTCTTCACGAAGGCATAGGCATCGGTCAGTGAGGTCGGCTCGTCATTGAGCACGATCACGACATCATCGGCCGTCAGCGCGAGGCGAATCGTGGCCCGGTCAGCACCGGCGGCAAGGTCGAGAATGGCGCGGTCATAGGACAGGGCCAGGGCCGCGACGCCGGTGGCGAGCTTGGTCAGGCCGGGACCGGCCAGATTGGCCAGGGCACCGGAACCGGAGCGGCCGGAAATGACATCAAAGCCGCCTTTCTGGCTGGCGCCGCCCATGGCCGGGCAGACGGCATCCTGGATCTTCACGCGGCCATTGATGACGCTGGAAATGTCGGAATTGGGCTGCAGGCCGAGCTGGACGTCGATATTGGCCATGCCGAGATCGCCATCCATCAAAAGACAGCGCTCGCCCATTTGCGAGAAGGCGCGGGCCATGCCGATGGACAGCATGGTCTTGCCGACGCCGCCCTTGCCGGAGGCGATCGCAAGGATACGACCGGCGGAGCGGTCCTGCGGTGCGGACGCGATCTTCATCAATCTTCCTCCTCGAAGGGGGTGTTTCTGTCCTCGATCAGGACCCGGGCCAGGCGCAATGGCGTGGCCGGAGCCAGGCCGCCGCCAATGAAGGGGGTCGAGGAAATCTGCGCGAAGGCCAGGCCGGTTTCACCAACGCCGAGCACGGCGCCAAGCCGGCGGGCGCAATCCAGCTTCACCGGGATACAGCGGCTGGCGCCGATCGAGGCAAAGAGCGAGGCGGCGTCCTCGGCATCTTCGGGCGTCAGTCCGGCGTCGAAGACATACAGGATTTCGGCGTTGGCGCTGTCGGCGAAGGCCAGTGTCATGTCCAGATCGTCGAGCTCGAACGGGTTGACTGCCGGACTGTCGATCAGGACCGGGCCCTCGATATCGTCGACCGCCTCGATCATCTCGCGCGGATCATCGACGGCGCGGAAACCGGCACCCATGCGGCGGGCGAGTTCCTGCAGCCGATCATTGGCGCCGGCACGCTCGCCATCACAGGAGATGAGGGTTGGCACCGCCCCGGCGGTGATCGCCCGGGCGGCCGTCTTGGCCAGGGCCGAGGTCTTGCCGACGCCCGGAGTCCCGGCGAACAGGACGGCATGTTCGGGCACGGCGGGCAGCGGCTGGAATGTGTAACGGCTCTCGATGGCATGGGCGAGGCGGGCCACGGCCTGGCCATCGGAGAGATCATGGGCGGAGCGGATCAGGGCCTGGGCGGCTGAACCCGGGGCGCGATGAAAGCCGAGCGCACGGATCACCCGGTCCAGCTCATTGTCCTCCCGCAGGCCACGCTCGATATCGGCTTCACCGGCAAGGCGGATGGCGCGGTCGCGCACCTGTTCGGCCGGCTCGGCAATGCGCGCCATCTCGCTGGCGGCACGCACTTGCACGCCGCCGTCGGGGCCATCGCCGGTGGCAATGATCACGGCGTCGGGGCCCATTTCACGGCGCACTTCAGCCATGGCTTGGGTCAGGGACGGGGCAGCAAAGGTTTTAAGATGCATGGGCTCGGATCATATCACAGGTCAAATTCGGTCGCTTAACCGACATGGCCCATCGTCTGAAGGCGCGCGCTCGGGTGAATTTCATTCTGCGACATCACCACGGTCTGCGGGCGAAAACGCTCAACCAGAGAACGCACATACGGACGAATCAGCGGGCTCGTCAGCAGCACTGGTACATGACCCTGAGCTGATGCGGTTTCAAAAGAGTTTCGAATGGCAGCGACGAAATCATGCAGCTTGGAGGGGGCCAGTGCGAGCTGGCGACGATCGCCGTCCCCGACCAGGGCTTCCATGAAGGCCTGCTCCCATTGCGGGCCCATCGCCAGTACCGGCAGGACGCCATCATGCGCCTTGTTGGTGTGGCAGATCTGACGCGCCAGGCGGGTCCGCACATGCTCGACAATGGCGTCGAGATTCTGGGTCGTGGCGCTGGCTTCCGCGATGCCTTCCAGAATGGTCGGCAGATCACGGATCGAGATGCGTTCCTTGATCAGGGATTGCAGGACACGCTGGATACCGGCCCGGCTGATCTGGTTCGGGGTAATGTCGTCGACGAGGGCCTTGTGTTCTTTCGACAGCTTGCTGATCAGCTTCTCGACCTCGGCGTAGGACAGCAGGTCGGCCATGTTCTCGCGCAACAGCTCGGTCAGATGGGTGACCAGGACAGCGGCCGGCTCGACGATGGTGTATCCGCGGAAGGAGGCTTCCTCGCGCAGGCCTTCATCGATCCAGGTCGCGGGCAGACCGAAAGTCGGTTCCTTGACGTGCTTGCCGGGCATGTCGATCTGCAGGCCGGCCGGATCCATGACCAGCAGCTTGTGCAATTCCAGCTCGCCGCGACCGGCTTCCAATTCCTTGATGCGGATCGTGTACTCGTGATTGCCGAGCGACATGTTGTCGATGATCCGCACGGCCGGGGTGATGAAGCCCATTTCTTCGGCCAGCGAGCGACGCAGGGCGCGGATCTGGTCGGTCAGCTTGCGGCCATCGACATCATTGATCAGCGGCAGCAGGCCGTAACCCAGCTCGATCTTCAGCTCGTCAATGGCGAGACTGTCCTCGATCGGGGCTTCCTGGTCAGACTGGGTTTCGGCGACTTCGGCTTCTTTCTCGGCGACCGCATCCGCTTCGGCCTGGGCCGTTCGCTCGGCGATATCGCGGTTCATCCAGGCCAGGGTGCCGGCACCGGCGGACATCATGGCGAAGGGGATGAGCGGCATGCCGGGCAGGAGGCCGACCATCAGGGCAACGCCTGAGACCAGGCCGAGGCCTTGCGGGTTTGCGGTCAGCTGGCCGAACAACGCCTTGTCGGCCTGACCGTTGACGCCGGCCTTGGAGACCAGCAGGCCGGCACCGACCGAGATGATCAGGGCGGGGATCTGCGAGACCAGGCCGTCACCAATGGTCAGGGAGGAATAGGCCGAGGCGGCCTCGCCGAAAGGCATGCCGGACTGGACGACACCGATGATGATGCCGCCAACCAGATTGATGGCGGTGATCATCAGGCCGGCCATGGCATCGCCACGGACGAATTTGGAGGCACCATCCATGGCGCCGAAGAAATTGCTCTCGCCTTCCAGCTCGGTGCGACGCTTGCGCGCCTCGTCCTCGGTGATCAGGCCGGCCGACAGATCGGCGTCGATCGCCATCTGCTTGCCGGGCATGGCGTCCAGGGTGAAGCGCGCCGCGACTTCCGCGATCCGGCCGGAACCCTTGGTGATGACCACGAAGTTCACGATCACCAGGATGGCAAAGACAATGATGCCGATGACGACATTGCCCTGCATGACGAAGGAGCCGAAGGCCTCGATGACCTCGCCGGCCGCGTCCGTCCCCTCATGGCCCTTGGACAGGATCAGGCGCGTCGAGGCGATATTCAGTCCCAGGCGCAACAGGGTGGTAATCAGCAGGAGGGCCGGGAAGGCCGAGAATTCCAGCGGCTTCTTGATGAAGAGCGCGGTCATCAGGACCAGGACCGACATCGAGATCGATATCGCCAGCGACATGTCCAGCAGAAAGCTGGGCATGGGCAGCATCAGCATCACCAGGATGGCGAGAATGCCGACCGCCAGCGCCACATCACCGCGCAGCGTGCGGTTCAGGAAGGCGCGGAGATCAAACCCACCCGCAGCGGGAGCGGGGGTCGGAGGAGCAGCGGTATCGGCCAATGATCAGTCCAATCAGGCTACGGAAACACCCTGGGCGGGTTGGTTGGGCGCGGGAATGTCGACGCCCTGATCCGAATAGAGTTTCAGCTTGTTGCGCAGGGTCCGGATGGAGATGCCGAGAATGTTGGCGGCGTGGGTCCGGTTGCCCAGGCAATGGTCGAGCGTGTTCAGGATCAAGTCCTGTTCAACTTCCGAGACCGTGCGACCGATCATGTCGGCCTGGACCGATTGGGCGGTATCTGCGGCCTGACGGACGACATTATTGCCCGAGCCTGTAAACGCCGAGCCGTCCGGCATGCGAATCGCGTCGGGTGTGATCTCACGACCCGAAGCCAGCAGCACGGCGCGGTGCATGGCGTTTTCAAGCTCACGCACATTGCCGGTCCACTCACGCGCCAGCAGGGAGGTCTTGGCGGCGTCGGAAATGGCGCGTTCGTCGATCGCATTGGCCGTCGAGTACTTCTTCACGAAATGCTCGGACAGGGCGACGATGTCGGCCGGGCGCTCGCGCAGGGGCGGCAGGGCCAGATTCACGACATTCAGGCGGAAGAGCAGGTCCTCGCGGAAGCTGCCATCGGCGACGGCCTTGCGCAGGTCACGGTTTGATGTCGCGAGGATGCGGATATTGACCTTCACCGGCTTGGTGCCACCGACGCGGTCAATCTCGCGTTCCTGGATGGCACGCAGCAGCTTGGCTTGCAGACGCACGTCCATTTCCGAGATCTCGTCCAGCAGCAGCGTGCCGCCATCGGCTTCCTCGAACTTGCCCACGCGGCGGGCAATTGCGCCGGTAAAGGCGCCTTTCTCGTGACCGAAGAGTTCGGATTCCAGCAGGTTTTCGGGGATGGCGGCGCAATTCACCGAGATGAAGGGCGCCTGGGCGCGCTTCGACTTGGTGTGGACATAGCGGGCCATGACTTCCTTGCCGGAGCCGCTTTCGCCAGTAATCAGGACGGAGGCGTCGGAACCGGCGATGCGATCGGCGAGATGGATGACGGCCTGCATGGACGGGTCGCGGGCAATCATCGGGCGTTCGTCATCGGCGATCGCGGCCAGGACCGCTGCGATCAGATCGGCGTCCGGCGGCATCGGGATGAATTCCTTGGCGCCGGCGCGAATGGCGGCGGCCGCGGCTTCGGGACGGACATTGACGCCGCAGGCGACAACGGGAACCGAAATCCGCTCGGCCTCATTGGCCTCGATCAGGGACTGGACGTCCAGATGCAGGTCGACCATGAGCAGGTCGGCGCCGCGTCCGGCACGCAGATGGGCGGTGGCCTGTTCGATCGTGTCGACGTGCGAGACTTTCGCGCCGCGGTCGAGGGCGATCTTGGTGGCGGTGTGGAGTTGTCCGCCCAAACTGCCAACTATCAGAATACGCATGATATTTTCCGTCCTTTCCGCGAGGCCTTAGCCTGCGTCCCCGTCCTTGATGATTTCCGTCATGGTGACGCCAAGCCGGTCGTCGACCACCACGACTTCGCCGCGCGCGACGAGCCGGTTATTCACGTAGATGTCGATCGCTTCACCGATCTTGCGGTCGAGTTCGACAACCGAGCCGGATGTCAGCTTCAACAGCGAATTCACATCGATATGCGCCTTGCCGAGGACGGCAGAGATGTTGACGGGAACGTCAAAGACCGGCGCCAGATCGGCGGCGCTCTTTTCTTCCTCATCCATCATCTGTTCGCCGCGCTGGGGTGCCTCGACGGGCACTTGCGTGCCGTCATCGCCCAGATCGGGAAGGTCGAGATTGTCGTCAGCCATGTCAGGCCTCCTTAAGCCGCGCTTACGCCGGCGGCGGGGTCGCCGGGCGCGTCAGAGTGGGTTTCCTCGTCGCTTGGCGGCGATGCCAGCCAGCGTGCGACGACGTCATTCAGTCGGTGCTCGATTTCCTCGGCGCTGCGCTGAACCGCACCGGCGCCCCATTCCAGGCGCACATCGGCATTGGGCAGGGCGTCATCGCCGCGCACCATGATGGCCCCGTCGAAACCGGCATCGCGTGCCGTCTTCTCGAGGCGCTCGGCGAGGGATTCAACGAGTTCCGGATTGCAGCGTACCGACAGGCGCGGCTCGGAGCGCAAGTCCTGCACGGCTTCCAGCGCAACCTGTTCGATCGTGTCGATCGGGTACGCAGAGAGGGCTTCCCCGGCGATCTTTCTGGCGGCGGCGATGGCCAGTCCGGCAGCTTCCTGGCGCAGGGCGTCGGATTCACTGGCCAGTCGGGCTAGGATGAGCTGCATCTGGGAGGCGATGGCCTGCAGCGATTGCGCGCAGCGACCCTCTTCCATTTCGCGGCCTTCCTCGACGCCCCACATGCGGGCCGCGTCGACATCATCCTGGGTGAAGAAGCGCTTGTGGCTCTCCCCTTCACGCAGGATCTGGCCGTCATGGTCGAACTCTGTATCGAAATCAAATTTGACCGGATTCATTGTTCAACCTCCCTAGTAGATGAGTTCATCATCGGCGCCGCCATCGGCCAGCATGATCTCGCCCTTGGCGGCGAGGTCCTTGGCCATGGAGACGATTGATTGTTGCGCCTGGTCGACATCCTTGAGCCGGACCGGACCCATCGCCCCCATATCCTCGCGCATGATCTTGGCCGCGCGCTCGGACATGTTGGAGAAGAAGAGGTCGCGCAGACTGTCCGAGGCTCCCTTCATCGCCAGGGACATCTGTTCCTTGTCGATGGCGCGCATGAGTGTCTGGATGCCACCCGGATCGAGCTTGGAGAGATCCTCGAAGACGAACATGAGCGAGCGGATCTTCTCGGCACTCTCGCGATTGCGTTCTTCCAGGGCGGCCAGGAAACGGTTTTCGGTCTGGCGATCGAAATTGTTGAAGATCGAGGCCATCATCTCGTGGCTGTCATGCTTGGAGGTGCGCGCCAGGTTGGACATGAACTCGGTGCGCAGCGTTTCCTCGATACGATCGAGGATTTCGCGCTGAACCGGCTCCATGCGCAGCATCCGGGTGACGACTTCCAGAGCGAAATCCTCGGGCAGCGCGCCGAGCACGCGGCTGGCATGCTCGGGCTTCACCTTGGACAGGACCACGGCGACGGTCTGCGGGTATTCATTCTTGAGATAATTGGCGAGAACGACCTCGTTCACATTGCCCAGCTTGTCCCACATGGTGCGCCCGGCCGGACCGCGCAGCTCCTCCATGATGGAATCGACCTTCTCGCCGGGCAGGAAGGAGTTCAGCAGGCGCTGGGTCGCTTCGAAGGAACCCATCAGCGAGCCGGTCGAGGACATCTGACCGACGAAGTCGACGATCAGGCGTTCCACGGCGCTTGAGGTCACCGTGCCCAGATTGGACATGGCCTGGGAAACCTCGCGGATTTCCTCCTCGTCCAGATGCTGCCATATGCCTTCACCTTCATCGCCAAGGGCGAGGAGCATGACAGCGGCCTTTTCAGGGCCGGTCAGGCGTGACGGGTCTTCAATGGCGCGTTTTTCAGCCATGGTCGGACTCAACTCTCATGCAGCCAGGACCGGAGGATCGAGATCGATTCTTCCGGATGGGATTCAACGATATTGGCGACTTTCTTCAGCGAGGACGCTTTCACCTGGCCATCGATCTTCTCGATGTCGATGGAGTCCTCGGCGGTGGCCACGCCGGCGCCGCCGCCCGCCGCGGGCAGGGCGGTCGGGCGGCCTGCTGCGGTTGGCAGGGCGGCCGGAGCGGGCGCACCGCTCACGGCGCCATCCATGCCGGCACCGGCCAGGGCGAGGCCTTGTGGCATGACCATGCCGCTTGCCCCTTTGACCAGCGGGCGGGCGACCAGGAAGATGATGAGCAGGGCGGTGATGAACATCACGCCGATCTCGGCGGCCCGCATCAGGTCATTCTTGGAGAAGGACATGCCACCCGTCGCGGCGGTTCCCAGCAGCGGGTCGGTCCGGGCGAATTCGATCTGGCTGACCGTCAGCATGTCCTCGCGGGCGCCCGGCTCGTTCACATAACCCATGGCCGAGCGGACCAGGGCCTCGATACGGTCGATTTCAGCCTGCGGGCGTTCGCGCCAGGTGACGGTGCCGTCCTCGGCGGTTTCCAGCACACCATCGACGGCAACCGCGACGGACAGGCGATTGATGGCGCCGGCCTCGATGATTTCGGTGCGTGTCGTGGAGGAGATTTCGTAATTGACGCGCTCGCTGGTGCTTTCGCGGCTGGAGCGGCTATTGGGACCGCCCGCTTCGTTGGCGTCGCCGGCGTTTGGCAGGTTTTCCGAAGCCGAAACGCGATTCTCGTTGGCACCGTCCTGATCATTGGACAGATCCTCGCCCCGCTCACGCGAACGCACGACCTGGCCGTCCGGATCATAGGTTTCCGAACTCTGCGTGATCGACTGGCGGTCCAGTTCGGCGGTGACCTGGACGCGAGCGGCACCGGCGCCGACGACACCCTCGACAATGTCGAGAATGTTCTGGCGCATCTGGGCTTCAATCTCGCCGCGACGCTCATCCATCAGAATGGAATTGCCGGACTGGCCGTCACCGCCGCTGGCGAGCTGGCGACCGCGATCATCGGCGATCGAGACCCCGGTCGGCTCGATGCCGGCACTGGAGGCGACGATATTGCGGATGACGCGAACCTGCTCGGAGTTCAGCCGGCCATTGGTGGCGATGGTGACGGCGGCGGTCGGGGATTGCTGGTCACGGGCAAAAAGACGGCGCTCCGGCAGATTGAGATGGACCCGGGCCGAGTTAACATAGTTCAAGGACTGGATGGTGCGGGCCAGCTCGCCTTCCATGGCGCGCTTGGCATTGAAGTTCTGGACGAAGCTGGTCTGGCCGAAACTGTCCTGGCGGTCGAAAATCTCGTAACCGACCGAAGCGCCACTCAGCGGACCATTGGAGGCGACGCGTACGCGTGCCTCATCGACCTGGGCGCGATCGACATAGATCGCCGTGCCGCCTTCGCGGATCTCGAAGGGAATATTCGCCTGGTCGAGCAGCTGCGAGGTCGCAGCGGCATCGGCCGGGTCGAGACCGGAATAGAGCAGGGACTGGCTGGCGCCGCCCATGGCTCCGGAGAAATACACGAGTGCGGCAGCGACGCCTGCGGCCAGGCCGAAGATCGCTGTCAGCCGTCCGGCGCCAAAAGCCCTGAACTGTTCGAAAAGCGCGTTCACGTGAAAATCCCTGCCTCATTGCGTGCGCTTCATCAGCGAAGCACTGGGCAGAATTTTCCTACTTGGTCGGTAAACGAGACTTTAATGCGCTTGCATACGTCATGACTGGAGCCCGAGTAACCAATCAGGGCTCGCAATCTTTCTGCAGCAAAACATCCAGTGACTCGCAAACACAGGCGAACGGCGGCCGAGGGGGCGCGGCCGCCGTCCTGCGTGAGCTCGTAAGGGGAGCTTGCTAGCGGTATTGCTGGATGCGTGTTGTACGCAGACCGGCCAGGCCGTGCCGGTCGATCGAGCGTTGCCAGCCGAGGAATTCTTCCACGGTCAGCGAGTAGCGCTCGCACGCTTCCTCGAGAGAGAGAAGACCGCCCCGCACAGCTGCGACGACTTCTGCCTTTCGCCGAACCACCCAACGCTGGGTGCTCGGGTTGGGCAAATCGCCGATCGTGAGCGGGCTACCATCCGGTCCAATGACGTAATTTTCTTTTTTAAGGCGCGGCTGCATGTCCGATCCCCGTTTCTTGTTTGTAGGATCAACCTACACGCAGCCCTTTAACATCGCCCTAAACCACTGGGTAAATTTACATTTAACCCTGTCGCTAAAATCCGGCTCTAAATGTTCCGAACCCGCTCATGCGCCGGTCATAAAAAATGGGCCCCGCCGAGTGGCGAGGCCCATAGTCCAGAAGCGGTTGGGTGATGGTTAGCGCTTCATCCGGATGGCCTCGTCGAGCATCTCATCGGCGGTGGTGATGATTTTCGACGACGCGGAATAGGCCCGCTGCGTGGTGATCAGGCTGGTGAACTCATTCGCCAGATCGACATTCGAGCTTTCCAGGGTCGAGGCCGCAATGGACCCCGAGGACCCCAGGCCCGGCGGGTTGAGCGTGTAGGCACCGGATTCCGATGTCACCGTGAACGTACCGCCGGCTTGTGCTTCCAGGCCGTCCGGGTTGACGAAGGTCGCAACCGGGATCTGGTAGATCTTGCGGACAATACCATTGGTGAACTTGGCGAAGACGAAGCCGTCATCATCCACATCCACGCTCGAGAAATTACCGAAGGCGGAGCCATTCACATTGGTCGAGAGCAGGGCGGACGGGCTGTCATACTGGGTGAAGCCACCCGGTGCGTCCGGATCGCCGAAGTCCAGGGTGACGGACTGGGAGTCCACACCGGTGGCCGTTGCCCACTGGAATTCATTCGCACCAAGGGCTGCGGCGTTGGTGGAGGACAGGAAGTCGAGCTGGGTTGGCAGCGTCGTATTGGCACTGTCGAGGCGGCCCTGGGCGTCGAAGGCGACGGTGCCGTTCAGCATCTGGCCGTCGATCAGGCCTGCACCCGTCGTGACGTCACCGGCGGGTACCATGTGGACTTCAGCGTGCCACTGGTTCGGGGTCGAGCTCTTCAACATGGAGATCGTCAGGGTGCGGACACCACCGACGCTGTCATAGAAGGGAATGGAGCGCTGGAAGTCCGGCGTCACCGTACCCGAGGCCATATTGGTCGCCGAGGCCGTCGGATCATAGGTCGCTTCGTCAGCCGAGATCGCCTGGCTCTGCTGCAGGTTGGCATTGATGCCCATGATCGTCGTGGCTTCCGCAGCACCACCGATGGAGGACAGGTTGATCGTCTCCAGGGCGTTGAGGTCGGACGGGTTTTGCGGAACGGTGCCATCGGCTGCGACCGGCCAGCCGGCCAGGTACTTGCCGGCATCATTGCGCAGAAAGCCTGTCGTGTCCGGCGTGAACCGGCCAGCACGGGTGAAGGAGACCGGGTCGGAGGAGTTCGACGCCGCGTCATCGCGAACCACGAAGAAACCCCGGCCTGAGATGGCCAGATCGGTCGGCGAGGAGCCGGCGGTCAGCAGGCCGCTCTCGCCAATGGCGAGCCGTGCGACAGAGCTGACGCCCGCAGCCGAATAGCCCTTGGTCGAGCTGTCACTGTCATAGAGCGGGGTGAAAACGGCTGAAGCGCGCTTGTAACCCACCGTGTTGACGTTGGCGATATTGTCCGAAATCGAGGCGAGTGCGTTCGAGTTCGAGATCAGGCCGGATGCGCCGGCCAAAAGCGCTGAATTGATGCTCATTATGCATGCTCCTGGCGTTTGTGTTTTTTTAACGGAGCTTTCTGCTGGTCGGGTTAGACGGTTCGCCCTTCTGGCGATCCGTATCAGGCCGGCGGCCTGGCTATGCGTTTGCGTCCTTGATTGACATCACCGAGGAAAGCGGGACGCGGATCCCGCCCATTTCCACGACGACTTCGGAACCGGACAGGTCGACACCCGTAACGCGGGCGGCGGCCTGGATATTCACGGCGATATTGTCGCCGTCAGCGTTCTGGGCGATGACTTCCAGCGAGTAGACGCCATCCTCCAATGTATTGCCGCCCTCGCCCAGTCCGTCCCAGGTGAAGTCGTGCGAACCGGCGGTGGTCTCGCCGTCAGAACGGGACACGATGCGGTCCTGGGCATCGCGAATGATGATCGAGGACGTGGTGGCCTCGCTCGGCAATGTGTATTCCCAGCTCGCCTCGCCCTCGGTGAGCATGGCCTGCGGCGTCAGGGCCGTGGCAACGCGACCGATATAGCTGACCGACGCACTCTGGGCGGCAGCTGATTGAAGCAGCAGGAGGTTTTCCAGATTCTGGTTCTGGGCGATCTGCTGCTCAACGCTCGAGAAATCGACCAGCTGGTTCACGAACTGGGTCGAATCCAGCGGGTTGAGCGGGTCCTGATTCTTCATCTGCTCTGTGAGCAGGGTCAGGAACATCTCGAAATTGTCGGCCAGGCCCGTCTGCGAATTCGCGAGGGCGGGGCTGCTGGCGCCGAGACCGGATACTGCGTCTACCATGCGTTACTCCTAGACCTGCACATCGACGCCGGAGCGTCCGGACAGCAGGAAGCCGTAGGCAGAGCGAGGCCGGGATGCGAGTTCATCCTCGGCGCGCTGCGCCATTTCGGTTGTCTGGGTGAAGATCGGAAGGGCCTCGCCCTGGCTGCGACCCTCATCGTCGGCCGGGTTCTGGCCGTCATTCATCTGGAAGCTCAGCCCGTCCTCGCCAAGCTCAAGCCCGGCTTCCGCCAGGGCGCGCTCGAGGTCGCGGGCCGAGCGCTGCAGCTCGTTCAGGGTTTCCGGCCGCTCAACCGTCAGCACGGCATGGACGCGATTATCGGCTCGCAGCTCGATGCGGACATCGACCTTGCCCAGTTCTGCAGGGTCGAGGCGGATGTCAAAGACCCGGTTGCCGTTCGAGACCTGTTTGGTGATCTGTCCCGCCAGCTGGGTGGCGCTGTGCGGCGTAAAACGCGGCAATGGATTGCCGGGCCGGTCTGCGGCGAGACGTCCATCGGCCCGCGACAGGTTGAAATCGGTTTCGGCCTGCAGGGCAGCCTCGGCCTGGGCAGCGTCGGCCATGGCCGCCGCCTGGGCCTGGCCTTCAACCATGAGGGCGGGCAGGGGTGTGATCGGCGCACCGGTCTGCGCAGCCGGGGCGGGCGCGGTCTTGCTGGCAGCGAGGGCAGCGGCGGGATCAGCGCTCGGCATACCGGCAGAGGACGGGGCGGTGCTGCTCGACGCTGCGCCTGGCTGAGCCGGGTTCCCGGCCTGCCCGGTCGGGGCGCCGTTTGCCTGTCCGCCAGGGCGCGCCGCCAGGCTGCTGGCGGTCTGGATCGCGGCCTCGGCCTGGCCGCGCTGGCGCAATGGCTCGCTGACAGTCCCGTCCGTGGTGGGGGCGGGCGTCTGGGCGGCCGGAGCCGTTGCAGCCGTCGGTGTCGCAGCGGTACCTGCCGGTCGGGCCGTATTGGTTGCGGCTGAACTGGACGCCGAGGCGGCGGTAGCGGCAGTCGCTTTGCCGGCAACCGGCTTGCCAGCGTCGAGACGCGGTTCAGCCTGCTTCGGGGCGGCGAGATTGGCGGCGGCCGTCGCGACCGGCGCGATTGCTGCGGGCGGCGTGCTGATGGCCTGTGTCGGCGTGGCCTGTGTTGGCGTGGCTTGGGTCGGCGTGGCCTGGGCCTGCTGGGTCTGGGCCGGTGCGACCGGCGCTTGTGGGCCCGACGGCGTCGCGGCCATCGGTGTTGCGATCGGTGTCGCCGTCGCGGGCGTTGCCGGGGACAGTGTGGTGTCGGCGGTCGGGCTGCCGGTCGTGGCATTGCCGGATGAATTGGCCGCATCAATGACGTTCTGAACCGGTCGGGCCGGCTTGGTGCCAACCGGAGCCACCGGTGCGACCGGCGTGACGGGAATGACCAGGTCATCGCCCAGCTCGACATCACCGCCGGATGTGGATGGCAGGACGACCGGCGCTGTGGCGTCCATGGCCAGCGGCGAGGTGGAGGCGAGCGCGGCTTCGCGAACCGGTACTGCCGGAATGCTTCCGACAGCAGGGGCCCCGGACGCACTGGCTCCGGACGCACTAGTCCCTGGCGCACTGGAGAATGGTGCGGTTTGTGCCGGCGCGGTGGCAGCCGGAACGCCCGCAAGGGCGGCAATTCGCTGGGTCTGGTTGGCGCTGACCATCAATGCGAATGGCGACGCGCCAGCCTCGACCGATGCGACGCCCTGCACAGACCCGCGCTCGCCGGACGCAGGCAGCGCAATGGCGCCGCCGGATCCACCGGGGTTGGAGAACAGGTTCGTCATGGTCAGGTCCAGAGTCATCGACACTCTTCGCTTGGCTCAAGGCGCACGTCACGCCTCGTCTCACCGAGATGATCGCAAGCGGTGTGCCAGACTGATTTATGTCTAACATGATGATTTATAACATTAATTTCGTGGTAATACCTCGTGGTGGGCAGGATCGTCCGGTCAGCCCTGCCCGCCGGTGGGCGCAATTTGCCGGGTTGGTCGCCTGTGCTCCCCGGGGGCCCCTGCCGGGCCCGCGATGATCAGGGCCGGGTCTTTAAGACCGCGCGTGAGCCCGCGCGCGCACGAGCGCCCCGCGTGGGAGGCGGGTGGCATGGGAGCGGGTCACGACCGGATTTCGTGGCCTGGCCGGCGTCTGGCCCACGGCTTGCGATGGTTAAGGCAGGTCGCGGCCGTCGCTGTCGCGCCAGGAATTCGGAAAGCGCATGAAAAAGCAAATTAAGGCAAATGGTTACGGCATGGACTGTCAGGTGGAGGCGCCCTTCGGGTTGACCGCCCCGCTGGGCAATGCTTGCCGCTTTGACGGCAGATATCGCCGCAACCGCTTCCTTTTTGCCGACTGCGCAGGGAGCCAGCCATGTCGTTGAGCGGTATTCTCGGTAACGCCCTTTCGGGGCTGCAGGCCAGCCAGGCCGGTTTGCGTGCGTCGTCCAACAACGTCGCCAATGTCAACACCGCCGGCTATGCCCGCACCATCGCCAGTTTCGAAGCCCGCAATGTCGGTGGCGTCGCCATGGGCGTTCAGGTCAATGGCATTGTCCGGGTCGTCGACCGCCATCTCCAGCTGACCTCGCTGCGCTCGATCTCGGAAGCCGGCATGACCGAGGCCCGGGCCGGTGCGCTGGACCGGTTGCAGTCGCAATTCGGCAATCTGGACGATAGCGGATCGATCTTTGCGCGCCTGAATTCAGCCTTCAACGGGCTCTCCCAGGCCAGTGTCGATCCAACCCTTTCCGTCGCCCGCCTGTCGGCCGCAGCGGATCTGGACAGCTTCTTCACGGAGGCCCAGCGCCTGTCGGGTGAAATCCGGGCCCAGCGCCAGGAGACCGACGCCAAGATCAATGCGACGCTGCAGCGCTCCAACGAGATCCTTCGGGAAATCTACGAGCTCAATTCCAACGTCCAGAGCGTGTCTGCCGGTGGCGGCGACTCCTCGGGCGCCGAAAACCGGATCTCCGAACTGCTCGACGAGATGTCCGGCTATATGGATATCCGCGCGGATTTCCAGGGCGATGGCCGTGTTGTGCTGCGCACGACGGATGGCGTTCTCCTGCTCGACAATTACCCGGCCACGCTGACCTACAAGGTCGCCGGCACCGGATCCTATGGCGTCGAGTACGGCAAGATCTTTGCGAACTCGCCCAATGGCGCGAACCCGCAGGAACTGGACAGCCATATCGCGTCCGGTGAGCTGCGCGCCCTGATCGATCTGCGCGACAAGACGCTGCCGGATGTGGCTGAGGAATTGGCCGAGATGGCGTCCGGCGCGGCGGATGCGCTGAATGCGGCCCATAATGACGCCGCCTCCTATCCGGCACCGCAGAGCCTGACCGGTCGCAATACCGGACTGACCGCGGCCGATGCCCATAATTTCACCGGCGCGACCACGCTTGCCGTGGCGGATAATTCCGGCGTGCTCGTGCGCCGCATTGATGTCGATTTCGATGCCGGCACCTATTCCGTTGATGGCGGCGCCGCCGTCGGCTTCGCCGGGACGGTCGGTGATCTCGCCACGGCGCTGAACACAGCCCTGGCTGGCGTCGGTTCCGCGAGCTTTACCGACGGCACGCTGAGTGTCTCGGCCAGTGCCGCCAATAATGGCGTCGCTTTCCTGCAGGACGAGACCACGCCATCGGATCGCGGCGGGCGGGGCCTGTCGCACTTCTTCGGGCTGAATGATCTCGTCCGTTCGGACTCGCCGGGTTTCTTCGAGACCGGCCTGTCGGGCACGGATGTCCACCAGTTCGCCACCGGAACCGCGTTGAACTTCCGGATGGACACGATCGATGGCAAGACCGCCAGCACCTATTCCATTCCGATGGTCACGGGTGAAACCGTCGACGATATCGTCACCGCCCTCAATGACACCACGACCGGGATGGGGCGCTATGTCACCTTCTCGCTCGATGGCAATGGCAAGCTCTCCTACACCGCCAATGCGGGCTATGAGGGTTATGAGCTGTCCCTGACCGGCGATGACACGTCACGCGGCAGCACCGGTGTGCCTTTCTCCAAACTCTTCGGGGTCGGGCTGGAAGCCAAGGCGGCGCGCGCGGAATCCTTCTCGGTCGATACCGCCATCCGCGCCGACTCGGCCCGCCTTGCCCTGGGCAAGCTGGACATGGATGCGGCAACCGTGGTGGGCGATTTCGTTCTGGCAGCCGGTGATAATCGCGGCGGTAGCGGCCTGCAGGCCGCGCTGTCGACATCCCGCAGCTTCAATGCCGCCGGGTCACTGGCCGCGTCGACGGCCAGCCTGGGCGATTACACCGCCCGCATTGCCGGCACGATCGGTTCCCGCGCAGCCCGGGCCGAAAGCGAGGCCGCTTCGGCCGCCACACTGCAGGCGACAGCTGCCCAGAAGCGGGCCGATGTCGAGGGGGTCAGTCTGGACGAGGAACTGGCAGCGATGACGCTGTACCAGCAATCCTATAATGCCGCCGCGCGCATGCTGCAGGCGGCCAAGGAAATGACCGATACGCTGATGCGGATCGTCTAGGAGGTTTATGCGTCATGACCCGTGTTTCCACCTTCGCGGCAAACCAGAATGCACTGATGGACCTGATGAAGGCCCAGAAGTCGCTCTTTGATGCGCAAAAACAGCTGACCACCGGCAAGCTGGCCACCGATCTCAAGGGCGTCGGCCACCAGGCCGAGACGCTTTCCGCCACCCGCGCCGCCCTGCAGCGCGCGCAATCCTACGAGCAGGCCGCTGTCCGGACCGAGGCGCGGCTGGAGACCCAGGATATTGCCATGGGCCAGATGGCCGAGGCGATCACCGATCTGCGTCTCGCTGTCACCTCCAAGGATGGCGACTACACGATGCACCAGGTGCGCGAAGCCTTCTACAAGGTCTCCAACGCGCTCAACATGCAGCATGCCGGGACGTATATCTTCGGCGGGACCCGCACCGATATCGCCCCCGTCGAAACCAATGACATCGATGATCTGATCCCGATGGGCACTGCCAGCGAGGCTTTCGTCAACAATGATCGCCGTCCCCAGGTCCAGCTTGACCAGAATCTGACCATCGACACCGGCATGCTGGCCAGCGATGTCGGCGGCGAGGTTTTCGACAGTTTCAAGCGGATTGCCGATTTCAATGCCGGCGCCAATGGGCCCTTCGACCGGCCCCTGAGCGCGCCCCAGGAAACCTTCCTCAATGGCGAGATCGAGAATGTCATCACGGCGCTGGACAATCTCAACACCAAGATCGGTGAGAACGGCGCTGCCCAGGCCAATGTGGAAACGATGAAAAACTCCCAATCCGACCGCCAGACCTTCCTGCAGCAAATGCTGTCGGACCTGGAGGATGTCGACATGGCCGAAGCGGCGACCCGTTTCCAGCAGGCCCAGACCGCGCTCGACGTCTCGGCCAAAACCTTCTCCTCGCTCAGCCAGGTCTCCCTGCTGCAATATCTGAGATAGGTCGGGGGACGGTCGCCGGCCTATTCCCGATTGATCGGGCTCGCGGTGGCTTGCATGCTTGGCACATTCACGGGAGGCCGCATGCTCAAACGCATTCTTGTTACCTTGATCACCATGATGATCGGTGCCGCGATCGGGGCCGGCATCGTCTGGCTGGCCACCGGTCATGTCGGCGCCAGCCTTGTGGCCGCCGTCCTGATGCTCCCGATCTTCGGCCTGCTCGGGCTCGGCCTTGGCGGCGCCCTGCTGGGTCGCAACAAAAACCCAGCCGCGATGAGTGCCTATGCCGGCAATGCCGGGAATATCCGCTCTTAGCGTCGTTGCTTGCTTCACGTATACAGCCGCCTCGCGGGTCCCGCGTCTGTCTTCGATGATCGCGCTGTTAAATTGAACGCTTGGGGGCAATCTTTTGGCTCGAAATCAAAATAATAAGCGACGTCGTCCGGCCCTTGGCGGTGCTGTCTTCGGTGGTCTGATCGTCCTTGCGCTCTTGGCATTGGGGGTGGGGGTGACCGTCACCGGGCTGCCCTGGATAATACTCGGAGCCGCCATCGGTGGTGGCGTTCTCGGCGACAGGTTGAGAAACGCTTCAGCCGACGCGACCATCCCACGCCTGATCGAATCTCTTTTCTCCAGTGTTGGAGGGCTGTTTTCTGGAGCGATTGACTTCTTTGGTGACGTCTTCAACGGGGCGGACGGTTGATAGCAGATACTGATCCTTCACAAGCAACTGGCGCTGGCCGACGGGCGTTGAGAGGCAGCGCCTTTATTGCCGGTGCATTGAGCCTGGCTGTCGCGGCGCTTTGCATATGGCTGAAAGCGCATCTGATCGTTCTTGTACTCGTTGTTTCTTTGACATTTCTGAGCACATTGATTGTCGCGTATTTTGTCATTTTGGATCCGAAAGGATTTCTGCGGCACTTGCTGCGAGAGGCTTTCGCTGGCTGGCAATGAAGGGCTGGCTTGTCGGGTTCCTAACTGCTTGATTCTAAAGCATGGCCGTGTCGTGCTGTCGGCCCCTTGATTGTGTCTTCCCGGCCCCGCCGTTTGGAGGGGCGCCGCGGGATCGCACCAAGTATCCGGTGGTGATGCGCTGCGAAGACCGGTTTGTCCCGGGTTTTCACGCTTAACCTCTCTCCCCAAAGCGCCTATATACCCGCCTCCAACAACCGTTTGCTGCGGGCCTTGACCCCGCTGGAGGCGAAAGATGACGACCGACCTTACCGGCCGCGCCCGTGCGCAGGCCGATGACCTCATTTCCCGTCTGGGCCTGTCCGGCGATCCGCTGGGGCTGGGAGGCCATCCCGGTGACCACCGCGTCGTGGTGGCCATGTCCGGCGGTGTCGACAGTTCGGTGACCGCGGCCCTGCTGCACCATCTCGGCTATGATGTCGTGGGTGTGACGCTGCAGCTTTATGATCATGGCGCCGCCCTGGCCAAAAAGGGCGCCTGCTGCGCCGGCCAGGATATCTATGACGCCAAGCGCGTCGCCGAGGCCTGCGGCTTTCCCCATTATGTGCTCGATTATGAAAGCCGTTTCCGCGAAGCGGTGATCGAGGAATTTGCCGACACCTATCTGGCCGGCTTCACGCCCATTCCCTGCGTGCGCTGCAACCAGACCGTCAAATTCGCCGACCTGCTGACCACCGCCCGGCAGCTCGGCGCGGTGTGCATGGCCACAGGGCATTACATCCAGCGTGTCACCGGAGAAAACGGGCCGGAGCTGCGCCGCGCCGCCGATGCCGGCAAGGACCAGTCCTATTTCCTGTTCGCGACCACACATGAC
>NZ_CAJQOO010000061.1 GCF_905480005.1 uncultured Maricaulis sp.
CCGACAAGGCCGACCTTCCAGCCGCCGGAAATCTGTGCCGAGGCATTTTCGAACAGGGACCGCTCGCCGATGCGATAGTCGAGATTGGAAATCGTAAGCATCGTGTCGGCCGAACTTTCACTGCGCGGGCGGGAAGGGGGGGCGCGGAGCCGGGGTCATAGCGCTTGCGATGCCATTCGGCCAGCACAGCCTGCGGTGAGGGGGAAAACGCGCGAGTGTCATCCGGGATGCATGCCCGGTAAGGCCGGGCGCAAGTCGGGAATCTGGCCGGTGGCCGCCACACAAGTCCCCGCCCTGCGTCCCGCCTTGGCGGGCCTTCCGGCGGGCATCACACGTGCAGATTTATGGCGCGGACGGCTCGGGCGCGGCGGGGCTCGACAGGTCGCGATGGTCGCCGCCGAGCAGAAAGGCCAGCGCCGCCGCGAAATCACCGATCTCGATATAGTGGCTGGCAATGATGCGGCCGTGACGGTCCATCAGGTCGATACGGGCGGCTTCACGCGGATCGCGGGCGGCGAGGGCGTCGGCAGCGCTCATGGGGAAGTCGAACACGGTCGCGCCGTCCTCGGTGCCGGCCAGTGTCGCAGCGGCCGAACCGGTGTCGCGGCCGCGCGCCCAGATACGGGTCTCGGCAAAGCGTGGCGGGGTCCAGCGCGCCCATGCGGCATTGGTCGGACCCGTATAGGTGCCGCCCATCGTGGCATCATAAAGCGTCGGCTGACGGTCCATGTCGCGCAGGACCAGAATGGCCGAGGTCGCGTCCGGCTGACCGGCCAGGGCAAAGCTCAGCTGGCGGCGATCATCGCGCGTGCTGACGCCGATCGTGAAATCGCCCTGGTCCTGGCTGATCGACCAGACCGCCATGTCCGGCGTGACATTGCGGCTCGCCGTCCAGGTGAAATGACTGCCGGGGAAATCCATCGCCGGAATGCGGACCCAGCCGATATAGGCACTGATCACGCGATGCTGGAGATCGGCGACCGCCGTGTCGGCGCAGGAAATTCCGGCGGCCTGGCGGTGCAGGTCGGCGGTGTAGTCTTCCAGTGACCGGCGGGTGATGCCTTCGCGCAGGAGCAGACCGCGAGCCTGGAGGCGACCCGCTTCCAGCGCATTGCGCTGACCGGCGGTAAACAGGTGGCAGCGATCATCGACAGCGAGGGCGAGCTGGCGCTCGCCGAAGATGGCCACGGCGCCATCATCGGCCAGGGCCGAAGCCCCGGCACCGGTCAGGCCGAGGCCCAGTCCGAGGGAAATCGCTTTGATGAAGGCGCGCATGACAGATCCCGCTTGCATGGGGAGATGTCTAGCAGGCGTGGTTTGATGCGGCGTGAAGAAGGGTGGTTAATTCTCTGCAAATTCAAACACTAGGATTGCGCAGATACCGTCTTGCGACGCCCGAAAAAGCCACGCAGCAAGAGCAGGAAAGCCGCGCCGAAAAGCAGGAAGGCGGCATCGCGCGTATGATCGAGGGCAAATTCCCGGGCGCGCTCGGTCAGGGTCGGTGAGACCACCGCATAATCCAGGGCCGTGACACCGCGCGCACTCCAGACCGCGGCGCGACCTTCAAGGGCCATCCACAGATCCGAGCGGGCGAGCGAGCGTCCGGCAGCCTCGAAAGAGGCGATGTCCGGTGCGGTCAGCGTGGCGATCCAGCGGCTCTGATTGGCCTGGTCGCGGAAGAGCGAGGCGACGCCGATCCCGACTTCAGTGCCGGCTTCGACATCACCGGCATCGGCATAGGCGGCCGCAGCGAGGCGCATCAGGCCGCGCTGGCCGCGCGACCGTTCGGCGGCGCGCAGGGCGGCACGAAGCTCGGGCGGGGCATTGTGGTCGATCGCCGGAATCTCGGTCGAACCCGGGCCGATGACCAGAAGATTGTGATTGGCCGGTGCGGTCGCGTCGGCATCGCCATACCAGGCATAGAGCCAGGCTTCGCCGCTGATCAGGGCGGCGCGGGCGAGCACGGAGAGGGCACCATGACGATCGGCGTCGAAACGGGTCGAGAACTGGACCGCGGTGCGCGAGCCCTGGTCCGCCGAGAAGGGCAGGCCGCTATCGGCAAAGGTGCGCAGGTCGGCATTGGCGTGCAGGGTGCGGGCATCGCGGATCTGGCGGGTGCCCAGACGTGTGGCGGTCATGGCATCGGCCGCAAGGAAGCTGCGCTGGTAACCGTCAAAGGAACGGGCGGCCATCAGGCGTGCGGCCGCGGTGGCCTCGTCCAGATTGCGACCGGTGATGACGAGGTGCGGGACGCCGTCATTGTGGAAGGCGATCTCGGGACCATTGGACTGGTCGCCGGACCGCAGGGCCGCGCGGTCCTCGGCCGCCAGGCGGGCATTGTCGGCGATGCGCACGACAAGGTCGGCCTCGTCGGCATTGGCGGTGAAGAGCGGGACCTGGCCGGCGCGGAGGGCGAGCCCCTGGGCGACCAGCGCTTCCAGCGTCACACGCTCGCGGCTGGCATCGGTCAGCAGGGCGATGCGGCGCGGTGCGGCGTAATCGGCACCGAGAGCGGCTTCCAGATCGCCCAGCGTGTCGATCGCGGCGACCGGTTCGAGGGTCAGGCGCATTTGCGAGCGACGGGCATCGACAATCCAGCCGGCCGCCGGCGTATCCGTGGTGTAGGCAATTTCGAGCGTGTTGTCGCCGGCGCGGAAATCGTCGGAGAACAGCGCGAAGCGCGCTTCCATGGCCCGGGCCTGCGGACGGATGGTGATGGCTTCACCGCCATTGACCGAGACATGGATCAGGCCGGCCGTGCTGTCGCTGGCCGGGCGGGCGGCGAGGCGCAGCCAGGCTTGCGTCGTGTCGACATGGGGCGGCAGGGCGAAATGAATTTCGGCGCGTTCGCGCGATGTGGAGAGGATGAAGGCGTTGGATCCGCCATCGAGGTCGGCGAGGCTGCGCTCTTCCGTATTGACCGGAATCGCGTCAACTGCGGCAGCTGTCGATGTGTCCTGCCCCCAGGCGGCAAAACTGCCGGACGCAACGATGGCCAAAGCGGCGACCGCAGACGACAATACTCTTACAAACATGAAACGCTCCCTCACCCCATTTACAGATTATTAAGCAATTGGGCTGCCAGCAAACGAAATGAGCGCTCTGAAATCGAAATTCTGGCTGGATGCCTTGATACGCAGGGCTGAATCGGCTTTTGCCTCGGCCTATGTGATTCGCCGGGGAGACGAAGATGCGGGCGCGATACTCGTGAAAGTGGTATCGGGACCGCAACTGACACACCTCTATGTGCCGTCCCGGGACGATCAGGGGGAAAGGATCTGGACCCGCCGTGCCGAGACCGATGAGGCGAGTCTGGATGCCTATTGCCACAAGCGGGCCGGCCAGGATCCGGATATCTGGATTGTCGAGATCGAGGACCGGCAGGGCCGGCACTTTCTGACCGAGCCGGTAGACATTCTTTAACCGGCCCGGGTTAGACTGGGCAGTGTTCAAATTGCTCTCAGTCCTTCGGGTTCGCCATGTTGTTCTTGTTCAACGATGTCGTTTTCGATCTGGGTGATCTGAACGGGGTTCTGCGCTCTGGCCAAATCCCGCTCACGCTCGAGCAGATCGAGACTTTGACCGCCGCACAGCTTAACGGGCTGGTGCGTGAAGCGATTTTTGCCGATCCGAATATCGCCCGGACCAAGCCGGATCATGTCCGCCATCTGGTCGCCCTGATCAGCTTCGTCGCACCCGGTGCCAATGCCCTGCTGGCAGTGCGTCCGGAAGGCGCAGAAGTGCCGGCCAAAGTCGGTTTGCGCTATGCCAATGTCATGCTCACGACGCTGGCCTCGCTGTGGAAGGACCAGCAGCTGGGCTATCTGACGCCGGGGCAGATCAATGACCAGGTCTGGCTCGCCGCGTGAGGTGACTTGCGCGCGGGGGCGGTAACAGGGTAACCGGACGCCCTGCATCACCTGTGAGCCCATCATGACGACCCCGACTTCGAAAGCACCGGAATGGGCGCGCCGCCGCTCTTTCGCGATCATCTCCCATCCCGATGCCGGTAAAACCACGCTGACCGAGACACTCCTGCTGTCTGCGGGCGCGATTCGCCTCGCCGGTCAGGTCCGGGCGCGCGGCGAAAGTCGCCGCACCCAGTCGGACTGGATGAAGATCGAGCAGGAGCGCGGTATTTCGGTCTCCGCCTCGGTGATGACGTTCGAGCACCGGGCCCTCCTCTTCAACCTGCTCGACACGCCGGGCCACGAGGATTTCTCCGAGGACACCTATCGCACCCTCACTGCCGCCGACAGCGCCATCATGGTGCTCGATGCGGCCAAGGGCGTGGAGCCGCGGACGCTGAAACTGGTCGAGGTCTGCCGCCTGCGCGACATTCCCATCGTCACCTTCATCAACAAGATGGACCGCGAGGCGCTGGACCCGGTCGACCTGCTGGAAGACATCCAGGACAAGCTCGCGCTCGACACCGTACCGATGCAATGGCCGTCCGGGTCGGGCAATCGCTTCAAGGGCGTGCTCGACCTCAAGACGAAGACTGTCGTCGGGTATCAAAAGCCGGGCGATGATCGCGATGATACCGCCGCCAGCCCGCGCTGGGCGCTCGATGGCAATGAGGTCCGCGAGCATCTCTCCGAGGAAGAGGTCGCGGAACTGGAAGAAGGCGCCGAAGTTGCCGCCGAGCTCTGCCCGGCCTTCAAGATGCAGAGTTTTCTGGAAGGTCACATGACCCCGGTCTTCTTCGGCTCGGCCCTGCGGGGTTTTGGTGTGCGCGAATTGCTGGACGGGCTGGCCGACATCATTCCGGGACCGGCCGCGATGGCGGCGATCAAGAATGGCCAGACTGTCGAGCTCGAGCCGGGCGGCAAGGAAGTTGCCGGTTTCGTCTTCAAGGTGCAAGCCAATATGGACCCCAATCACCGCGACCGGGTTGCCTTCGTGCGCCTGTGTTCCGGCGTCTTCAAACGGGGCATGAAGCTGAAGACCGAGGCTGGCAAACAGCTCACCGTGTCCTCGCCCATCCTGTTTTTTGCCCAGGACCGAGAGATTGCCGACGAGGCCTTCGCCGGCGATGTGATGGGCGTGCCCAATCACGGGACCTTGCGGGTGGGGGACAGCCTGTCCGAGACCGGCAAGCTGCGCTTCTCCGGCATTCCCAACTTTGCCCCGGAAATCCTGCGCCGCGCCCGCCTGGCCGATCCGTTGAAGGCCAAGCATTTGAAGAAAGCCCTGGAAAGCCTGGCCGAAGAAGGGGTGACCCAGCTCTTCCGGCCGACCCTCGGTGGTGATTTCATCGTCGGGGCTGTTGGTGCGCTGCAGATCGATGTGATGCGCGAGCGTGTCGCCGCGGAATACGGGCTCGAGGTTGATTTCGAACCGGCCCCCTATGACACGGCCCGCTGGGTGACCGGCGCGCGTGACAAGATCGAGGCCTTCGCCGACCGGCACAAATCGGCCATGGCCGAGGACATCAATGGGGATCCGGTCTTCCTCGCCAAATCGGCCTGGGAAGTGTCCTATTCGGAAGAGAAATTCCCCGACCTCACCTTCCACCGCGCCAAGGAGCGTTCGGCATGAGCAGTGCGGCAGAGGCAGGCGACAGCGTGATGGTCCAGCTTCAGGATTTGTGGGCCATCGCAATTGACGTCTGGAACACGTCCTTTCTTGGCATCAATGTCGGTCAGGGCCTGTTCGCCCTGCTGATTGTCCTGGTCGGAATTATCGCACGCGGCATGATTGCGCGCTGGCTGATCGGTGCCCTCAAGCGTCTCGCCCTGCGCACCGAGACCACATTCGATGATGCCGTGGTCGACGCAATCGCCGGGCCGATGAAGCTGGTCCCGGTTATCATCTCGCTCTTTTTTGCCCTCAATGTCCTGCAGATCGGAGCCGAGGGGGCCGTTCGCGGCCATCAATTCGTCCAGTCCCTGGTCGTGATCGCGCTCTTCTGGGCCCTGCACAATGCTGTCGGCCCGCTGGCGCATGCCCTCAAAGGGCTGCGCAATGCATTGACGCCGGTGATGATCGACTGGCTGACCAAGGCGCTGCGCATCGTTTTCATCATTGTCGGCGCCGCGGCCGTCCTGCAGGTCTGGGACATTCCGGTCGCTGGTATCGTCGCTGGTCTCGGCCTGTTCGGTGTGGCCATCGGTCTGGGCGCCCAGGACCTGTTCAAGAACCTCATCGCCGGCATTCTCATCCTGACCGAGAAGCGGTTTCTGCCCGGCGATTGGGTCAAGGTGGATGGTATTGTCGAGGGCACAGTCGAGGAGATCAATTTCCGCTCCACCCTCGTGCGCCGTTTCGACAAGGGGCCGGTCTATGTCCCGAACTCGAAACTCTCGGACAATGCGGTGACCAATTTCAGCCGCATGACCCATCGCCGGACCTATTGGATCATCGGCGTGCGGTACGATGCGACGGCGGATCAGCTGCGCGAAATCCGCGACAAGGTGCTCGGCTATGTCCAGTCGCATCCGGAATACGCCCAGGCGCCGGAAGTCTCGACCTTCATGCGGGTCGACAGTTTCGGCCCGTCCTCGATCGACTTCATGCTCTACTGCTTCACCAAGACCACCAATTGGGGTGAATGGCTGCGCCTGAAGGAGGACCTCGCCTTCTTCATCAAGGAAACGGTCGAAAATGCCGGCACCGACTTCGCCTTCCCGTCGACCAGTGTCTATGTGGAAAGCGGCGCGGACGTCTTCACCCCGCCGGGTGATGATGCAGGCAAGGCGGTTGTGGCGAGCGAGGCCGGCAAGGGCTGATCGGAACGCAAGTCCGGGACCTCACCGGTCGCGACCCTATAGCTCCCCGCCCTGCATCCCGCCGGCGCCGGACATCCTGTCGCTGTCGTAGTTCATCCCTTTTGCAAGGGTCGCATCGCGCGCAATCATCCATAGACGACTTGCCGAGACCCCGCCGCATCCGGTTTTCAAGGTCAAGGGCGCCACTGGCGCCGCTGGGCGGTTTTACCCTTGAGCTTGAAAACCGGATGCGGCCTGCTGGCTGCCAAGCGGCTTTGGTGACGGTTTCGCGCCTGCGCCCCTGGTCTAGTCACCCCTTTGGCAATAATCCCGCGTCGCGCCGCAAGGCCTGCGCGATGCCGGCATTGAGCTGCCAGTCGAGATCCGTGATGACATCCGGCACCATGCCCCAGGCCGCCAGGAAGGCGGATCGGGCGGCCTGCAATTGTTGATGCAGGATCCTGCAGGCCAGGTCATCCGGATCGAGCCCCTCGGCCCGGGCCCAGCTGCCGGCACTGTCAGCGGCGTCCAGCTCATCAAAGCCACGCCCGATCAGCACCAGTGCCAGGCGGGCATCATGGGTGCCCAGATCGCCATACTCGTCAAACACGGTGATGCGCAGGGGCGGCAGGGTCTCGCTGTGGACGAGGATGTCGACCGCATCGCCCTCCAGCACCGCAAATTCGGACGGCAAAACCTCCAGCCGAACGCCCGTCCGGGCGAGCCAGGTTTCAAGCTCGCCAATGGCGCGGGTTGCAATCGCAGGGTCGACGGCCTTGGGCATGCCGAAAGACTGGCATGACCGTGTCGGACAGGGAAGCGCTGGTACCGGGCCGGGCATTTGCGCGTTCCGGCGCTTGCTCGAATGTGTTATAACACATGTAGCTATATGAGGTGAGGCTGTGACAAGCTTGAAAATTCGCGCGATCGGCAATTCGCAAGGCGTTGTCCTGCCGCGGGCCCTGCTGGATCGGTACAAGCTGGGGGCGGGTGACGTGCTCCATGTGACCGAGGCGCCGGACGGGTCGATGCGGCTCACCCCGTATGACCCTGCCTTCGCGGAGCAACTCGAAGCGGCAGAGGAAGGCATGGCGGCCTATCGCAATGCCTTGCGTGAACTGGCCAAGTGAGTGCCCCGAAATGGTTGTCACCAGCCGTCGTCAGGGCTGTGCACGACATCCAGATTTCCGAGCATGGCGGTGCGGCGGGTGTGAGAGATGTCGAGCGTCTCGACAGTTCGCTCGTTCGTCCATCCCAGGCCCATGATTACGGGCTGACGGATCTGCATGCCCTGGCCGCCAAATATGCGCATGGGATCGCGTCCGCCCACCCCTTTGTGGATGGCAATAAGCGCACGGCCTTTCTCGCCGCTTTCATTTTTCTCAAGATCAATGGCCGCCGATTGGTGGCGCCGGAAGTCGAGGTTGTGCGTCACACACTGACGCTGGCCGCCGGCGAGTCTTCCGAAGCCGATTATGCTGACTGGCTGAGGTCGCGAACGCGGCCGATCCCGGACAGCTAAGCGCTAGGCCGCCATGTCCCGGCGTATGCGCCAGAAGCGCATGGCGCGCGCGGCGTCGTCGGCCGTGATCCGGTCGTAGAGCTGACCGAGTTCGCGGGCATCGCGGAAGGCGTCTTCAAAATTCTTGTGGCGCAGCACGGCGAGGGTGACAAAAAGCGCCTTGTCAAAGCCGGCGGATTTGCAGATCAGGGCCAGCGGATCGATGCTGTCCTGTTCCAGGGCCCGCTTGGCGGCGACATAATCGACTCCGGTCATCTCGGCAAAGGCGACATGGCATTTGACCGGCTCGTTTTCGCGCAGCAGGCGCGCGAGCAGGCCGCCGTCCAATTGTTTGCGCATGGCCATGGAACGCACGTATTTCTGCGCTTCCCCGATCGCCTTGTCCTGCTGCATGCGCGCCGCCAGACGGGCTTTCGAGACCGCCATGGCCTGGTCGATAATGTCCGGGTCGACGCTGTCGAAGCGGTCCATGATCTGGTCACGCAAATGATTGCGCACGGTCAGCATCATGTCGGCGAGAATGTCGTTGGGCGTGTTAGTCCGCTTGACCAGCGGTCCTTGCAGGACTGTGGAGTTTTCCGCCCGTTCGGAGACCGTCTCGAAGGCCTCCCGGGAGATCTGCGCGCCTTCATTCGAGATCAGTGTGGCGACGGTCTCGTCATCGCCGCGGCGGACAATCGTGTCGGACAGGCGTTCGGAAACGTCTTCGCGCCTGGACATGGCCTTGAGGTGGTCCTGACCGCCTTCTTCGGCGATGACCACCAGATCGTCTTCGGACAGGACCGACGACTTCGACAGCATCGGGCCGGCAACCTCGATCGCGTCCTGGGCCAGTTTCAGTACCAGGCCACGCGGCGCCAGCGGTGTGTCGGCAAAGCGGTGGGACAATTCCTCCCGCGCATCCACGGCGGTCTGTTCGGCGAGGGCGGAGAGGACTTCGTCAAAACGTCCGGAGACGGCGCTGTCGCGCTCCGGTGTTTCCTCGAAGAAGAGATCGGTCACCTCGCGCAACAGGGACCGCCGGCGATCACACGATTTCTCGCGTGCCAGTTCGACCAGATTGTTGAGCTTGCTGATGACAGCCATGACCCACTCCAAGCGATGGTGAGACACCAATCTGCCTGCTCGGGGTAAAAAAACCGTACGAGCGATGTTTCAAATTGTTCGCGAGTTGCGATTTTTCCGGACGGTGCTCAGTACGGCCCGCGCAATGTGGCGCGCAGGGCGACTTCCTCGCGCGGGCTGGGCGCGCGCTCGGCGGCCGCCTCGATACGGTCGCTGAGCTGTCGGGACAGGCCGGTGACCCGGCCGGGTGCGCGGTAGGGCGTCGGCGCAGCGGACAGCAGATGGCAAGCGGGATCGGTGCCCGTCAGTTCGGCCCGTGTCCAGACCCAGGACTGGCACTGACCATCGCCATTGCACAGCGCGGCACAGGCCGTCGGGGTCAGGTCTTCCATCAGGGTGCGGGCATAAACAGCGCCGCGGCGGGCATGGCCCTCCATCACGTCATCGGCGAGGGCGGGGGCCGCGCAGGCGTATGCACCAAGGCTGAGCAGAAGGCCGATGACCCGTCTCATGCGCCGACCTTGCGCAGGCCTGGCGGGCGGATGTCCGGGCGGGCCTTGCCGGGGACGGTGTGCTGGTCGAGATGCGGCAGAACGGCATCGGCGCTCATGGGCTCGCCGATCAGATAGCCCTGGACATGCCGGGCGCCGAGTGTGCGCAGGATATGCATTTGTGCCTCGGTCTCCACACCCTCGATCACACAGCCCAGATCGAGCGTCTGCGACAGGGAGAGCATGGTCCGCACAATCTTGAAGGAGGAGCTGTCCTCCAGCATCTGGCCGACAAAGGACCGGTCGATCTTCAACTTGGAGACCGGCAATTGCTGGAGATATTGCAGGGACGAATACCCGACACCGAAATCATCCAGGGCCACGGAGTGGCCGGCTTCGGAGATCTGGTTGATGGCACGCCGGGCCTGGTTGAAATCGCTCATCATCGCGGTTTCGGTAATCTCGAACTCGATGCGCCGGGTCGGCAGGCC
This sequence comes from uncultured Maricaulis sp., assembly GCF_905480005.1. GTDB lineage: Bacteria > Pseudomonadota > Alphaproteobacteria > Caulobacterales > Maricaulaceae > Maricaulis. Next base: position 10,280 of record NZ_CAJQOO010000061.1, read on the forward strand.
GCTGGCCTTCACCGTCTCCAGCACGCTGTCCATCGCCTGCGGGGACATCAGGTCGTGGGCGGACAGGTTGAAGGAGAGGGTCAGCGCGTCCGGCCAGTCCTTCATCGCGGTCAGGGCCTTTGTCAAAAGGACCTGGGTCAGCGGCCGGATCAGCCCGGCGCGCTCTGCGGCCTGGATGAAGACGTCCGGCGAGACCGTGCCCAGCTCCGGCGATTCCCAACGGGCGAGGGCTTCAAAACCGATGATCCGGGATTTGATGAGGTCGTATTGAGGCTGGAACTTGACCGTGAATTCCGTCTCGTAATTGCAGCGCCGCAGCGCCTTGTCGACCTGGCTCGAGGCCATCATCTCATGCTCGAGCGCGGCGTTGAAGAGCACCGCCTTGCCCTGCAGGGCGCGCTTGGCGAAATACAGGGCGTGGTCGGCGCGCTCCATGATGTCATGCGTCGACAGGGCCGGATCATCGCAGACCAGGAGCCCGACCGAGCCGGATCCCTTGCAGGTATATTCGCCCAGCTCATAAGGCCGGGACAGCTGGGCTTCGATGCGGTGACCCAGCTGCAGCACGGTTTCACTGTGCGTACAGGGCGCCGACGCGATCAGGGCGAATTCATCGCCGCCCAGGCGGGCCGGCATCGCCGTGTCGCCGGCAATCATGGTCAGCCGCTGGGCCACGGTCTTGAGCATCTCGTCGCCCGCCGCATGGCCATAGGTGTCATTGACCGGCTTGAACCCGTCCAGGTCGACGAGCGCCAGCACGAAGGGGTCCCCATGGCCGCGCAGGCGTTCGAGGCGGGCTTCCAGCTCGATGAAGAAACTGCGGCGATTGGGCAGGTTTGTCAGCGTGTCACACTCGGCAAGATGGCGCGTTTCCGTGGCCAGGGCCTCGGCGATTTCACGATCTCGCACCGCGTCGAGCCGGGCCCGGACGGAGTCCAGTACCGCGCGCCGCATCACAAGGGACAGCGCGATTGCGGCGGCGACGCCGGAACACGCGATCCACAGATAATCGACCAGGCTGGCGGGCATGTTGTACTGGACCAGCGCCAGAAGGCTGGCGCAATTCATCGCGGTCGCGATGATGATCGTGCGCCGGCTCGGGAGCAGGGCCGCAAAGATCGGGATCATGAGCACCGTATAGGCGAGGTTCTCGACCTGGAAATAGAGCAATTGCTGCAGGTTGGAGTTCACGAACAGGCTCAGGCACAAAAGCCCGCCGGCGACTTCAAGTTCTGCTGCTGTGCGGGACTGGCGAAGATATCGCCGGATGCCGATGGCGAGCAGGGCGGCGACCGAGACCGCCGACACCATCACCACATGGTCACTCTCGCTCGGAAACAGCAGGCGCGTGACAAGGTCGAACAGGAAATAGCCGAGGATGGCGACTGCCGTTCCGCGCAATAGCGGCAGATAGGCGATCGTGATTTCACGGCCCCGCGGAGTCGGCGCTGGCAGGGAGGCCGCGCTCGGTATCGTGTTCGAGCCTGTAAGGCGCATGTTTGCGTCCCGTGCTTGTCTGGCTCCTTATTGGATCAAGCGCCTTAAATCGTGGATAAGCGGTCCGATAAAATTCGAACTATTGGTGATTTTCTTCAAAATTGAACTGGCACCAGATGATTGAATTTCCGAGGTGACAGGGCTAGGAGCAGGCCTGAGGTGCCTGTCGGGACCGGGGCGTCGGGACCTTTGCCAGGGCCTTTGGAGGGGATGCGGGTGAAAACTTTCGTCGAGAGTGCGGGATTTCGCAATTTCATCATGGCGCTGATCGTGATCAACGCGATCACCCTCGGCCTGGAGACCTATCCCTATGACGGGGTCTGGTTCACCACCTGGATGCCGCTCCTGGACCGCACCATCGTCGCCATTTTCGTGGTCGAGATCGCGCTGCGCCTGATCGTCTACCGGCACCGCTTCTTCATGAATGGCTGGAACTGGTTCGACCTCGCCGTGATCATCATTTCCATCCTGCCGGCGGCTGGCGGATTCTCGGTCCTGCGCGCCCTGCGCATCGTCCGCGCCTTCCGCCTGTTTTCGGTCATGCCGGACCTGCGCAAGGTCGTCGAAGCCTTGCTGCGGGCCATTCCGGGCATGGGCGCCGTGATGGCCGTGCTGGGACTGATGTTCTACGTCTCCGCCGTCATGGCGACGAAATTCTTCTCGGAAACCAATCCGGAACGCTTCGGGTCGCTGGGGGAAAGTGCCTTTGCCCTGTTCCAGGTGATGACGCTGGAAGGCTGGGCCACGGATGTCGCCATACCGGTGATGGAATTCCATCCCTGGGCCTGGGTTTTCTTCCTCGTTTTCATTGTCCTGACCAGTTTTGCCGTCCTCAATCTCTTCATCGCCATCATCGTCGACAGCCTGCAGGCCAAGCATTTCGACGAGGAAGAGGCCCGCGATCTGGAAGCTGATGCCGACCGGGATGTCCTGCACGCCGAGATCGCGGCCATGCGGGGTCAGATCTCGGACCTGACCGCCCTGGTTCAGCGTTCGGTGGGCGAGGCGTCTCCGGCCAGTATCGCCGAGAAGGATGCCGACAAGTCGGAATAGAAGGCTGCCAGTCTTTCTTCCCGCTCCGAGCGGGTGCGCGGGGCCGGGGCCGATAACGCCCGGACCGGCAGGTCGGCATGGACCTCGGTCATGTAGAGTTGCCAGATCGTGGCCGGCAGACCGCCGCCGGTGACATCATCCATCGGCGTGTCATCATCATTGCCGACCCAGACGCCCGCAATATAGTCGGCGGTATAGCCGACAAACCAGGCATCGCGGAAAGACTGGCTGGTCCCGGTCTTGCCCGCCGCGGGACGATCGCCGAGCCGGGCCCGTCGCCCGGTCCCGGTCAGCACCACATCCTGCAACATGGTCGACATGGCCCGGGCCGTTTCAGCCGTCGTCGCCTGCCGGGCCGCGACGCTGTCGTGCTCATAGAGGACATCGCCGCGCGAATTGGTGATCGAGGTGATGAAATAGGGTTCGTGGCGCACGCCGTCATTGGCAAAGACCGCATAGGCCGATGTCAGTTCGAGCAGATTGACCTCGGCTGCACCCAGCGCGATGGCGGGCAGTTCGGGCAGGGGCGAGGCGATGCCGAAACGCCGTCCGACCTCGACCACACGGTCAATCCCGATCTGGTCGGCGACCTGGGCCGCGACGGTATTGATCGAGCGTTTGAGCGCCTCCTGCAGCGTCACCAGTCCGCGAAAACCGCCGGAGAAATTCTGCGGCGTCCAGCCCTCCAGATCGATCGGCTCGTCCCACACGGCAGAAGACGGGTCATAGCCGGCTTCAAGGGCGGCGGTGAAGACGAAGGGCTTGAAGGCCGAACCGGGTTGGCGCTGGGCCTGGATGGCGCGGTTGAACTGGCTGGTCGCATAGTCGCG
>NZ_CAJQOO010000062.1 GCF_905480005.1 uncultured Maricaulis sp.
GGTCGCGTTTTCGCTGGCGGCGTTCTTGAGCTCGATCACCACAAGGGGCAGACCATTCACGAAGGCCACCACATCCGGGCGGCGATTATGGCCCCCCTCAACCACCGTGAACTGGTGCGTCACCATCAAATCGTTGTTGGACGGGTTGGCAAAGTCGATCAGACGGACCTTGTCGCCCTTGATGGTGCCGTCGGGGCGGCGATATTCGACATCGATCCCGTCGACCAGAAACCGGTGAATGCGCCGGTTCTCTTCGATCAGGGAGGGTGTTTCCGACACCTGGACCCGCTTCAGCGCCGACCGCAAGGCCTCGTCCGGAATGTGCGGATTCAATCGTTGCGCGGCCTCTTCCAGAAGTCCCTGGAGGATCACCTCGGTGTTTGAGACCCGCCGCCTTTGCGGACCATCAGGCGCAATCATCACCGGGTCTTCAAACCGCCAGCCGAGATCCTTCATCAAGTCGATAGCGGCATTTTCGACCAGGGCTTCTGAAAAGCCGGTGTAGTTGCCCGGTCGGGCGAGGGGGTAGGTAGCGTCGGGGGAGGTGTGATCTTTGCCAGTGCTCATATTAGGTCCGCCCATCGATCAGTGTCTCGCCGAGTAGGCTGATGTTTTCTTCTCGCGCGAGCCGGGGCGTGAAGCCATGGTCTTCTTTGGCCCACTCATCTCAGAGACTGACTTTTCAAGGCGCACTTTGCCGGTCTCAAGATTGGGCAGGCTGTGCGCATGTATGACGATGATATCATCAAGGAAGCCCCTCGCGGTCGAGAAAGGGGGCACAAAAAAAGCTGATCATTCCGGCACCCCCGAAATGGCGGCAACACCTTTCAGCTGAAGGCGCGACATCTCCTCTTCCAAGGCCGGTTGGGCATCAACACCGTCGCCTAGCAGGGCGACCCACTGAGGAATGTTATCAGTTGGCTCGAATGAAAAATCGTACTCGACGCTGGTGTCATCGGACGTTTCGAGTTCCACGGCGCAGAACTCGTGCAGTTGTTTCAACCCGTACCCGATCAATGAGGGTAGCGACGCGTCGACGGGCGTCTCGTCCCAGCAACAATGGCAGAAAAGGCAATGCCAAGGCGTCATGGCGAAGTCACCGGGTTTATTTTTCTTTCCCCAATCTGCCTGTTTGATAGCGAAGGCAGGTGCAGCACTGATCCCCCAGGCTGGATTGTTAAAAGCAAAGCAATACGGCCACCAAAACTGATCAATGTGCCTAAGGTGCGCCTTTTGAACATCCAGAGCGTCTGAGTTGTAGAACACGTACAGTGGGATCAATCCGTCCCTGTGCGTCATTAGCGTTTCGCATTGATTGGGCGTCGGCAAACCAGATGCCTTGCTTTCCTCGCGTTGCTTATCACTCTGATGGTAGAGCGACTTGTATCGGTGCTCGGACGGAAAAAGCCGCTTTGCTTGGATACGGATCCCGATGCCCATTCCCCGGTGGTCAGCGAACCAAAAAGCCCAATCCGCACCGTTTGCGCTTTCCGCAGATTTAGAGAACGTTTTTATGTCCAGGCCTCGCCCTCGGTGTTTTCTGGCAAGGTTCAGCAAAAGGTCCTGAGTGGTTGTCTCCTCATCGCGGGATATGTCGAGCTCTTCGGCTTCGGACATGTCTTCCCAGACCTTGTGGGCTTCTTCCCGAAATGATCGGCAGAAGTTGGGTTGTGTTCTCATTTCTTCTCCGCGTCTTTCAGGCGGATATCGCCGGACATGAGTTTGGGCAGGAGGAGGTCGCGCATCTCGGCGAGAGTTTGGTTTTCTTGCCCATTCGCCTTGATCTTCGCAAATAGCGGGGCCGTGATCCCCTCAAATGCCGAGTAGCAACGTTCTTCCGCCCCCGCGAAACTGAGGCTGGAAAAGGTGTTTCGGGTGATGGTGGAGAACACAGACCCGTGCGCCATCGCTTGCAGGCGTTCGACAAGTTGACCTGTCGCCAGAAAGACAAAACGCTCTCCCACTGGCTCTTTCGGTCTCAAGGCATAACATGACTGATTAAAAGTCATGTCCCTCGATGCCATTCCGATCTTGCCGACAGTGCCGCGTGCCGAGATGATTGTGGTTCCCTCTGGGACCATGCGAGCCGAGCTGTTCTCAAGACCGGCTGTCGTAATGCTCTTCTCCGTCGAATGGACATAGACCGCCCCGTGCGCCGGGGCGTCCACGACAGAAAACCAAGGAATGTCTCCGCCCCAGTACTCGGCGACCTTAGTTTTGGGCGTGCCTCCTCCGACAATATCGACAAACGCCTCGAACGGTTGTTCGCCCCACCCCTCCGGCAAACCATCATCGCCCAGCCCGGCCGGAAACAGCGGGGCGAGCTCGGCGGCTTTTCCGGGGGGGAAGGCGTGGCCCATGATGGCGGTGGGGTCGGTTGCGCCTTCTGCCTGGCGGCGGGTGGGGCCGAAATCGACGAACCAATCCCGAAACAGCGCCCGCGCCGTCTCCTCCAACGTCTCATTCATCCGCCGGTTCAGCTCGATTTTGTCGTCGAGCGCACCCAGAACGCTTGCAATCGCGTCTTGTTCTTTCTTGGGAGGAACCGCGACTTCTGCTGCGAATATCTGCTTGGGTGAAAGATTGGCCTGCCCCCCAGAACTGGTCGCGATCGAAATGAACAGCTCCTGATACGGCATGGAGCTCATAAGGTAGCCGAAGAAGCGAGTGTTCTCATCCAAGTCTGACTTCAAGCGCAGAGCACCCACGCGTTGGTTTAAGAAATAGTCGCCGTCCTTGTTGAAATGAGCGACCTTGCCGACCCAAGTCTCACGGGAGCCATCGTGGCGATTTCCGGACATGCTGATAAGCAAATCATTGACTCTAGCGAGTTTGGAGGGGCGAGACTCGCGGAAATCTGGCGAGACATAGTCAAAGTCGTGCTCGCTGAAGTGGCCTGCCTTAACGTTCTTGATTTTGATTACGGGCACCCCGGCAGCCAGAAAGTCCGCGCTCTTGAAGGCAAAACCATTTTCAAGATCAAACAGTTCGCCGATCTGTCGTGTTGGCCAACTCATTCGACCTTGCCCAGAAGCTGTTTGATTTGCGTTGAGAGGACGTCAGATGATTGAAACATGGTGGACAAGTCGCTCTGCAGAGCGGCGAACTTCTCCTCAAACGACACCCCATCATCCTCAACATCCGCCGCCCCGACATACCGCCCTGGCGTCAGCACGTGGTCGAACTTGCGGATGGTCTCCAGCCCTTCGGATTTGCAAAACCCCGGCGTGTCGGCGTAGGCCCCCCAGCCTTTCTCCTCCAATGTTTCCGGCTTTGCGCGCCAGCGGCGGTAAGTACCTGCGATCTGCTCGATGTCCTCGTCCGAGAACTCGCGCCGCACTCGGTCCACCATATGGCCCATATTGCGGGCGTCGATGAACAGCACCTCACCACGCCGGTCCCGAAACCCGTTGGCGCTTTTGTCCCGCGACAGGATCCACAGGCAGACCGGAATTGGCGTGGAATAGAAAAGCTGGCCGGGCAGGGCGACCATGCAATCGACGCGGTCTTCCTCGATCAGGCGTTTTCTGATCTCGCCCTCGCCGCTGGTCTGGCTGGACATGGAGCCGTTGGCCAGTACCACGCCGGCATGACCGCGCGGGGCGAGGTGGTGGATGATGTGCTGGATCCAGGCAAAGTTGGCATTGCCCTTGGGCGGGGTGCCGTATTTCCATCGTTCGTCCTCGACCAGGCGCTCGCCGCCCCAATCCGAGATATTGAAGGGCGGGTTGGCGAGGATGAAGTCGGCCTTTAGCCCCGGATGCGCGTCCTTGTGAAAGCTGCCGGCGCTGTCCCAGGCGATGTCGGCGTCGATGCCGTGAACGGCCAGGTTCATCTTGGCCAGCCGCCATGTGGTGTGGTTGATCTCCTGCCCATAGACCGAGAGGTTCAGCGGGTTGCCGCCATGGTCCTCGATGAACTTCTCGGACTGGATGAACATGCCGCCCGAGCCACAGCACGGGTCGTAGACGCGGCCCTGATAGGGTTCGAGCATTTCAACAAGGGTCCGGACGACGGAGCGCGGTGTGAAGAACTCTCCGCCGCGCTTGCCCTCGGCGCTGGCAAAGCCGGAGATGAAGTATTCATAGACCCGGCCCAGCAGGTCGCGCGCCCGGTCGGCGCTGTCATGCATCTGGATATTGGAGAAGAGGTCCACCAGCTCGCCCAGCATGGTCTTGTCGAGCGTGGGACGGGCATAGTTCTTGGGCAGCACGCCCTTGAGGGTTTCGTTGGTCGGTTCGGCCTCGATGGCTTCCATCGCCTCGTCGATGATGGTGCCGATGTTTTCCGAGCGGGCGTTTTGCTGGAGGTGCGACCAGCGGGCGGTCTCGGGCACCCAGAAGACATTCTCAGCGAGGTATTCCTCGGGGTCCTCCGGATCGGCGAGATCGTCCTGCGCGAGCTGGTCGTGCATCGCCTGGAAAGCTTCGGAGATGTATTTGAGGAAAATCAGTCCCAGCGCGACGTGCTTGTATTCCGAGGGCTCCAGCCCGCCGCGCATCTTGTCGGCTGCCTTGAAAAGATCGGCGGCAAAATCGAGGTCTGCCCGTCTGGAATTGGCCATGAGAAGAATACGTCCGCTTATTCAAGGTTCTGGCACGATCGTCATCGATCACCGTTTCGGTTCGGGACGGTAATCAACTTCCAGTGGTCGCGCCAGCATTGAGATGTTTTTCGGGTGAGGCCGGTCGGAAATTCTTCCGACACCGCGTGGGCCGGTCGCGCGAAATCTCGTTGCTCAACCGTTCGCTGCAGGGATGGCTAGAATATAAGTGTCCGGTTCCAGGGGACAGCGGGCCCCCGATTTGGTCTCAGATAAGGGGACAAGCTTTGTGTATTTCACACCACTTGTCCCCTTGTTCGGGACACTCGGTCCCCGGAAATCACACAGACATGGCTTCCTATTCGGACCGGCTTTTTTCTGGCCGCCATGTTCGATAATCGCACGTGGCTGGGATTTGAGGCGCGGTCTCGACCGGCAGGTGTGTGAGCCGGTAAAGTGCCGAATGCCGGATCTTTAAGCTGAATGCGCCCGGCGTCATGCGTTCAATAAATCCACGTGTCTCCAGCGTCTTGAGGGCCGCGGCGGCGCTGTCCTTGTTGCAATTGGCAAGCTTGGCCGCCTGGCGGACTGACAGCCCGATCTGCCCATTGTTGAATCCATTGTAGGCCATACAAAGTGCGAGGTAGACGCATCGCTGGGCGCATGTCAGCGACCCCCAGGCTTCTGTTTCGAGCAGGGCGTGATTCAACCTGATGAAACGTTCGCCCTTGCCCCGCTCACGACCGCGTTTCGTGACCATCGGTCTCTCCTCGCATCGCATAGAGGGTCAGGCGCCGCTGGACGTGGTTTTGGCAGGTGCGGCGATCGATCAGTCCAAGCGTGTCGATCCGGATCTCACCAAATGGCGGCGGCTTAAGTGCCACAACGAGTGATCGGTCTGTTGGCTTTAGCCCCGGGGCGGGAGCGATGACGAGGTTTCCCTCGACATCGCCTTCCAGAATTTCTGCAAGCAGATCTAGGGTGAGCATAATTTTGCTAGCCCTTTCCGCCGGCATGGCCCGCAATCCAGCTTGCGATGACCGCGACTGGCCAGGCTACGCGATTGGGCGAGATCCGCAGCGGTTCGGGAAACCGACCGGCAGCAATTTCTCGGTAAAGCGTGGATTTGGAGAGGCTGGTGCGCTCGAGAACCTCGCGCTGATTGAGAAGAATGAGGGGCAGGGGGGTGAGATTGGCGGACATGAAGTCGCTCTCCTCGTTCGAGGCGAGCCATTCGGTGCTGGGCCCGCCTCTTGATTGAGACAAGTCGACAAGGCATCCCCACGCAAAGGGCGCGGTTCGCTCGGGTCGGGTTGTGTGAAGCGACTGGAGTGCATTGGGCGGTGGGTGGCTGACGCCGTGTCCAGATCCAAATGCCGATCCTTGGTCAGATCCAGTAAAGGCGATTCGCCGATGAGGCCAAACAAAATGGATCTCGCCGGGGACCGCTAGGACTCTTTGATACCGGAGATCGGGATCACCGCACCAAGCTCGATACCTGGGGCGCACAAGCCGAGCAGGTGCTGATTCCATAACGCCATAGCGTCGCGCTTCTCCGCGACGAATTTGTGCTTCATGTAGACAGCGGACGTCACCGAGCGCGCGGTATCGCTTCGATGGTTTAGCAGGCGGGCAACCACCGCCTCCGGCACCGCGGACTTCTGCATGAAGGTCGCAAATGTGCGCCTAAAATCGTGCGGCCGTACCGGTTCGCCCTTGAGCCCCATGATTTCGCGACACCGCCCGAAGCCCTTGGTCGCAGAGCTTGCAAGTAGCGGCTGTTCGACATCACCGTGCTTTATTCGATTTCGCGGCTGTGAGGCGAACAGGAAAGTCGCTCCGGCGGTGGCGGTCATGGCCTCTTCGATGATGGCTTTGGCGAAGCTTCCCAGCGGCACCTCATGCGTGAGGCTGTTCTTGGCGCGCATGCCCGGGATCGTCCAGAGGTCGCGCAGCAGATCGAACTCGGTGATCTGTGCGCCGCAAACCTCCCCAATCCTCTGGCCGGTTGCTAGGGCCAGCTTGAGGGCGAGTATTGTGCGCCGATCGAGTGGCGTTTTGTCGAGATTTTTAAGGATGCTGGCGAGCTCGACGTCGGCCAATACCCGGTCGCGCGGGGCGCGTTTGAAGCGCCGTTTCATGCCCAGGGTCGGGTCATTGTGGATGTAGTCCTCCGCCAAGCCCCACCGAAAGACACCGCGCATGGTTTCATAGACCCGTTCGGTTTGGACCGGGGCGCCTCGGGCGGCGACCTTGTCGAGCGTGGCGTGCACGTCGGAGCGCGTGATGCGTTCTACGGGTAGGTGACCTATGACCGGCCGGATATCGCGCCGTAGAAGCCGCTCATCGGTCTCTGAGGTGCGCTTGTTGGGGCGGGCGTGGCGTTCAAGATAGAGATCGGCGAGTTGGTTGAAGGTCTCGACGATCTCGCGGGCGTGTCGGGCGGCGCCAGGATCATCGCCATGATCGAGCTTGGCGCGGGCCTCCCGTGTGCGCCGGCGGGCCTCGTCGAGACTGATGGCGGGAAACGTGCCAAAGCTCAACCGGGCGCGCGATCCATCGCCTGGGCGATAATACAGGAAGCTCCAGGACTTGATGCCTTTGGGCGTGACGCGCAGGCGAAGGCCACGCTCGAGATGGTCGGGAAACTCTTTGCGGCTGTCGACCTGGATCTGCTCGCAAAAGCGTTTGGTTAGCTTGGTATCGTCCGGCTGTGGCATGAGCAATCCTCGGCCCGCGCGTTAACGCGGGGTTCCGTTGGGGTTCCAATTGGATGGGACTTGCTGATTATCGCTGACACCTGCTGAAACATCAACCCATTGAAATATCATAATTGAGTGATGCCATTCGGTGTCATGCGTTCCCAGTTTGTACCCGTCCCGCAAAGCTCATAACCGCTTGGTTGGGGGTTCGAGTCCCTCCGGGCCCACCATATTTTTCACTCTCACGGCAGTCCGCTTCGCGGACGCCTCCGATGGGGCGGCCTGACCGGCCGGCGCGCGGTCGCGCTTGCGAACCCGGCGGGTTCGGGGCTGGTCCTTTCGGCTCCGCCATATTTTTCACTGTCACGGCAATCCGCTTCGCGGACGCCTTCGATGGGGCGGCCTGACCGGCCGGCGCGCGGTCGCGCTTGCGAACCCTGCGGGTTCGGGGCTGGTCCCTTCGGCTCCGCCATGCTTTCACGCTCACGGCAATCCGCTGGGCGGACGCCTCCGATGGGGCGGCCTGACCGGCCGGCGCGCGGTCGCGCTTGCGAACCCTGCGGGTTCGGGGCTGGTTCGTTTTCGCGGGCGCCTCGCTTGCAGCGGCGCTGGTTGATGTTCCGGTCGCAAACCCTTGTCGTTCCAAACTTTATGGATAGTCTCGGCAGGCGTGGCACAGGGGTCGATCATGTCGAGTATTTCGGGAAAACCGGGCGTTACCTTTTATGCGGTGATGTTCGTCATGTTGTTTCTGACAACAGTCTTGCACGAACTCACCCATCTCTTGACGGCCCTGGCCCTCGGCGTTGACACATTCGCCTTCGGTCTGGGGCGTGTCAGTCTTCGCCCGCCAACTGATTTCGAGTGGCAGACCACGCTCATCTCGATCAGCGGTCCGCTCTTTACCCTGACCATGGGCCTGTTCGGTGCCTGGCTGGCCATTGGCCGCAAAATTGCCTTTGGATACGATCTCGTCTTCGTCGCCTTTTACCAGCGCCTGCTGGCCATGACGATGAGCATCGTGACCGGAAATCACAATGACGAGGCGCGTGTCAGCCTGGATCTCGGCCTGCCCTGGTGGGGGCTGCCATCTGTCTTCATTGCCGTCCTGGCCGCCGCGCTTTTCCTCTCGAGCCGTCGTTTGCGTTTTGGTTTCCTGGTCCTGTTCCTGAGTTATGTGACGGCCAGTCTGGGATACACATTGCTCATCTATCTCGACGGTCAGCTTCCGGGGCAGGGTCTGTGCGACAGCATCATGGCACCCTTCTACGACCCCGCATTCGGTTGCGCGGCCGACGCGTGACCAGATTTCATTGAGGCGGGGGCGTGCGAATGAAGGTCATCGGGCTGATCGGCAAGGTCGTTGTCGGCATCATGGCGACCGCACTGCTTGTGGCCGTCATCCTGTTGGGCTGGTTCTGGTTTGGAGACTGGCAATCCCGCGCCGTCCGGGATGTCGAATTCGTGCATGAAACCATCCTCGCGCATCATCCGGGCGCGGTGGATCCCGAAAATCCGGACTTCCTCGTGCGGATGGATGACGCACTGGCCCACGCCCTGCCGCTCGCCCGGTCAGCCCGCTCGCCCTCTGATCATCGCGCCGCGCTTGACGCCTATACGGATGTCTTCGCGGATGGCCATCTGACCGTTGCCACCATTGCCGATGCGCCGGGCGTTATCTCCAGGGCCACCGCAAACCGCGACCAGATGTCCGGCACGGCGGGTGTCGACATCAGCGGCAATTCTGCGTGGATCACCATCTCCAGCTTCAACGAACGGACCGCTCCGATTGCGTCGATCACACAATCGATCGAAGCCCGGGCCGGGACCTTGCGATCACTGGATCGCATCGTCTTTGACCTGCGCGGAAATGGTGGGGGTGACAGCGCGTTCGGGACGAGGATTGCGAGGGCACTGTGGACAGCGGAGGTCTATCGGGACTGGGTCCCGGTTTCGGCCGGGGGGGTGGATTGGCGTGCCACCGCCGACAATGCCGCCCATGTTCATGGTATCGCCGAGAAGCATGCAAGCCGCGGACGGTCCGAAGCCGCGCAGTCCTGGACCCGGCTTGCCGAACGGCTCGATGCCGCCGTGGCGGCGGGCGAGGACTATGCCCGCCAGAATTTCCGCACACGTGAAATCACGCGCACGCTTGAAAGCCCGGTTTCCGCCGATGTGATCGTCATTACCGACGACGCTTGTGCGAGTTCATGCCTCAACTTCATGGACGAGCTTCTGGCCCTGCCGGGCGTTCTGCATGTGGGCGAGGAGACCAGTTCCGACACGCAGTATATTGATGTCCGGTATGTCAACCTGCCCAGCAGGGTTGGACGCCTGTTTATCCCGTTGAAGGTCTATCGTGACCGCCGGCGACCCCCGGGAGGCACCTATGTGCCGCAGATCGCAGCCGACGCCAGCTCGCTGGATGCTGCCAGCCTGGAAGCGCTGACACGGTCCCAATAGCGACCTGGTTTGTGCCGAAGGACAACGCTCCGGGCCAGGCATGCCGGGGCGGTGCGAGAGGGGGCCAGGCGAACGCGATCGGACTTTGCCGCCAATTGGACACAGGACGGACTGCCGGCATGCTGTCTGCCCGCGCCCATGCCCATGCCCGTGCCTTGACCCTGGCCGGAGTGTCATTGCGCGCGCTCACGTCCGGGCATCCGGGCCAATGACAGGGGTCGCCAGCAATCCGCATTTCCCACTCAGCAGTTGCCTTAGATTTTTTATGGCGTATCGTCTGCGTGAGCTTCGACAAGGTAGTCGAAGAAATTCAATGGGGAATTCCGAATGGCAAAACGAGCCAAGCCAGTATCGCGTCGAACATTCGTCGGGCTGATCACAGGCGCCGCAACCGCAACTGTTGTGGGTGCTCCGGCAATTGCCCAGCAGGCACGCACCGGTCGAACGGACAGCGATCCGAATGATCGTGCCGGCTATGGCCGCTCGGGCATAACCGACTCGGACGCCAATGACCGCGCCGGCTATGGCCGCGGTTCTTCGGGCGTGACGGATTCGGATTCGGGTTCGAACTCTGACTGCGGTGGTCGTGGGCGTGGCTCCACGAATGGCGCCACGGACAGCGACCCGAATGATCGTGCCGGTAATGGCCGCACCGGCGTGACCGACAGTGACGACAGCGATGGGGCCGGTCGTGGCCGGGGTCGCGGTTCCTGCGCCTAAGCGACATCGACGAATTCATACCGACATCGTGTTGCGGGGGCTGGCATTGCTGGCCCCCGAAGCATGTGTGGCATCAGAATCCAGGACGACATAATGAGTCTCGAACAGCCGGCGCAAGATGCGCTCGCCCTCCTGCTCGGCCCGCTCACACCGGAGCAGTTCTTCGCCGAGTTTTACGAGCGCAAATTCTATCGCAACGCGAACAAAAGCGACCAGGCAGCGGCGCTGTTGAGCCTGGACCGGGTCGACGAGATCCTGTCCGACAGCGAATTGCCGGCCTCCTCGATCAGCATGGCCAAATCGGGCAGTTCGATCCCCGAAACCGAATTCACCTTTCCCAATGGTGTGGTCGACCGGGGCTCGGTGCTCGACAATTTCCGCGACGGGTGCACGTTGATCCTGCCGCAAATGCATCTGGCCGATGGCAATCTCTATAATTTCTGCCTAGCGCTGGAGCGGCAATTCGGGGCCCGGACCCAGACCAATGTCTATCTCACCCCGCCTGGCGAGACGGGTTTTGGTGTTCATTATGATGATCACGATGTCTTCGTGATCCAGATTTCCGGTGCGAAAGAGTGGGAGATCTATGGCGATCGTGACGGCCTGCCCTTCAAGGGGGAGAGCTTCCGCAAGGATCATGACGATACGGGTGAGCTGAAGGAGACCTTCGTCCTCAATCCGGGTGAATGCCTCTACGTTCCACGCGGGACCGCCCACCGCGCGCCCAATCATGGTGACGAGCCCAGCCTGCATATCACGGTCGGGATCCTGGTGCAGACCTGGGCCGAATTCATGCTGGAAGCCGTGGCTGAGGCCAGTCTTCGGGTTCCCGAAATGCGCCACTCCCTCCCGCGTGACATGTTCTTCGAAGGCGGCGACGTCAGGGCGCGCCATGCCCGGACCTTCCGTGATCTCGTCGATGAGCTCGCCGCCAAGGCCAGCTTCGATGCCACGCTCGCGGCGTTTTCGGGCAATTTCGTCAGCGGGCAGGGGCCCCGCCTGCGCGGCGCGCTGCTGTCGCTGGCGCAGGGCGTCGGGCCGGATGACCAGCTCACCATTCGTGAGCATATCCTGTTCAATTTCGAACCTGTGCCCGATGGGGATGGCGATGTGGAACAGGAAATCGTGCTCTCGGGCGGCCGCATTCCGATGAGTGGCGCGCTGGCCGAGCAGCTGCGGACACGGATCGCCGCGGGCTCGATGCGCAAGAGCGATTTCAGCGTCAGCGACGCTGAGGAGCTCAATGACGTGATCGATTCCCTGGTCGCCTACGGCTTGCTGCTGCGCGCTGACGCGCCGGTCTGACGACATCCGGGGTCAGTGGCCGGGTTGGCAAACGTGCGGGATAAAGACGCCCGGGCGGGGCCAGTTTTGGCGCTGAGACCGCGATTGAGACCTTGTGCCGGGCGAGCGTTGTCCGGTGGTCCGTCATAATGGTGGCCTGTCAGGATGATTGCGCGTTCAGGGGCGGACGGTCTGGCCCGATGACGGCCATGCCTGTCTTCCAGACGCGTATAATTTCATTCGTGACGGGGTCGCCGACTCGCGGCACTCAAACTCTGTTTTTGGCAGCTTCCCATGCGACTTGCCGTTGAGGCGCGATATCGGGAGCTGAAACTCGTTATCTTGCGGCGTCACACGGGACAGGTGCGCCGAACACACTCACAGGGGACATCATGTACCGTAATTTTCTCGCACTCAGCGCGAGCGTCATTGCGCTGTCATCGACCGGGGGCGTCGCTCTCGCTGACGATCACGACCGTATCGAGGCACTGGAGGCGCGCATCGAGCAATTGGAAGAAACCAATCGCCGCCTGCTCGAATTCCTCGAAACCCAGGGCGCGATGGAAGACGACGCGGCGCCGCACAGCGCGCCACATCCTGCGCCTCATGCCGGACACCACACCGCGCCCCATGGCGCGCATGCGGCCCCCGACCAGCCGGTGCAGGTCGCGCATGCCGACCAGCATGGCGCCCACCAGGACAGCTACCGCCAGAATTTCGTCGGCCTGAGCACGCAGTACAGCTTCGATGTGCTGGACCATGCCGAGGGCATCAATCGGCGTCAGCTGATCCAGCTCCAGGCGATGCAGAATGGCCAGCTGGACAATCGCGTGACGCTGAGCGGCGGTGTGACGGTGTTGGCCAATTACCAACGCTCGAATTCGGACACCAAATTCGGCTGGCTCATGCGTCATCCGACCTCGGCCAACCAGATTGGCGAGGAAGTCTCGGAAATGGTTGTTCACTCCGCCCAGCTCGCCGCTACGGCACGGGTCGCGGACAATGTCACGGCATATGTCGAACTGCTCTACAATCCGGAGCAGAGCTTCGGGTCGGGCACCATTACCGACCTCAACCGCAATCAGGTCCAGGTCCGCAAGGCCTGGGTGATGTACGGCAATCTCGACACGTCGCCCATCTATGCCGCGATCGGCAAGATGGACACGCCGTTCGGTCTCAATGACACGGTCAGCCCGTTCACCAATTCGACGACCTGGCACTCCTTCGCCGGTCTCGCCTATGGCGGCATGGTTGGCTATTATAATGACGGTCTGCACATCCGTGCGATGGGCATTCAGGGCGGCGCCCAGTTCCGCGCGGCCAATTCACCGGTCCAGGGTACGAATGTTCCGTCTCGGGTGAATAACTTCGCCATCGATGCCAATTACACCACGCCGATCGGTGCCGATGGCACGGTCATGGTGGGCGCCAGCTACGAGCATGCCAGCCCGTACTGCCAGGCCTATCCGGTCTTCCACTTCAATCCGTGTGCTGACAATAATCCGGCCTTTGCGGTCTATAGCCGCGTCACGCTGGGTGATTTCGAATTCCTGGGCGAGTTCCAGGAAACCACGGATATCTGGCCGGGTTCTGCGGTTCCGGATCCGACCAATCCGCTGAGCGTCTTCGAAGCGCGGGAGACCACGTCCTGGGCCGTGGGCGGTCGTTATTCCATGGATGTCGGTGCGGAAAGCCCGCTTGATGTCTCGCTTGAGTTCAGCCGCTTCCGGGCCGGCGATGACGGGGCACCCTGGGAGCGTCAGGACCAGTATGTGGCTGGCCTGTCCTACTTCCTGGCGCCGGGCGTGAACATGTTCGGCGAGTACATCCACACCGATGGCTGGGTCCCGCTCAACTTCCTCAGCGGCGGCAATTTCCCGGACGGCTCGACCTGGTCCGAGCGGGATGCCACGACCGATATCCTGACCTTTGGTATCCAGGCCGCATTCTAGCCGGGCCGATACAGGTGAACTGAAAGAGCGTCGTCCCTCCGGGGGCGGCGCTTTTTTGTGCCCGGCGTGTCATGCGGCCGAGACCAGGGCCTTTGCTCCGCCGGGCATCAAGGACTGACCCCGGGCGGACCGCCGGCCTGCTGGCCGCGTCGAAACCGGTCGCCTACGACCGACACCCGCGTCGGCGCCACTTCGAGCAGGGGTTGTCTGTTGCGCAGGCGCGGACCAGTCTCGGTGCTGTGCCCGGATCGGTGCCCGCAATCAAAGGCTGGAAGTCCTCCGGCAGACACGGATTTGTTAACCCCGCTGGGCTATATTCGGTTCTACTTGAGGAGGGATGTCGCGACATGCTGTGGAGACAGATCGACCGTTTGACCGGGGCCGACCCGCTCGTCGATTTCGATTATGCGATCAAATCGCGTATCGCCGTGGCCTTTACCGCGATCTTCACGCTCATGGGTCTGGTCAATGCGGCCGTCCTCGCCTTTGTCCTCGATGGACGCCCCGGCATGGTGGAACTCGGTCTGGCGTCGGGCCTGCTGGCCGGGTCGGTGGGTGTCACCGGTCTGAAGCTGCGTCGGCCCAATGCCACGATCGCGGTGATGATCCTTCTGGCCTCGCTTGTCCTGTTCGCGGCGGCCTGGGCCAATCGCGGATCTTTCCCGCCGGCAACGCTCTACCTGCCCGGCATTATTCTGGGCGCCTATATTGCCTGGGGCGCGAGGGCCGTGCTTTTCGCGATCCTGCCGCTGGCGGCCTATTTCGGTCTGATCATGAGCACTGCCCATATCACCGAGGGCGGGCGTCTCGGTTTCAATCCCACCGAATTACTGGACATGCTGGTCGCGGCCGGGGCCCTGTCCTGCGTCTGGATCGTGCTGTTCGGTTCCAGTTTCCGGTCGGCGACCACCGATGCCCAGAGCGCGCTCGCCGCGTCCAACCAACGCCTGGAGACCGCCCTGATTGCGGCCCAGCAGGCCAATCGCGCCAAGTCCGATTTCATCGCCAATATGAGCCATGAGGTCAGGACGCCGCTCAATGGTGTCCTGGGCATGACCAATGTCCTGCAAGCTGACACCAGCCTGAATGACGATCACCGCCGCAGCCTCGAGCTGATCGATGACAGCGGCAAGGCCCTGCTCGAATTGCTCAATGACATTCTTGACCTGTCCAAGATCGAAGCCGATGCGCTCGAGCTGGACAATCGCGAATTCGATCTGGCCGACTTGATCCGCAATACGACCGATCACTGGCGGCCGCAGGCGGAGACGAAGGGCGTGGCCCTGACCGTCAACAACCAGCTCGGCGACCCGGCTTTTGTGCGTGGCGACCCGCTTCGCCTGCGTCAGATCATCAACAACCTGCTGGCCAATGCGGTGAAATTCACCCATTCGGGCCGGATCAGCGTCACCCTGACGACGGTCGGGGAAGTGCGCGAAGGCAAGACCCGCGTCCGGCTGTCGGTTCGCGATACCGGAATCGGTATTCCCGGCAACAAGCAGGAGTCGATTTTCGACCCCTTCAACCAGGTCGACGCCTCGATGACGCGGCGCTATGGCGGAACCGGGCTGGGCCTCGCCATTTGTCGACGCCTGGCGAACAAGATGAGCGGCAAGATCACGCTCTCCAGCAAGATGGGCCGTGGCTCCACCTTCACCGTTGACGTGCCGCTGGAGCGAGTTGCGACATCCGAACAGCCTGTGGTCACGCGCGACCCGGCTTCCACCAAGCCGGTCGAGGCCGCGGGGCGTGTCCTGGTGGTCGACGATGTCGTCACCAACCAGCTTGTCCTCAAGGCGATGGTCCAGCAGATCGTCAAGGCCGACGAATTGATCGTGGATTGCGCCTCGGGTGGTCGGGAGGCGGTCAACAAGGCGACGTCATTCGCCTATGACGTGGTGCTGTTGGATATTCAGATGCCCGAGATGGATGGGGTCAGCGCGATGCAATGCATCCGCGAAACGCGCAAGTCCGCCGACGCCCGCATCATAGCGGTCACCGCTCTGGCATCGGATGATCACCGCCGTGAATTCCTCGCCGCCGGCTTTACAGACTACCTGCCCAAGCCGGTCGAGATCGCGGAATTGCGGCGCGTGCTCGAGATTGCCCTGGTCACCGACCGGCGCGCTGACGCGCCGACCGATGAAGAGAGCCGCGTTTCCAGCGGCTGACGGCTAGATTTCCGCCACGATCAATTGCGGTCCACCCTCGGCGATCGCCGCCTTCAGGGCATCGTCGAATTCGCCAGCCGTGCGAGCGCGCCGCCCCGGAACGCCAAAGCCTTCTGCCAGCTTGACCCAGTCCATCTTGGGATCGTCCAGGGACAGCATCTGCTGTGCTGCCGGGCCCGGATTGCCGGCGCCAACCCGGGACAATTCGATATTCAGGACCAGGTAGGAGTGGTTGGCGAAGACCACATTGATCACATTCTGGCGCTCGCGCGCCTGGGTCCACAGGGCCTGGAGCGTATAGGCCGCGGCGCCGTCGCCACACAGCGCGAAGACCTGCTTGTCCGGACAGGCGAGGGCGGCGCCAACCGCCTGCGGCATGCCCGAACCGATCGCGCCACCGGTCAGGCACAGCCAGTCATGGCGCGGGCCATGCTCGATCCAGGGAAAGACACCCATGCCGGACGTGGTGGCATCATCGCAGATGATCGAATCGTCCGGCATGTGACGCAGGAGGGAAATACCGACATAGCCGGGATTGAGGGCTTCATCGGGGAAGAGTTTCGGCGCCTGTGACTGTTCCGGCAGGTTGAGTTCGGCCTCTGCCGCCCCCAGCCCGTCGGCCAGGGCTTGAAGCGCACCAATCACATCATCGGCCGGACCGGCCAGATGCTCGGTGCGTGTCCCCGGAGGGGTCAGCTCGCTGGGTTGATCGGGATAGGCGAAAAAGGCAACCGGCGGTTTGGAACCGGCGATCACGATCAGGTCTGCGCCGCCCAATTCCTCGAGCGCCTGCTCCCCGAAATAACCCAGCCGCTTGGGTGAGACTCGGCCATGGCCGCGGGCAATGCGGGGCACAAATGTATCCATGAACAGCGCCGCGCCGGTCGCCTCGGCAATCCGGCCGGCGGCCGCGAGACCGTCCTCCCGGCAGGCATCATTGCCGAGGAAGAGAACCGGAGTCTCGGCCGCCTTGAGGGCCTCCGCAATCGCTGCGACCGTGTCGGCCGGGACCGGCTCGGGTCCGGGCAGGTCGACGGCGTCAATCACCGCCGGTTCGGCGTCGGACCAGGCGCAATCGGCGGGCAGGGTAAGCGTGGCAACACCGCGCTCCGGCCCGTAGGACTGGCGAACCGCCTCAACCGCCATGGCCGAGACTTCAGAGGGTGCGCCGACGCGTCCGACCCAGCGCGACATGGGGCGACAGACCCCGTCTGCGTCCGAGGTCAGCGGCGCGTCGAACTGGAGGTGGTCGCGGGCATGGTCACCGACGATATTGACCACCGGCGCATAGGCGCGGCGGGCATTGTGCAGATTGGCGAGACCATTGCCGGCCCCCGGTCCCAGGTGGAGCAGGGTACAGGCCGGCTTCTCGGCCATGCGGGCATAGCCGTCGGCCGCACCGGTCGCGACGCCCTCGAAGAGGCAAAGGACGGATTGCATCCCCTCGGTCCGGTCGAGGGCTGCGACCATATGCATTTCGGATGTGCCCGGATTGGTGAAACAGACCTCGACGCCCTGATTGATGAGCGTGCGGACCAGGCTTTCAGCTGCGAACATGGATCGACCCCGTGATGACTTCTTGTTGCTTGATAGCGTGTCTAGTGCGGTATGCGGACAAAGTCGGGCGTCAGGTCTGACAGGCGCGATGCGCCGACCAGTGCCATGTCGCGCTCCAGTGCCGAGAGCAGAATGTCCAGGGCGCGGGTGACGCCGGCTTCACCGGCCGCGCCCAGCCCGAAGAGATAGGGCCGACCGACCGCCACTGCATCAGCACCGAGCGCCAGCGCCTTGATGATATCCGTGCCCCGTCGGATCCCGCCATCAAGAATGATATCGGCCTGACCGCGCACGGCGGCGACGATGTCGGGCAGGGTGTCAATCGTGGCCGGGGCGGTGTCCAGCTGCCGGCCGCCATGATTGGAGATCCAAACCGCGTCCGCGCCGGCATCAAGGCAACGTCTGGCATCGTCCGGGCGGGCAATCCCCTTGATCGCAAAGGGACCGCCCCAGGCCTCCTTGATCCATTTCGCATCCTCCCAGGTCACTGTGCGGTCGAACTGGGAATTGAGGAATTCGATCACCCCCATCCCGCCCGTGTCCATGTCGGCCCAATTGGCGGCGAGGATTTGCGGTGTGGTCGCCATGTCCCAGAGATAGCCCGGCCGGGCCAGGATCTGGCTCACCGTCCTGGCATTGATCTTGGGCGGGATGGTGAAGGCATTGAGATGGTCACGCTCGCGATTGCCGGCGACCGGGACATCCACGGTCAGGATGAGGCCGGTAAAGCCGGCGTTTCGGGCGCGCTCCAGGGCCTTTTCGACGATGGCGCGGTCTTTCCAGACATAGACCTGGAACCATTTCGGCCCGTCCGTGTGGCTGGCGATGTCCTCGATCGTGGTGGAGGCGAGGGTGGAGAGGCAGTAGACGAGCCCGGCCTTGCGCGCGGCCCGGGCAACCGCGGCTTCGCCGGCGCGCGGATTGAACAGGCGCTGGGCCGCTGTCGGGGTGACGATGATGGGCGCCTTGCTGGGGGCGCCCATGATGGTCGTGTCCAACTCGATCTTCGAAATGTCGACGAGGGATTTGAAGTTCAGCTCGTAATCGCCATAGCGATTGTCATTGCGGGCGAGCGTTATCTCGTCGTCGGAGCCGCCGTCGATATAGTCGAAAACCATGCGGGGCAGGCGTTTACGGGCCAGTGCCCGCAAGGCCTCGATATTGTGAATCTGGTCAATCGCTTTCATGGGCGCGAGCGTTGTCCGCTTCCCGACACAGCGTCAAGTCTTGACCGGGTCTTCGAGAGCCGGACGCGGTCGAATCCCGAAGAAGAGGGCATAGAGCACCGGAACGGCGATCATGGTCAGGACCGTTGCGAAGGTCAGCCCGCCAATAATGGTGACCGCCATGCCCTGGAAGAAGGCGTCGGCCAGCAGGGGTGTCATGCCGAGGATCGTGGTGGCTGCCGCCAGCAGAACCGGCCGCAGGCGACTGATTGAACCGTCGCGGACGGCGTCGGCCCGGTCTGCGCCGTCGCGAATGCGCATGTCGATTTCATCGACCAGCACGATCGCATTCTTGATCAGCATTCCGGACAGGGAGAGCAGGCCGAGCAGGGCGGTGAAGGAGAAGGCGACATTGGTCAGCAGCAGGCCGACCACGACCCCGTTCACCGACATCGGGACCACCGCCCAGATGATCAACGGCTGGCGCACCTTGGCAAAGAGCAGGAAGGAGATGGTGAGCATGGCGATGAAGGTCAGCGGCAATTGTCCGCCCAGCGAGGCATTGGCCTCGGCCGAGGCCTCATACTCACCGCCCCATTCCATTGAATAGCCGGGCGGCAGCTCGATGGCTTCGATGATCGGCGCAAAGCGGGCAAAGCCCTCCGATGCGGTTTCCCAGGAGTGCGGGTTGGCGCGTATGGAAAGGGTCCGGGTGCGGTCGCGGCGCTGGATCAGGACATCCTCGAATTCCAGGGCAAAGGACGAGACGACCTGATTGATCGGGACATAGGCTGCCTGCTGCGGACTCCAGACCAGGCGGTCATCGAGATAGTCCGGATCGGAGCGTTCCGCCTCCGGTGCCCGGGCCAGGATCGGAATCAGGGTCTCGCCTTCGCGATAGACACCGACCTGGCTGCCATCAGTGGCGAAACGCAGCGCGTTGGCAATGTTCTGGCGGGTCACGCCGATCGTCTGGGCGCGTTCCTCGATGATGAGCGGGCGCAGGATGGGCGTCCGGTTGCGCCAGTCGGTGCGGATATCGATGACATCGCCATCGCGGCTCAGCGAACTGGTCGCGGCCTCCGCCAGCGCGCGCAGCACATCGGCATCCGGTCCCGAGAAGCGGGCTTCCAGCTTGGCGCCGGAGGGCGGGCCGAAAATGATCCGGTCAGCCCGGACATCGACATCGGGCAGGGTCTCGCGGACATGGGCGAGAATGCGGTCGGCGAGCGCGGGAATGGCGTCGATTTCATGCGTGCGCACAATTACCTGGCCGTAGGCGGCATTGGGCTGTTCGGCCGAATAGGTGAGCATGAAGCGGGTCGCGCCGGCGCCGACAAATGTGTCGATGATCTCGGTCTCGGGCTGATCCGCGATGAAGCTGCCGATCTCGCGCAGCGTGGCATCCGTGGTCAGGATGTCGGTGCCTTCGGGAAGCTCCACATTGACGTAGAACATTGGCGTGTTGGTCGCCGGGAAGAAGGAATTGCGCACCGATCCGAAGCCGACATAGCAGACCAGCGTGACCGCGATCAGTCCGGCGAGCACGGTCCAGCGGTGCGCCAGGGCGAGGCTCAGGAGGCCGCGATAGCCATTGAACAGGCGCCCGGAATAGAGGCTGTCGGAATCCAGGTCCGCCTTGCCGGCGGCCTGCGCCTCGGCGCGCTGGGCGGCGAAGAGATGGTAGCCGATCATCGGAACAACCGTCACGGCGATGACCCAGCTGAGGAGAAGGGCAATCGCGATCACCGCAAACAGCGAGAACAGGAATTCCCCGGTCGCGTCCGGTGACAGGCCGATCCCGGCGAAGGCAAGAATGCCGATCACGGTCGCGCCCAGCAATGGCCATTGCGTCGAGGCAACCGCGTCTTCGGCCGCCTGCATCCGCGGTTTGCCGCGCATCACGCCGGTCAGCATGCCCTCGGTGACGACGATGGCGTTGTCGACCAGCATGCCCATGGAGATGATCAGCGCGCCCAGCGAGATGCGTTCCATCTCCAGCGCGAACATGTCCATGAAGAAGACGGTGCCGGACACTGTCAGGAAAAGGACGGTGCCCACGGTCAGGCCGGCCCGCCAGCCCATGAAGAGGCACAAGACCCCGATCACGATGGCGATCGACAGGGTCAGGCTGATCAGGAAATTATTGATCGCATCATCGACGACCAGGTGCTGCTGGTAGATGGGATGGAGTTCGACGCCTAGTGGCAGGCCGGCCTCTAGCTCGGCGAGGCGGGCTTCCACAGCATGGCCGACATCCACGATATTGGCGGTCGGCAGGCCGGCCACCCCGATCGTGAAGGCGCGGGCATTGTTGTGATAGATGAATTGGGAGGGGCGCTCGACCGGTTGCCGGCGCACTTCCGCGATGTCCGACAGCCGGATGGCCTGATCGCTGTTGCGCGGGGTGATCAGCAGGTTGGAGATGGCATCGATACCGCCCAGGGTCTGCGGGATTTCGACCCGGACCAGGCGGTCATCCATCGGTGCCGAGCCGGCGGTCACGACGGCATTCTCACGCTCCAGATCCTCCAGCAAATCCGAATAGGACAGGCCAAGGCGGGCGAGGTTTTCCTGCGGGATCTCGATATAGATGCGTTCGTCCGGCTCGCCTTCCACAGCGACCTTGGCGACATTCTCGACAGTCAGGAGTTCGCGTCGGAGCGTTCGGGCGATGTCGCGGATGCGGGCATCGGAATAGCCGTCAGCGGTGACCGCGTAGAAAATGCCGTAGGTATCGCCGAAATCATCATAGACGACCGGCGCGCCGGCCCCTGGCGGCAGGGCGGCTACGGAGTCGCGGATCCGGGCCCGGAGGCGCGTCCAGACAGCCGGCATGTCAGCGCTGTCGATCGTGTCGTCCACGGTGACATGGATTTCCGACAGGCCCGGCGCGGATTCCGAGCGGATTTCGTCCACTTCACCCATCTGCTGGATGGCGATTTCCAGGGTCTCGGTGACTTCCTGTTCGACCTCCTCCGCCGTCGCTCCGGGATAGGGGGTGAAGATGATGGCTTCCTTGATGGTGAAGGCCGGGTCTTCAAGCCGTCCGACATTGAGGAAGCCGGCCAGTCCGCCGAGCAGGCAGAACAGGATGACCATCCAGGTCAGGACGGGCTTTTCGATGGAGAGGCGCGCGAGGGCGCTGGACGGGGTCGCCGCGGCGCTCATTGCGACGTTCCGGAGCGCGCCGCATCAGACAGTGGTCGCACTTCCATCCCCTCGTGCAGCGCGGAGATGCCGGCGGTGACGACGCGGTCGCCGGCACGAAGACCGTCGGTGACAATCACGATCTCGCCCTCGAACCCGCCCGTGGTGATGGACCGGGGTGACACCGTTCCGGCCCCTTCGTCAAAGACCCAGACCCGCTGTGTTCCGTCCGGGGCCGCACCGACGGCGGCCAGCGGAATGCGAAGCCCGTTGAGGGCGCTCGTATCATTGGCAAATTGCGCGAACACCGTGGCCGTCATGCCGGGCAGGATATTGGCGGGAATATTGTCCGGCAGGGCGGCGATGGCGCGATAGGTGCGCGAGGCCGCGTCCGGCTCGGAGACCAGTTCGCGCGGGACCAGCGAGAAGGTCTGGCCGGGCAGGAAGGCGAAGGCGGCCTCCAGGGAAACCAGATCATCGGCGTCAAAGGTTGCGACCATGCCTTCGGAGATCGGGATGGAGACGCGCAGCTCCGACACGTCCATCAGGCGCACGACCGGCTGGCCGGGCGAAACAATGGTGAAATTGTCCACCAGGCGCCGGCTGACCAGCGCGTCAAAGGGCGCGGTCAAGGTGGCATAGCCCAGATTGCGTCGCGCGGTCTGCAGGGCGACTTCGCGCAAGTCATAATTGGTCTGGGCACTGTCGAGGGCGGCCTGGGAGGCAATGCCGCGTTCGTGCAGGGTGCGCTGGCGCTCCAGCTCGGTATTGGCCTGCTGCAGCTGGACGCGCGCTTCGCGGGCCGCGCGCTCGAAATCTTCGGCGTCCAGGGCTGCGACCAGTGTGCCTTCTTCGATCAGCACGCCCTCATTGAGCGGAATCTCGGCCAGTTGTCCGCCGACCTGGAAGGCCATGTCGACGCTGAGCCGGGCTTCGATCCGGCCGACGAATTCATGCCGTGTCTCGCCATTCTCTGCGGTGACCTCGGCCAGCTGAACGAGACGTGGCTGAGTGACAGGGGCCGGCGCATCTTGTGAGCAGGACGCCAGAATGAAGGCGGTTGTCAGGGCCGGAAGCCAGGAAAATCGGGTCATGTGTAAAGCTCGCGGGCCATGCTCAACAGGCGATCACGGATCGGCTGGAACTGATGATCGGGTATATGGTTGAAGCCCAGCAGGACGGAGAGTTTCAGCCCGTCCATGGCCAGCATCAAAACATGTGCGGCGACAGGGTCAGGCGTTTCCTCGGCGAGACGCTGGAATATGGTCGAGAGAATTTCCCGGGCCGGGTCGAGCAGTTCGGGATGCTCGGCGGAGGCGGCCAGGAGCGCGGTCGACAGGCCGTCCTGGGATTCGGAACGGTCGAACATGCTGGCAAAGACTTCCACCAGTGGCGGCTTGCCGGCCTCGCGCGCCCGGCTCTCGGCGCAGGCGAGTTCGTCGCCGATCTCGGTCACCATCCGTTCGACCATCCCCTGCAGCAAGGCGATCTTGTTGGGGAAGTGATAAAGCACGCCGCCTTTGGAGACGCTCGCCTCCGCCGCGACGGCGTCGATGGTGAGGCGGCGCGATCCGTCGCGGGCAACCACGGTTTCGGCAGCGTCGAGGATGGTGCCACGGGTTGAGGGCTTGCTGGCTGGCATTGCGTGAATCCATTTTATTGTGCACTGCACATAAACCGTCCAGACGGTACAGTCAATACCGTCCAGACGGTATAGTTCCGGTGGTCTCTCCAGACTCGCGGGCCGGCCGGTCCGGCCCTTCGCGAATGGCGACAACATTAAAAATCCCCGTTTTGCGACCGGGGGTTGCGTTGATTGAAAGATACTCGCCCTGACTAGTGGAGAGGCGCGGGCGGCTCTTCTAGAGACCGGGGCAGGCACCGGGCGGGTGCCATCCGACCGGAGAGCTTCATGACCCTTTTCCTGCGTACCCTGGCTGTCGCCGGTTTTCTGTCCCTGTTTGCCATGCCCGGGTCGGCAGAGGCTTATGGCCGCGACGGGCACCGCATCGTGTGTGACCTTGCCTATCGCTATCTCTCCGACGAGACCCGCACCGAGATCGATCGTCTGGTCGCGCTTGACCCGCAATTCGAGACGTTCCGCGATATCTGTTCCTGGGCCGACGAGGTCCGTGGTTCGACCCATCGGCACACGGCGCCCTGGCACTATATCAACCAGGAGCGGAATGATCCGCAGGTCGATGCCGAGGACTGTGCCGAAAATGGTTGCATCACCTCCGCGATTGACCTGCATGCCGGCATTTTCGCGGACCGTTCGCGCTCGGATGAGGACCGGCTTGAGGCCCTGAAATTCCTCGCTCACTGGATGGGCGATATCCACCAGCCGCTGCATGTCTCAATCGAGGGTGATCGCGGTGGCAATGATATCGACGTGCTGTGGCGCGGCGAGCGCCGGACCAATCTGCACCGGGTCTGGGACAGCGAGATCCTGCTCGATTACATGGCCGAGACCTGGCCCTATCTGGATGAAGCGGACCGCTGGGCGCAGCTGGCCGAGGC
Organism: uncultured Maricaulis sp.; assembly: GCF_905480005.1. Classification (GTDB taxonomy): domain Bacteria; phylum Pseudomonadota; class Alphaproteobacteria; order Caulobacterales; family Maricaulaceae; genus Maricaulis. The sequence goes on from NZ_CAJQOO010000062.1 coordinate 24,229, forward strand.
GCTGGCTGCCGAGATCCCGCTCAATGGGGTCGATGTCTACACGCCGCTGGCGCCGATCAATTGGGCCCAGGAAAGCCATGATATCGTCCGCTCTCGCGGCTTCGCCTATTACTGGGCGCGTGCCGAAGAGCCGATCGAGCCGGGTGACGCCTATTATGAGCGCAACCTCCCGGTCTCGCTGCAGCGCCTGAAACAGGGCGGTGTGCGCCTGGCCGGCCTCCTCAACCAGCTCGTCGAGGAGCG
>NZ_CAJQOO010000063.1 GCF_905480005.1 uncultured Maricaulis sp.
TAATCTCGACGTCATCAAGACCGCCGACTGGCTCATCGATCTGGGTCCCGAGGGCGGTGATGGCGGCGGCGAGATCGTCGCGGTCGGCACGCCGGAAGACGTCGCCAAGGTCGAGCGCAGCTGGACCGGCCGCTATCTGGCACCGATGCTGGAGCGGGCGAAGGAATTGCGCAAGAAGGCGGGTTAGGCTGGGCCTACGGCCTTGGTGTATCGCTCGCCTGCCACCGCAGGCCTGCCGCCCTGCCTGCCTGTCTGCATCCGGAACCGCCCGCATCCGGGACCGCCCCTATCCAGCACCGTCCCTATCCAGGACCGCCCGGATCCAGGACCATCCGCATCCACCACAGGTCGAGAGACCAGACGCGGTCGATCCGGCCTGACAAGCCGGGGCGTTGCGGCGCACGGCAACGCCCCGGCCCTGCCATCCCTGGTGGTCTAGGCCTTTTCAGCCACCGGCACAGCAGCGAGCATGGCGCTCGCATAATCGGCAACCGAGTCGCCAGTCGAGGGCTGGGAGTTGAGCACATTGGCCGAATTCCAGATCCAGCCGCCTGGCGATCCCCAGCTGTTCAATTGGGCGGTCATCTGCGCCGGCGTCAGCGCCGGTGAAGAGGGCGAGCCGGCCACGGCCATGCCCGGTCGGACAAAGCTCACCGCGTCGCTCACGCCGGTCGAGGCGCCGGCCGCTGTGATGGCGCTGACCCAGGTCCGCGGATCATTGCCGCCGCCACCGGAATAGCATTGCAGGTTGAAACCAACGACCGGCTGGCTGCCCAGCGCGGTCATATTGGCCGTGAGGCAGTCAATCCACATCGTAGTGCCGTAATAGGGGCAATAGGTCAGCTTGGCGCCGAGGCGCTGATTGAGACCGACCGTGAACTGGCTGATCAGGCTCACCGGGTCGCTGAGGTCTTCCTCATAGTCGAGGTCAAACCCGTCTGCGCCGAGATCCATCAGGGCTTTCAGATTGGCATAGAGCTCGTCTTCCAGCGCGCCACCCGCGGAGAGAATGGACTGGATATTCTGGAAGTCAGAGACCCCGCCGGCACCGATCGAGAACCAGACATTCCGGGCCAGCCCGGCCTTGCGGGCAGCGCTGATGATACCGCCAATGCCGGCGCCCGTGGTCGGGTCGAGCGTTCCGCCCGACGCCAATGGCACGTCGTTATAGTGAAGGCTGGCATCCGCATTCACATGAACCGACCAGAAAATGTAGTCATTCATCTGCGACGCCAACAACTCACTCTGGGTCTGGGCGAGCAGCCCGTTCGTGCCGAACAAGCCGGTAATGTACACGCCTGCAAGATTGGTGGTCATGGTGATGCCTCCTTCTGGGAATGAGAGCTGTCCATACAGCCTCACCCTGTCAGGATAGCAGAATTAATCTGAAGTTGTGATTCAGAATCGAGCACGCAGCGAAAGGCCGGCCCGCCCTGGGGCGACCCGGCCTTGTCCGTCAGTTTGCGTGATTGCGTCACCCTTCTGTCGGCGAAGCCCCCATCGGATGGTCTGCTGCCAGGGTCGGCACATCAGCGGCCTCGCCCTCGCCGCCACTGCGGGCTCGCACGGCATTGTAGGCGCCGACCGAATGCCAGACCGCCTCGAACAGGACCTGAACGACATACAGCACGCCGAAACCGATCAGCAGGCTGACGATGGTGAGCGGCTCGCTGATCCAGGCTTGCAGGGTGGCGAGCGCGACATCCGGGTCGACATGCTGGCCCTGCTCGGCGATATCCACGAATTCAATGATCGTGGGCAGGAAGGCGGCCAGCACGGCCAATTGCACTATTCCGCTGAGGATACTGCCGCCAATGGCCAAGAGGGCCCAGACGACGACATAGGTCAGCAGCATGTGCCAGAAGACGCCATTGGTGGCTTCCCAGCTTTCGAAGAAGCGCAGGCGCCCATCCAGCACGGTCAATGCGGGGGCCGTTGCGAGCCGAATGGCCAGGATGGTCGCACCGACCAGGATTCCCAGCACGCCCAGCACAATCAGCACACCGGCCTCGAGACCGAAGTCCGCATGGCTGCCGCCACCGTGAAACATGACGGCCGCGCCGAAACCAAACACGCCAAGCACTGCCGCGAGGCCGAAATAGGCCACGAAGGCGATCACGATGTAGAGGAGATTGACGCCGATCAGACGGATCTCGTCTGCGCCCAGTCGCAACGGAATGACCGGCTTGATCTCACCCTTGGTGAGAAAGCGCAGCCAGGCGGCCTGGAACATCACGGCGAACAGAATGCCGATCGGAATGATCAGGAAACCGTAGGACAGGAAAGGCAGCAGCGTGTCGAAGACAAGCCGGACTGTCTCGGCCTCGCTGAGGGCGCCCGCAGCACCGGAATCAGCAAGCTGGATCAGATTGATATAGGCTGGACCCATCACCATCACGGACAGCGCCAGCAATCCGAGCGCGCACAATGCCTGCACGAAGATCAGCCAGATCGCCCCGCCCGGCTTCTCGCCGAAACGGATGAAGAACCAGAAGATTCCCCTGGTGATATCGAAGTCTTGCTTGGCCATGATCAGTCCCTCTCCTGCATCACGATGCTCCCATCATGGCGCAAGCCGGACAAATCACCAGCGGGAACGGGACAGGCGATGTCCCGCCCTTTGATCGTCTAGGCGCGGGCGCGGTAGAACTGCGCGTAAAGCCCTGCCATCACGGGCAGATTCACGATCGAGAACAGCCCCGCAACGCGGAGGTATTCCGGGATGCGCGCAAACACGCCATCGGTCACCATGACCTCGCCGACCGAGACCGGGGTCAGCAGGGGCCGGCTGTCGAGCGCCATGCAGAGCGCTTCATAAAGCGCGACTTCCACCAGGATGAGCGGGAGGCCGGCGATCGCCATGGCGGCCAGGATACGCCAGGCCTGACCCTCGCTCAGAGTCCAGACCGACAGGACCCGCACCGCCTTTTGCGCAAAACTCGCCGGGAAGGACACGGACAGACGCGCCACCAGCCAGGCGACCAGCAGGAAGGCCACCATATTCACCGCCCAGGCCGCCACCCAGTCGGCGGTGCCCATATAGCTCATCGCCATCGGCAGATCGAAACCGGCATCCTCCGGGTCGATGCCGGCACCTTCCACGGCACCGCCGGCGATCGTGGTGAAGACCACAAAGGCAAACATCGCCGCCAGCAGGGCCACGATCAACACCAGGGCCGCATTGAGCAGGGCCACCAGGAAGAAGCGCCACTCATCGCCGGACAATTGCAGGCCGAACTGACCGCCATATTCATCGCGCACGGCGAGCCGGAAACACATGGCGGAAAAAGCGAGACTACCGACGGTCGCCGCGATCATCACGGTGGCATCCAGGGTCAGCCAGAACCCGTCGAGCGGTACCGCGAGCGCCTTCTGGACCAGCCAGAGCTGGATGGCATAGGCCAGGGTGAAGGGCAGGCCGGCCATCACGAAACGCGACCAATGGGCAATCAGCAAGGCATAGGCCTTGGCCACGCTGGGCAGGACGGGAATGGGCTGGCTCGACATGACGGCTCCGATCACTTCGATGCCAGAGATACCGCCCTGCCCGCCAGGATCAAGCGCGACGCGCGGTCGCGCTAGCTGTCGTTTCTCAAGACGTTGTTCAGCAGGCGGAGCCTTTTGGCTGGCGGCTGCCGCGAGAGAGCATAGTGCGGTCGGTTGGTGTTGTACCAGTCGAGATAGCGGGCGAGATCGCGGTTTCGGCTGTAGGATGATCGGTAG
>NZ_CAJQOO010000064.1 GCF_905480005.1 uncultured Maricaulis sp.
CATCCCGGTCCATGTGGTCGGCCTCGCCGGCGGCAAGGCGGTCACCGTCAATGGTGCCCACCCGCTGGAACTCGATCGCCTTCGCGCCGCCTGGGAGGGCTGGATGCCGGGTCTGATGGACCAGCTCGTCGAAGCCGCCGAGTAAAAGCTTATCCAAGACGACCCCAAACAAAAAGGCCGCCGCGGTTTCGCGACGGCCTTTTCATTGCTTGAGCTACGACCTTAGCGCCCCGACGCCTCACCGATCATGTCGAGCTGTTCGTCTGATACGCGCGCGAAGTCCGCGACCGCGGCGGCCGCATCCTGGAAGAAGTCCAGCGTCATGTTCTCGTAGGTATCCGTCGGCTGGTGGTAGTGCGGATGGAAGTCGACACCCAGATAGATGAAGGGAATGCCGGCGGCGTGGAAGGCCCCGCTATCGGTGAGATTGGTCCAGTCACCGCCCGGCTCTTCGGTCGGCTCGTCATACCCCATGGGCATGGAGACGCTCGCCCGCTCCGCGACCTCATCGACGATCGGCGTGAGGAAGGGATAGTGATAGGTCCCGACGGCCCAGAGGATGCGATCGGTCGACATGGCGACCATGTCCATATTCAGATTGAAGGTAATGTCCTCGGCCGGGATTGGCGGGTTCTCGACAAAGGCGCGTGCGCCCTGAAGACCATTTTCCTCGGCATCGACCAGGGCAATGATCACATCATGCTCGGGCGGCTCGGCCAGGAACATCTCGGCGACGGCGAGCACGGAAGCAACGCCGGACGCATTGTCGTCGGCACCGTTCCAGATCTGCCCGTCGCGCATGCCGACATGGTCATAATGCGCCGTGACCACCATGGTGCGGTCGCTCTCGCTGCTGCCGTCGATCCGGGCGAGGATATTGATCCCGTCCACCTTCTCGCCGGTCCGGCGCGATTCAAAGCTGAACGGGTGCTCGTAATTGCCATCGATCGGCTCTGCGCCCATCGCCTCGAGGCGCGTGATGATATAGGCCCGGGCACGTGCATTGCCGTCGGTTGCGACCGCCCGGCCCTCCATGTCATCGGCTGCAAGCACTTGCAGATCCGTGAGCAACTGGCTCCGGTCCAGCGTCCAGGCCGCCTGTTCGGCAGCGCTCGATTCCATCGCGCCAGGCTGGAGTGCGGCGCAGCCCGTCGCGAGAATGGCCAGTGAGATTGCAGTAGTAGCCAGAATGGCGCGCATGGAAGACCCCTCGAAAATATAAACCGCGCGGAGTGTCGCATGCAGGGTCAGCCAACCCCACCCAATTTTCCGTAACAATCAGAACCAGCGACTGGGCCGGGCAGCCGGGGCGTCCTCATGGTCGGGCCAGTTCGCTTCGGATTGCTCCAGATAACCGGGAATATCCCGCTCCCAGCGCTCCTGGATGGAGGGCGAGAAATTCATGTAGAGCACGCCATCGACCACCCGGTAGGCGAGCGGATCGGAGCGCACCTTGCGATCATTGGCCAGCGCATAGGCGCAATGCCCGTCATAGGCCGGAACATAGCGCTCCGGATCGGCAAGGAAGATCTCGCGATTGGCCTCGGTGGCGAAATACCAGGTGACACCATTATGGTCCGCGGTGATCGTATCGAGACCGTCCAGGGGCATGTCTTCGGTGTGATAACTGACAATGTCATAGCCACCGACCGGTCGCCCGTCGCGGTCGAGATATGGCTCGCCGGCCTGCGCGGCGCCCGCCGGTAGCAGAAGGGCCAGCATCAGACCGATGAGGCTGAACCGGGGCCGGAAGCGTTTTTTGGCAGTGCTCGAGGCGGTCATGGTCTTTTCCCTTGCAGCGGTCACGACTAGCTTGGCGCTGATATGGGCTGTCACGAACCATCCGGATAGTGCACGGCCCGACACATGAGGTCACGCTCACGCGCGTCGAGCGTGAACCGCCGTGACCGCCAGGCCCGACGTCGCAACAAGGAAATGCCATGCCCATGCCCGCCGACGACATCATCGCCCTGATCAAGTCCGGTATCCCGGACGCCGAAATCGAGATGACCGATCTGGCCGGCGATAATGACCACTGGAAGGCCGTGGTCACGGCCGAGAGCTTCCGCGGCAAGCTGCGCGTGGCCCAGCACCAGATGGTCTATGCCGCTCTGGGCGAGAAAATGGGCGGCGAATTGCACGCCCTCGCCCTGGAAACGCGAACGCCTGACTGATGATCGGGACCGACAGCTTCTCGCGACTGGGTTTCGGGGTAACCGGGCCGCACGCCGGACTGGGCGCCGGACGCGGCATGACAACGCGTCTGATCCACCAGGCCGTCGACCAGGGCGTCACCTTCTTCGATACCGGTCCCGCCTATGGCAAGGGCGAGGCAGAGCGCCGGCTGGGGGCTGCTCTCAAACGCCTGCCCCGCCGGTCGGCCTTCGTGGCGACGAAGGCGGGCATACATCCGGGCGGCTATCGGGACTTCTCCGCCGGTGCAATCGAGATGTCGCTCCGGGATTCGCTGAAACGCCTGCAGCGCGACCATGTCGACCTGCTTCTGCTTCACGGGCCCGCAGCTGACGAGATGACGGACAAGCTGCTGCGACGGCTCGATGCCTTTCGCGAGCGCGGCATGATCCGCCATCTCGGTGTTTGCGGCCGCGACGCCGAGTTGGACCGGGCGATCTCGCTCGGTGTGTTCGATGCCTTGATGGCGCCGGTCAATCAGAGCCTCGAACCATCCCAAATCGAGCGTCTTGAGCGCGCGCGCAGCTCTGGACTGTCCGTGATCGGGATCGAGACCATGGCTGGCGCCAGACGCGCCTCCGGACCACCCGCATCGCGCGGGGATTTGTGGTATCTGGCGCGCCAGATAAAGCGCCGCCTGCGCCGCGATCCGCCTGCCGAGGCCGGACCACCGGCGAGCGAGGCGCTGCGCTGGGCGCTGACGCGGCCTTTTTGCGACAGCGCAGTCTGCCTCACCACGCGCCCGGCCCACCTTGCAGCCAATGCATCACTGGTTGCCGCTCTTGAAGCGGGCGAGCCGACGCCTTAGCTATCGGCGAGGATCAATCCGAGGAGTTCCGCCATGTCCACGACCGCCCAGGACAGCATCAAGTCGACCATCGACGCCAATGACGTCGTGCTTTTCATGAAGGGCACACCGGTCTTCCCGCAGTGTGGCTTCTCCTCCGTCGTCGCCCGCGTCCTCGACCATCTCCAGGTCGAATTCGAAAGCGTCAACGTGCTCGAGGATGACGGGGTCCGCCAGGGTATCAAGGACTTCTCCAACTGGCCGACCATTCCCCAACTCTATGTAAAGGGCGAGTTTGTCGGTGGATGTGACATCATCAAGGAGATGTTCGAGACCGGCGAACTGCAGGCCTATTTCAAGGAAAAAGGCGTCGGCGGTACCGCCTGATTCCGGCATTCCTCCTGTCAGGGGATTGACCGATTTGAGGCAATCCGGCTCGACAAACTGGCAATTCCAGTCGCGCTCGCCCTGATGCGGGCCATCGCCTTGCCCGATCCTCGCGCTACGTGGAACACCGATCCACGAGCAAGGAGTGATGATGGGCCGTCTGATCGCAATATCGAACCGTACCGCCGCCGACCCAAAGGCGCGCGCCGGCGGGCTGGCGGTTGCCGTCTGGGAGTCCCTCAAGGCAACGGGGGGAAGCTGGTTTGGCTGGAGCGGCGAGCTGGTCGACGAGCTCCCGCGCGGCACCAGCGTGTTTCGCGATGAGGGCGTCGAGTTCGTCCTCACCGACCTCACCCATGACGAACATGAAGCCTATTATCTCAACTACGCCAACAGGGTGATCTGGCCGGTCTTCCACTACCGACTCGACCTGGCCAGTTTCGACAGCGAAGCCTTCAGCGTCTATTCCGCCGTCAATCAGCGCATCGCCAATCTCGTCGCCGACCGCCTGACCGCGACCGATACGGTCTGGGTGCATGATTATCACTTCCTGCTGATGGGTGACGCCCTGCGTCATGCCGGCTGGGAAGGTCCGACCGGTTTCTTCCTGCACATTCCCTTCCCGCCGCCGGAAATGTTTCGCGCCATTCCCGAGCACCACTGGATCGCCCGGGCCCTGTGCGCCTACAGCGTGATCGGCTTCCAGTCCGAGGGCGACCGCTCCAATTTCGTACGCTATCTGGTCGATGATTGCGGCGGCGAGGTCCTTGCTGATGGCCGCATCGCGGTTTTCGGAACAACCACGCGGATCGCCGCCTATCCGATCGGAATCGATCCGCAGGGCTTTATCAAGGCGGCTCATTCCCCGGAAGCCGACCGGGCCGCGGAACGGATCAGCCGCTTTCTCGGCGGGCGCGAATTTGTCATCGGTGTTGACCGGATGGATTATTCCAAGGGGCTGCCGCAACGCTTCGAGGCGGTCGGACAGCTATTCGACGACCATCCGGAACTGCACGGCAAGGTCTCGGTGACCCAGATTGCACCGCCCTCGCGCTCCAAGGTCGAGGAGTATCAGGAATTGCGCCTCGAGCTCGATCAGCTCGCCGGACGCATCAATGGCGATCATGGTGATCTCGACTGGATACCATTGCGATATCTGGCCCGGTCCTACACGCGCGAGGAATTGGCCGGTCTCTTCCGCATTGCCCGGGTCGGGCTGGTCACGCCGCTGCGTGACGGCATGAATCTGGTCGCCAAGGAATTCATCATGGCCCAGGATGACGAGGACCCCGGCGTGCTTGTCCTGTCGCAATTTGCCGGCGCGGCCGAGCAGATGAAGGATGCCCTCATCGTCAATCCGCATGACCGCAACAAGGTCGCCGACGCCATCCACCAGGCGCTGACCATGTCGCTGGAGGAGCGCCAGGAACGTTGGCGCAAACTGCGCGACATCGTCTGCGAAAAGGATATCAGCTGGTGGCGAAATCGTTTCCTCCAGGATCTTCAGCCCGCCATCCCCGCATGACCGAAACGCCAAGTCCTGCCCTCGCTGCCCTGGCAGCGAGCGATGCCGCACCGCCGCCGCTCGACCCGGGGCGTGAGGCCCTGTTTCTGGATTTCGACGGGACGCTGGCACCCTTGCAGGACGATCCGGACACGGTCTGGCTGCCGACAGGCGGCGACATGACCCTGCAGACGCTCTCGCGGTCGCTGGGCGGTGCTCTGGCGGTCGTCAGCGGTCGCGACATCCGTGATCTCGATCGCCGTATCCCGGGCGCCCTGTGGCGGGCTGGTGGGCATGGCTGTGACATTTGCGCGCCCGGGCGTCATCCATCGGCCTGGCAACCACCGGCGCCTGACCCCCTGTATCAGGCGGCCTACGCGCTCGCCGCGAAGACACAAGGAGCGCGACTGGAGACCAAGGGCCCGGTCCTGGCCATCCACTATCGCGCCAATCGCGCGGCGGGCCCTGCCCTGGGCAAGACACTGGCAGCCATGGTGGCCGACCACCCCGCTTATGTCCTGCAAGCCGGCAAATGTGTGTATGAGCTCAAACCCGCCGGAGCGAGCAAGGCGCGCGCTGTCGAGCGGCTGATGTCCCTGCCGGCCTTTGCCGGGCGGCGCCCTGTGATGATCGGCGATGACGCCACGGACGAGGACGGCATGAAGGCGGCCATCGATCTCGGCGGTCGCGCGATCAAGGTCGGCGCCGGCGACAGCCTGGCCACGGCGCGCCTCGACGATCCCGCCCAAGTCTGGACCTGGCTGGAGGCCCAACTCCCATGACATCACTGCAACTCGGCATTATCGGAAATGGCACTATCGCCGGACTGGTCGACCAGGAAGGCGCGCTGAGCTGGCTTTGCCTGCCACGTCTGGATGGCGAACCGGTCTTCAACCGTCTGGTCGGCGGCGACGGCGCTTTCGCCGTTGCCCTCGCGGGCCAGGTCACGGCGCGACAGCGTTATGTTCGCAATACCGCCGTGATCGAGACCGAGCTGGAAGCGGCGGACGGCTCGGCCATCCTGATCAGTGATTTCGCACCGCGCTTCATGGACAAGGGGCGCATGTTCCGACCGGCCTCGACCGTGCGACGGATCACGCCGCTGCGCGGCATGCCGCGGATCGCCATCACGCTGAGTGCGGCTTGCCGGCACGGAGCCGGCGCCATGACGCCCAAGCGCGGGGTCAGCCATGTCAGCTTTCTCGATGACCGTGCCGGCTTCCGCATCACGACGGACGCGCCGCTTTCCTACATCATGGACCAGCGTGAATTTGTGCTCGATCACGAGATCGCCTTCGTCCTCGGACCCGATGAAAGCCTGTCGGACTCGGTCGGAGCGATGGCCAAGGACTGGTTCGAGCGCACCTGTGCCCATTGGCAGGACTGGTCGCGCCGCCTCGCCACCCCGCCGGAATGGCAGGAGGCGGTCATCCGGGCAGCCATCACGCTGAAGCTCTGCGTCTATGAGGAGACGGGCGGCATTGTCGCGGCGCTGACAACCTCGATTCCCGAACATGCCGATAGCGAGCGAAACTGGGATTATCGCTTTTGCTGGCTGCGTGATGCCTATTTCACCGTCACCGCCCTCAACCGGCTTTCGGCAGTCGGCACGCTGGAAGGCTATATGGCCTATCTGCGCAACACGGTGGCGCTGACCAAGGGCGGACATATCCAGCCGGTTTTCGGGATCGCGCTGGAAACCGATCTGACAGAGACCATCGCCGACGCCCTGCCCGGCTATCGCGGCATGGGCCCCGTGCGCTTCGGCAACCAGGCCGCCGAACACATTCAGCATGATGTCTACGGCCACGTCATTCTGGGCGCGTCCCAGGCCTTTTTCGATGATCGCCTGCAATCCAAGGCGGGCCAGCTGGAGTTCGAGCATTTCGAGGTCGTCGGAGAGCGCGCCTATGCGGTCTACAACACGCCCGACGCCGGGATCTGGGAATATCGCGGCCGGGCCGATGTCCACACCTCCTCCGCCATCATGTGCTGGGCGGCCTGCGACCGCCTCGCCCGGATCGCCAATGAGCTGGGCCTGGCCGACCGCCAGGCGTATTGGGCCGTGCGGGCAGAGGAAATCCGCGAGACCGTGCTGCGCGAAGCCTGGAGCGAGACGCGGCAGGCCTTCACCGGCGCCTTCGGCGGCGAGGCGCTGGACGCGTCTGTTCTCCTGATGGCCGAGATCGGCTTTATCGCTCCGGAAGATCCGCGCTTCATCGCCACGGTCGAGCGGGTCGATGAGGAATTGCGCGACGGCTATCATGTCTATCGCTACCGGGTCGCCGATGATTTCGGCAAGCCGAAGACAGCCTTCACCGCCTGCACCTTCTGGCATATCGACGCATTGGCGCGGATCGGCCGGCTCGACGACGCGCGGGCCATGTTCGAAGACGTTCTCGCCCATCGCACAGAGCTGGGCATATTGTCGGAAGACATCGATACGGCGAGCGGTGAGCTGTGGGGCAATTTCCCGCAGACCTACTCCATGGTCGGCATCATCAATGCCGCCTCACGCCTGTCGCGCAGCTGGGATGCGGTGGTCTGAGCGCGCGGCCTAGCGGCGGCTGGCCGGATAGGTGCGGGCCTCATTCCAGTCCCAGGGACGCTCGGTATCAACCGGGTTGAGCACGATCACCTGGCCACCGATCGGCACACCGAGTTCCTCGAAACCGAAGCCCAGCTGGGTGCCCCATGGCGCCTCGGTTTCACACAGGTCCTCGGCCTCGCGGGTCAGGCGAACCGTGTAGATATCATCATGATATTGCTGAACATCGACGCGAAAATCAGCGCGTGACGTACAGCCATTCGTGTCGGCATGGACGATGAGGATGTCATCCTCGATGACGCGCCAATAGATGATGTTCTCAAGCGACGGGTCCGGAGCCGGAGCCTGCCGGTTGGTGCCCGGAATGCGCATGTCGGAGATATTGATCGTCGGCAGGGCCGGCATTGCCGGCATAGGTGGCAGGCTCGGCAGGAAGCGATTGCGCGCCTCGACCTGCGGATCCCCGCTCGTCGCACATGCCGTCACAGAAACAGCCAGTCCCAAACCAGCCAATACGCCGCGCCAACGCCCTGCCATACTTGCCCCCAAGAAATCCCCAATACACACCCCGACACCCGCATATTTGCCCCTGCAGGCTTCGAAGCAATCTCATCCAAACAGGGATCAGGCCCGGATCAACCATGGACTCGTGAGACGCGAATTTCCGAAACGATGTGCTGCGGCGCGAGGCAGGCCTGCACGCGTGCGCGGCAGCTCTCCCGCCGGGCCACGAAAAAGGCCGCCCCGGATATCCGGAGCGGCCTCTTTGCACGATCGATTGTCGTCCTCTTACGAGGAGTAGAATTCGATGACCAGGTTCGGTTCCATCTGCACGGCGTACGGAACTTCAGAGAAGTCCGGCATGCGCACGAAGGTGGCCTTCATCGCCTTGGGATCGAGATCGACATAATCGGGAACATCGCGCTCCGGGCTTTCCAGGGCTTCCAGGACCAGGGCCATCGAGCGCGAACGCTCGCGGACTTCAATCACGTCACCCGGCTTGCAGCGGTAGGACGGGATGTTGACCTTGATGCCATTGACCTTGACGTGGCCGTGATTGACGAACTGGCGCGATGCGAAGACCGTCGGCACGAATTTGCAGCGGTAGACGATGGCGTCCAGGCGGCTTTCCAGCAGACCGATCAGCAGTTCGGCGGTGTTACCCTTACGGCGGGAAGCTTCGTCATAGGTACGACGGAACTGCTTCTCGGTGATGTTGCCGTAATAACCCTTCAGCTTCTGCTTCGCCATGAGCTGGAGACCGAAATCGGACATCTTGCTCTTGCGGCGCTGACCGTGCTGACCCGGGCCATAGGAGCGCGAGTTGACCGGAGACTTCGGACGGCCCCACAGGTTTTCACCCATGCGGCGGTCAATTTTGTATTTCTGCGAATGACGCTTCGACATGTTCTCTCTATTCGATGCGGCCCGGCGCGCCTTCCCTCAAAGGCGTGCGATCTAAACGGCGGTTCTCGCATCGTCCCGTTGGTGTTGAACGATCCGGGGTCAGGCCCCGGCGAGGGAAGCGCGGGTTTTACCTGTGTGGACAGGGAAGTCAATGGCGGG
>NZ_CAJQOO010000065.1 GCF_905480005.1 uncultured Maricaulis sp.
TTTTGAACTGAGAAGGATTATTGTTTCAACACCCCTTGAGAATATTAGAGGGGTTAATCTGCTATTGCATGAGTCATCATACAGGTTCCGAACATGTTGCTGACCAAAGCTCAAGACATTAACAAATTGAGAACTTAGCCCACATAAAATGTGTCCGGGATCTAGATTATATAGTACAAAAGCCTTCATGTCTGCACCCACTATGTTCACAAACACACATCCATGAAATGTTGGAGCTGGTCATGTCAACAGCTGCCTTCAAGGAGTCAAACACACTGCAATAATCAGTCTATACAACTTGATACCTCTGCCCTGATAGTTCATCACCCTAAGTAACTAGAAGAGGGATAAGGTGAATTTCAGCCTCAGACCCTCATCTTGTCATAATACAGAAACTTACAGCAACATACAGTATATAAAGTTTATTAGCAGCAGCAAAGTACAATAAGCAGTGTAAGGGTAAAGTCTGGAGGCTTCATTAGAGCTTTGATGGAGGCTCCCAGCGGGATACAGGACACTGAATATTCAGACTAGGGCAGGTGGAATAAACAAATATACACTGTACTTTATAGGCCCTAGAGCATATAGAGTCTCCAAAATTTCATTGTCAGAGATTTGCAACATTGGCTTTTTTTAGATGAACTTCAGACCAGCAAACATATCTGAATGCTGCCAATGCTGTTTATGGAAACTGAACTGTTTTTGCAACAAATGACAGAATTATAAAAAGGAAACCGTACCATCGCAGACCTCAGATATGGGTAAGAGGACAGTATCAGTCCTAGAACACTAATTGTTGTTGCCGTAAAGAGCTAACTTGGTATATATACTCTCCATAACCCCCTTGAGGTACGCTAGAAGTTAGCTCTGAGATGAAGCTCAAATGAGTGTGTTAGGGCATATTTTGTACAGCTGGATAGGTCGCCTTCATTCATTCAGATCAAATGGATAAAATATGCCATAGCACACTCATTTGAGCTTCATATCAGAGCTAACTTTTACTGTACCTCTGGGGGTAGATGGATAGTATATATACCAAGTTAGCTCTTTATGGGAGCAAAGATGAGACTGCTATGACTGATGATGTCTTTTTTGCCCATATCTGAGGTCTGTGATTGTACGGTTTCCCTTTTATTGGCGGTCCCTATGCCATCAACGCGCTGATCGAGCGGTCCGAGGTCGAGCTGGTTGCCGGCGAACCCGTCAGGCATGAGCAGAAAACGGGCAGTGGCAAGCCGCACGATATCTGGCGTTGCGATGAGTGTGGCAGTGCGGTTTGGAGCGATTATGGCCGGCGCGAGGTTATGGTCTTCATCCGTGTCGCGACGCTTGACGAGCCGGAGCGCTGCCCGCCCGATGTCCATATCTTCACGCGCAGCGCGCTGCCTTTCACCGAGATCCCGGATGATGCGCGGCAGTTTCGGACTTTCTACGACATGCAGGTCGAATGGCCGGCCGCGGCCTTGGCCCGTTTCGACGCGCTGGGCACACGGCGACTGGGAGTTTAGGGCGAGACGCTAGACGCAGGCCTTGCCGATCTGCTCGATATGGCGGTGATCGGTGCCACAACAGCCGCCGAGCACGGTCAGGCTGGGCACGGCTTCGCGCAATTGCCGGTACAGAGCGCCCAGTTCAACCGGGTCACCGGGATCCAGTTCGGTCGCATTGTCCAACGCGGCATGGCTGAGCCGTGAGGCATTGGCACGAATGCCGCCCAGGCGCTGCAGCCAGGGCGCGTCGGTCGCAAGCGCGTCGCGGAAATGGTCGGGATGAGCGCAATTGATCATATAGCTGGCCGGTGAGGCATGGGTGGCGTCGTCAACACGCTGGATCGCCGCGCCCAGACCCTCGCCACTTGGCAGGCGACCATCCGTCTCGGTGGTGAAGCTGAGTGTGCAGGGCAGGCCCGCCGCCCGCGCTGCGAGCGCAATGCCGATGGCTTCGTCTGAATGGGTCAGGGTCTGGGCGGTGAAAGCGTCCGCGCCGGCCGCCTTGAAACTGTCGATTTGCGGGCGGTGATAGGCCTCTGCCTCGGCAGGCCCCGTTTGTTGGTCGGGCTTGTAGGCGTCGCTTTTCGGCCCGACGGAGCCCCAGACCGGCATGACGCTGGACGGGCCTTGATGCCGGTCCCGCAGATCCTGCATGAAGGCGATCCCGTCGCGATTGATGCGATCGAGTGCGGCCGCGTCATAGCCCAGCCTGGCCCCCCAGACCGCGCTGGCCCGCCAGGTCGGGGCGCCAAGGATGAAATCGAGTCCCCGCGCGGTCGCGACACCCAGATTGAGCTCCCAGTATTCGGTCAGCAGGTCGCGCCCTTCGCTTGTTTCCAATAGCGGGAAAGCGGCGAATTCGGGCAGATCGATGCCGCGCTCGAAGATGAGCCAGGTCTCCAGCCCGCTATCGGTGAGGATGGGCCGGGACGGTCGTGGCGGGATGTTCGCTCGGGTCATGTCGTGATTCCAGGGTTTGCAGACGGTCTCGATGTCGGCGGGCTCACCCGGACGGGCGCGACAATCTCCATACCGATAAAGTTCAAGCCAGTTTGCAAGCAGGATTTTAAGCCGGCCGCGCTAGGCAGGAGTCCGGTTCGAAGTCCGGCCAGGGAAAAATCATGACCAAGTTGATCAAAACCGTCGTCGCGGCCGCCCTGTTGATTGTCCCGGGGACCTCCGCATTGGCACTTGCAGACGGGCCGGAAGGCCAGGTTTTCGAAGCGACCGGTGTCGCCAGCTGGGGCGAGTGGCAGCGGTTTGAGGGTGAAACCGCCACGATAAGCTTTGACGGCGGTGGCACTGTCACGGTGAGCGGCGTCACCGACGCGATGGGCAGCGACCCGTTCACGGGCGCCTGGGTCGCGTTTTCCAATGGACGCATTCGCGTGGATCTGGACCTGTTCTGGGTCGATCCTGAAGCGGCGGGCGAAGACGCGCCGGAATGCTATTCCTGGCCTGACTATCCGATTGGCACGCCGATTGAGGATGTCTCCGGAGACTGGGGCTCGGAAGGCACGTGCTGGACGGGCGGTGACGTCTCCGATCGATGGCGGATCGTTCGGGTCGAATAGGTCGCGCCCGGTCCGTAAGGCGGCGCGGCGGACGCGCATCGAGGGCATCCCTAAAATTGTCAGGAAATCTGATCCGGGCCTTTAAGGTGTTTCGGATACACAGTTTTCTGACGTGCTTTAGGACAGGGGGCTCACATGAAGATCATTCGACCGATTGCACTGGCGGCTGGATTGGCCGTGTTGATGCCGGTTGCAGCGATGGCCCAGGAGGCCGGTCAGAATGCTGGCGATGATATCGGTTCGCGCCTCCTCGCCGAATTGACCGGCCAGCTTGATCTGCCCGCGACCAATGATCTGCGCTCGGATTCGCGCCGCACATATGGCCAGACCGGAGCCCAGGGAAGCGACAAGACGACCCCTCCGCTTGCCGGCCCTCCGCTCGCCGGCCCCCCGAACCCGTCCGACCGGATCGCGCAATTGCCCCGATCGGCACCGCAATATCCGCAGACCGAGCGCGTGCAACAGGTCGGTCAGACCCTGCCGCCGCCTCCGCTGCCAAGTCGGGTCCCGGCCCAGAATCCGGTTCCGACCCTCGCCGATCCGAAGGGCGCCGGGACTGTGATGGGGGTCGAGGATCAGGGCGGCAAGCCTGGAGCGGGTCTGGCCCCGTCCGGCTATGCCGTGCCGGTCGGCTTCAACTAGGGCGCGCCGCCCGGGCCGTCAGCGCCGCAGAGTAAGACGCCTATTTTCATGATTTTAAGATGTTTCGCCTACAAGCAGCCAAGCTTGGAGGACGCAATATGAAACAAGTGACGCGATCAGTGGTTATGGCGATGGCTTGTGCCGGTCTTGTCTCGGCGGGCAGCGCCCTGGCGGCGGACGGGCCGGGTGGACAGGTTTTCGAGGCGACCGCATCGGACCAGAATACGGATTTTGCCGGCCAGACCGCGACCATCAGCTTCGGATATGGCGAGGGCGAAGGGATCGACATCACGGTGACAGGCCTGGTCTATCCCACGGGCGAAGTCGCGCCGTCCGGTGGCTGGTACAACGCCAACAATAACGGATCCTTCTCGGTGTTTGTTGAGCGCTTCAACGAAGACCCTGACGAAATGTCCGGCGACAACGCCGCCTATTGCCATGAGTGGCCGGACTATCCGATCGGCGAAAATATCCGCAATGGCACGTCGGAATACGACAGATGGGATTGCTGGCTGGGTGACTCCGGTTATCTGAGCGATTGGGAAATTGTCCGCGTCCAATAGGCGCGACGAGGGCCGGGCGCGGATCACCCGCCGCTGAGCGGGGCCGCCCGTCCCGATGTTTGCACGCTTGCCGTGATCGGCAGTGTTTACCCGGAGATTGAAATGGCGCGATTTGGGTTGGTTACCGGTCTTGCAAGCCTGTGTCTGGGACTTGCCGGTGCGGGCGCGCACGCTGAATTGCCCCAAGCCTACCAGGCCTTGCTGGACGAAGCCGCAGACCGCCAGGGCGATGATGCCCGCTTCCTCGAGACAGCCGACATGGTCTCGGTACTGGTCGATGGCGGCCGGGGCGAAGTCCATGCCTATATCAATGAGCACTTGCCGCATCGCGCCGGCGCGGTGGCCGAATGGCCCATGCCAGCGCCAACACCGGCCCCGGCACCCGCTGCGTCGCCCGAGCCAAACCCGGCGCCGGCTCCGGCGGAACACGAAGAACACCGCAGTCTGGGCGGGGCCCCGGTCGCGCTCAGCGGCGCGCCGGAAGGGTCCGGCGGCTGGCTGGCGGGGTCGATCAGCGCGCTGACGGATGACAGCTGGGCCGGCCACATCCGCGCGGGCGTCCAGCTTGAGCGCGGCAATTCGCAACTGACCGATTTCACCTTTGCCTTTGAGCTCGATCGTGAGCTCGAGGATGGCTGGCGTATCGACAGCCAGTTCGAATACTTCCTCTCCGAGAGTGCGACGCGGACGACGCGGGACAACTGGCTGGTCGAATTGCGCACCACGCGCGAGCTCGACAGCGGGATCGGCTATTATGCCGGCGCTTCCTATGAGCGTGACCTGATCGGGATTTATGAGCGCTCCGCCTTCCTGACTGCCGGTGGAATCTGGCATGCGGTGGACAGCGAGAAGGCCAATTGGGTGCTCCGGGCCGGTGTCGGCCAGCGCTTCCGCGAGGACCGCCTCACCGGCGAGACCCTGACCGACTGGGTCGGTGAGGCGGGCTCCAGCTTTCACTACCAGATATCCGAGACCGCCAGCCTGGGCTCGGAAACCACGGCGTTCGCGGGCGGCGGTTCGCGGGTCGACCAGCGCTTTACCCTGACCAATCGCCTGTTCGGGAATTGGGCGGTCCAGACCGGCCTGCGGATCGAGCATGAGTTCGAGGAACGGCCGGGTTTCGACCCGACCGATACCCGTCTCGACATATCCTTGCTCTGGGCCTTCGATTGAACGCCAGTTCCAGCCCCGGTTGAAGGCGATCGGCGTGAAACCGCCCGTTAAGGCATGGTGTGGGAAAATAAGGCCCTGATACCCGATAAGCCTGATACCCGATAAGGAGGTGTCGTCATGGGCAAGATGTCAACGTCCAGCTATCGCCGCGTCTCGGATCATTTCGAGCCGGACCTGGTCGAGGATCCGGCCGAGCAGAAGAAGCGTCGCGGTCATCTGGAACAGATCGACTACACGATTTTTGCTGCCAATCAGGCGGTGATCGCCAAGACGATCCATCATGTCGGGATCGAGGATTTCCAGAATCTGGCCCTGTCAGCCTCCAAGGCCCGTTCGGCCTGGGTTGATGCAGCCATGTCAGCGGCCCGCTCGCGCTCGCCCCTGACCGCCGAGGAAGTCGCCCGTCTGCAATTATTGCGCTCGGCCTATGATGAGCTCTCCGAAGCTTATGAAGCCATGCGGCGCATGGTCGAACGCGGCTATCTGCAATTCCACAACACCCTGCCGAACAAGGGCTAGCGACGAAGCCGGCCTAGAGCGGCGGATACCAAGCGAGGAATTCGGCACGGTCACCGTCTGACAAGCCGGCGGGCGCGGGGACGGCCCGATCTTGCCAGTCGGAAGGCGCAGCAATCAGGCCGGCTGCGAGTCCATAATGCATGATCGATTTGCGGTCCCATGGATGCAGGCTCTTGCGCGCCATGTCATGGCGGCTGATCACATTGCGGCGGGTATAGGCTTCGGACCATCCTGAGGCGGCGCGGTAGTGATCGATCACGGCGGATTCATGCCAGAGCAGCGGCGTGTTTGGCGTCTGGTGCTCATGCCGAAAGCCGAGCATGTGACCGATTTCGTGGAGGGCTGCGAGCAGGCCGCTGCCATGATCAAGACGGGAGTCGAAATTCATGGTCGGCTCCTTGCTGTTGGTAATGTCGAGCGCTTCGGCGCCCAGCATTGACCAGCGCCCGCGCGAGCGGCTGAACATGACGCGGATCTCGGCCTGTGCGGGATTGTCCACCGGGACAAGTTCCAGCCCGGAACCACCTGCCATCCACATCGCGAGGGCCTGATCGAATACCTCCCGGTCAAGCGCCTTTGCCGCGCGCGCCGACGGTCGCTTGTAGAGATGGTAGCGCAGGGTCGAGCCATTGCGCCACTTCACGCGGTGAGCACCGGAAAGGCCGCAGGCCGAGGCCGTTGTCATGCCGCCCCCATAACGGTCAACCTGCTGCCAGGGCCTGGCATTGGGCGAGGCCGGCGAGGGCAGCCGGGTAGCGGTTGCGCTCCATGAAGGCACGCGCGTCGCCGATCAGAGTGGTGAGGTCGCGCGTGATAATCGCGGCCGAACGATCGGACGGGGCCGCAGCTGCCCGGTCGGGCGCTTGTCCGGCAACGCCACTGGCCTGGGCATCATCACCCGGATTGGTCAGGGCCTGGGCGGCTTCGATAAGGGAGGCGATATTGGGTGCCTGGTTCCGCAATCGGCCGAGCGTGGCGCTGTCGGCCGCTCGCCAGCTTCGCGCGAGTGCGGGAGGAAACTGGTTGAGCGCGGCCCGGCTGGTGCGCACTTCGGAGATGACCGTGCCAGCCAGCGCCATGGCCTGACGGAGTGCCGCCTTGTCCTGATCGGAATCGCCATTGCTCGCGGGCTGGTTTTCCAGACGGACATGGCCTTGTGCCACGAGGGCTTCCAGCTCTTCACGAAAGGTTTGCAGTTCAAGATCATGGTCCAGCCGGAGCCCGCGATACACTTGCTGGCCCGGCGCGGCATAGCAACCCATGGCGCTGGCCCCGTCGGCGTAGGCGTCAAGGAGTTCTGCCTGGTTGAGCCCGTTTCGAAGCACGGTCAGTCCGCCCAGCGTGAGCGCCGTTGCGCCGACATTGTCCTCATGCGCGTCAAATGCGGCAAATCCGGCACCCAGGAAGGCGGCACCAATACTGCCGAGATTGATCGCCCTCTGTTCGCGGGCAATGGCAGTGTAATGCTGGTTGTAGAGCGCCTGGCGGGCCATGATTTCGTTGAGTTGGCAATCCAGATCATCGGCCAAGGCTGTGTCCGGGTCTGTGTAATCGCGTGCCCGGATCTCGAACGCATAGCCGGCTGACGGGTTGGCACTGTCAATCGGGCCGGACACGGTGAGACAATAGCTGGCGCCGTTAAGCGCGGCCGGTGGCGGTGGCGCGGTGAGCGTGCTGCAGCCAGCCAAGGCGAACAGGGCGAGGCCTGTCAGCCCGGTTGCAATCCTTGACATAGGCATGCCTGCTCTCCCGCTTCAACTCAGTGGATAATCGCTCAAATGGCCGGATTTGGCAATGTCAGGTCATTATTTCTTGCTTCACACCCTTTGAATGCGAGTGGTCAAGAAAGGGCCGATTGAACCCTTTCCCCGGTCGTGCGCACCCTTATCCTGAAGGGCCGCCATTTCTGCGGTCCTGATGAGGGCCTCATGACCCGCGACCGCAAACGTGTCCTGTCGGAATTTCTGATCGTCTCGGCGCATGGTGGCGACCGGTCGGCGCTGGACCGTTTGTGCCGGCTCTGGCACGGCGATCTGACACGTCACGCGGCACGTCTGATCGGCGATGGTGAGGCCGCGCGCGATATTTTGCAGGAGGCCTGGTGCGATATCCTGAAAGGCCTTTCCGGCTTGCGTGAGCCGGCCGCCTTCCCGGCCTGGGCCTATCGTATCGTGGCCCGCAAGTGCGCCGCCGAGATCCGGACACGGCAATCCTCGCGGCGCACCGCGGACGGGCTCCGAGCCGAACTGGCTGGCGCGACCGTGGATGGGGAAGGCGAGGCCGAACGCGGCGCCGACACCGGCGCCATCCGGCGCGCCATGACCGATCTGCCGGACGAGCAACGCCTTGCCCTGGCGCTTTATCATCAGGACGGGCTCTCGGTCGCCGAGATCGCCGTCATCACCGAGACACCGGCGGGCACCGTCAAGACCCGCCTCATGCATGCCCGGCGCAAGCTCGCCGTGGCACTCAATCCGGCCATGCCGGACCCTGAAGATTCGTGAAAGGAGATCGCGATGACCACCAAGACCGAAGACCTCGACCGGCTGATCCTGGAAGCCCTCGATGAGGACGATCGCGGCATACTCGCCGAACTGGGCGAGGAGCCGGGCTATTTTGCGCAGGCCTTCGGCCTGTTCAGCGGCAAGCTCGCCTGGGTGATGTGGATCGCCTATATCGTCAACATCATTGGTGCCGGCCTGGCTATCTGGGCGGCCTGGAAGATGTTCCAGACCACTGATCCTGTCATGACGATGCGCTGGGGTATCGCCATTCTGGTCGCCGTCAATGTCGGCCTCTTCATGAAGGGCGGGCTCGGCCTGCAGATGCAGAACAACCGCATCCTGCGCGAACTCAAGCGCGTCGAACTCCAGCTGGCGCGTGCACAGGCGCGGGAAAGCGTGTAAACTGGCCCTGAAGCTGTTCAGGGTTGTGGATTGGTGCTGATGATCAAAATGGTCCTGACAGGATTGGCTTGCGCGGTCTTGATGTCCGCGCAAGCCCCTGCACAGACCGTACGGGAGGCAGCGGACACGCTGGCGGCCCGTTTCGGGTCGGTCCGCGCCGAGATTGATGGCGAGCCGGTTGAAGATGTCCTCCGCGAAGCGCTGGCAGAGTTTGGCGCGCTGGAAGATCCGCCGGATCGAGCAGACCTGATCCGCCGTGTGAGCGGAGATATAAGGGCGCAAATAGACAGCGCTCACGGAGATGGTGACGACGATCTGGCGCTCTTCACTCTGGAGACCTTCCTGCCTTACCTGCTGCCGCATCTCGATATGAGCGAACAGCATGAATGGATGGATCGCTACCTTGCGCTCGCCGGTGCGCAGTTCGAGCGCGATCGCGATGCGGGCCACGGGAGCGGGGCGCCGACTTTTTACGCCGAATTGGTAGCTGCCGGCCTGCACAATGAGGCGCGGACCGTGGCGGACGCCCATATTCGGCAATTGGATCAGCTCGCTGCAGAGCTCAGCGGAGCAGGTCGACTCGCTTTTCTGGCGGAATCCCGACGCCAAGCCAGTCAGATGGCTCGGGATGAAGCCGAGAGCCGGTATCGGGCGGAGGCGGGTGATCTTCTTCTCGCCAATCCAGACGCCTATCTCGGCACGCCCATCCTCGATTGGCACACGGCCTGGGGGCCGGCGGAGCGAGATCTGGTGCGAGCGTTGGTGCAGGGACTGACAGAGGATCGTCTGAAAGATGCGATCTTCCTGCCGTTTCGCGATGAACGTCACATTCTAGCGCTACGCCTCGATGTGGCCGAGGGCGCGGTCTTGCCCGGAGATGCGATCGAACAGGTCTGGCAGCGCGCTTATGCCGAGCGACGCCGCGCCACTGAAGATGCCGCCGACTTGCTCGATGCCATCGTGCGTGACCTCTACGGCGCTGGCGATGCAGATGCGGCCATCGCGTTGCTGGTGACCTATCAAAACCTGATGCTGACGCAGTCCGGCGTCCGTCTGGTCGAGTTGTGGGGTGAGCTGGGCGATTGTGCGCGGGCTCATGCGGCGACGCGCCTTGCCGTGCACGCAGATACGCGCCCGGACCGGGCAGCCTTGATGCTGGCGCGCGGTGAGGATGATGCAGCGTGGGATGAGTGGAGCAATATTGATGCTCATGCCTTGGTTAACACGAATTTGATGCGCCACCAGGAAGGCGGCTGGCGGCCGCGCATGGGGGCGGTGTTATTGGCCTGCGACCGTCCCGGTTTCGCCCGCACGGCACTGGACATCCAGTCTTCGGGCGAAGGGGATGCCTGGCAGCAATTCTTCCACTTAGAAACCAACTGGCTCGCGCTTTGGGCGACGGTCAGGACTGAAGGCGACCGGCGTGCTCTGGAGGCGGCAATCTGGCGCTACCGACCCAGAGTGGATGGCTGGTATGATGAAGACTTCGCGCCGCTCCTGCCGCTGTTGGATATTGATCGCGGGTCCGCATTGAGCGATCGATTGCAGGTCATGATCCTCATGTTGCGCGGCATGCCCGAAACCGACCAGGCGACATGGGCACCAATTTATCGCGCGGTGATTTGGCACAAGGCTGACGAACTGCCCCCCGAGGTTCGCTTGGCCATATTCCTTTTGCTCGCTGGGACCGCCCCCGATTGACCTTTCCCCCATTCACGAATGACAGCCATTCGCATCACAGCGGCGTGAAGGGGTTACATTCGGCGGGCAGGCTCCCCAAATAGGTCTCGGACAAGGCGTGGGGGACGTGCAGATTGCGCATGTCGACAAGCGTCTTGATGGGATAGGATACGTGTCATGGCCAATGCAGTTTCAATGACGCTCTCGCCCGAACAAGGGTTGTCGAGCTATCTGTCAGAGATCCGTCGTTTTCCGATGCTGGAAAAGGACGAGGAATTCATGCTGGGCAAGCGCTGGCGTGAGCATGAGGATGGTGGTGCGGCCGAGAAGCTCGTCACCTCGCACCTGCGGCTCGTGGCCAAGATTGCCATGGGGTATCGCGGCTATGGCCTGCCGATCGCCGAAGTGATCTCCGAAGGCAATGTCGGCCTGATGCAGGCGGTCAAGAAATTCGACCCGGACAAGGGTTTCCGCCTGGCGACCTATGCCATGTGGTGGATCCGCGCCTCGATCCAGGAATATATCCTGCGCTCCTGGTCGCTGGTGAAAATGGGCACGACGGCGGCCCAGAAGAAGCTCTTCTTCAATCTGCGCCGGATGAAAAGCCAGATGCAGGCCCTCGATGAGGGTGACCTCAAGCCGGACCAGGTCGAGGCCATCGCCACCAAGCTGGGCGTCACCAATGATGAGGTGATGTCGATGAATGGCCGCCTGTCCGGGCCCGATGCCTCACTGAACGCGCCCTTGCGCGGCACGGAGGGCGAGGGCCAATGGCAGGACTGGCTGTCCGACGACACGGCCGAGAGCCAGGAAGACGAGCTGGTCGAGAGCGATGAGTTCGAAACCCGCATGCAATTGCTGCAGGCGGCCATGGGCGAGCTCAATGAGCGCGAACAGCACATCCTGCAGGAGCGTCGCCTGTCGGACGAACCCAAGACGCTGGAAGACCTGGCCGGGCATTATGGTGTCAGCCGCGAGCGCATCCGCCAGATTGAGGTGCGCGCGTTCGAGAAGCTGCAAAAGGCCATGAAGTCCATGGCCGCCGAACAAGGTCTGCTCAACTAGCGTCAAGAATACAGAAACCCTGCCTGGGGCATGACTGGACGCGCGTACTCGTCAAAAGTAGGACGATACGTGACGAAAGGACTTGCCCATGCGTTACCTGATCGCCCTGCTTCTGGCAGTGGCTGGCGGATTTGCTTCGCCGGCCGCCGCGGAATTGTCTGATGATTATCGCGTCCTGATCCAGGCCGCCGACCAGACGCAGAGCGATCCGGACTTCCGCAAGACGGTTGAGCTGATTGCCGGCCTCGCCGAGGGCGGCGAGGCGGAAGTCCTCGCCGTCGTTTCCGAGCTCGCGCCGGACCGGCAAGCCCTGCTGGCTGACTGGGTCGAGACTGATGCGGATACGGTCGACACCACGCTGACGGCGAACCCGACAAGCCCACCCGCCGCGCCGATCCGGCTGGAGGTGGACGCCCGGGCGGCCGATGCCGCCTCCGGGCCGGAAGGCTGGTTGCCGGTCAAGAAGCTGGCCGAGGCCATGGCCTGGATCGAGCCGGAAGAATGGTCCGGCCGCTCGCGCTTCGGCGTCACCATCAACACCGGCAATACCGAGCAGACCGACTATAATTTCGCCCTGGAACTCGACCGGGACCTTGAGCGCGGCTGGGGGCTGGACAGCAAGATTGAGTATCATTTCACCGAGAGCGCCGAAATCGTCACGCGAGACAATTGGCTGGTCGAGGTGCGCGGTGAGCGCAATCGGATCGATGCCTGGGGCTATTATCTCGGTGCGACCTATGAACAGGACCGGTTGTCCGGCTACCAGCACTCGGCCTTTGCCACCGCCGGAGCGCTGCACCAGCCCGTCGACAGTGACCGTCTCGCCTGGAATGTGCGGGCGGGTCCCGGCATGCGCTATCGATTGCCCGACGATGGTGACGCCGAGACCGACTGGATCTTCGAGATGGGGTCGATCCTCAATCTTGCCCTGACCGAGACCACGGATTTTGCCGCTGAAATCACCATGCTGGCCGGCCCCGCCTCACGCGCCGACCAGCGCTTCGCCCTGACCACGGCCATTGCCGGGGATTGGGGCATGGAGCTGGCCTACCGGATCAAGCATGAATTCGAGCCGCAGCCGGGCACCCAGCCCACCGACAGCAATCTCAACGTCTCCATCGTCCGCGACTTCTAGCCAGGGCCGGGCGATTGGACCGTTCGCGCGGAGGGCGCCGCCTTCGGCGCCCGGATTTTCGGTCTCGCCAATCCCAGTCCCACTCCCAGGTCCAACTCCAGTTGCAGTTCCAGCTCCAGTTCCGGTGTTGGTTTCTATCCCGACTGGCGTGGTGTCTTGTCGTCCAGGCAGCCTGCATGAGGGTGGTCTGTCACACAGCGGGGCTAATTCGCCGCAACGCGCACCGAAATCAGGTGCCGGGTCGGGTGACCAGTCCCAGTGTGATTGCGGCCTGGCCGAGATAGTAGCAGACCCAGACCACCGGGCCGGCCCAGTCGAGCTCTCCGGCGAAGAGGCGGACGGCCAGCACGCTGTCGGAGACCACGAAGAGCAGGGCGCCGATCATGGCGAGCAGGGGTGAGCGGCCGAGAATGGCCAGCACGGCCATGACCAGGATGATGCCGTTATAGACCGAGGCGGCGATCTGCAATTCGCCGAAATGGGGCTGCAGCCAGTTCATCATGGCCAGACCGGAAAGGGCGACGGCCAGCGCGGCGATCCGGCTCATGCCGCCACGCGGTCCTGCCTCCATGCGCCAGCGGGCAAACAGCCAGATATAGACCAGATGTCCCAGTCCGAAGGCGGCGATGCCGAGTGGCAGGACGCTCTGGTCCAGAGCCAGGAAAACGTCTCCGAGCGCTCCGAGTGCAAGGCCCGCCGCGAGGACGAGATGACCGGCCCGAAACGCGTAGACGGCGAGCAGGGCGACACCGGCCGCCTTGATCACGACATTGGCCGGGAAGGGCGCGGAGAGGCCGAAATCATCAAACAGATAGATCAGGGCAAACAGGCCGGATGCCGCCAGGATCAGGCGTGAAACACGGTCTTTCGGCCAGGCCTGTGTGATCAGTGTCATCTCTGCTCCCCCCAATTCGGTCTGTCACGCTAGACTGGCTTCGATGTGCGGGGAAAGGGGACAGGGCAGAATGTGTGTGCATTTCCGCCGCGTCCTGGTCGCGATGGTTCTGGCTGCGAGTGTGGCCGGGCCAGCCCTCGGCCAGGCCATGGATGCCGAGGATGTCCTGAGAGCGCCGGCCGTGCGGGCGCTCGAGGCGATGCTGCGCGAACGTCCGCATGCGCGCGACGAGGCCTGGCGCAGCCTGTCGGATCCGCGGCTGCCGCGCATGGCGCCGGACCCCCAGGATCCGGACCGGGCCCTTGTTACCTTCGCCTGGCGGGGAGGTCCGACCACGCAGGCGGTACGCCTCGACAGCGTCATCAATGTTGACCGGGCAAGCCAGCCGGTCACCGATTACCGGGCCGACTTCACCCTGCCGATGAGACGCATGGACGGCGCGGATATCTGGACGCTGACCCT
Source organism: uncultured Maricaulis sp. (assembly GCF_905480005.1). GTDB lineage: Bacteria > Pseudomonadota > Alphaproteobacteria > Caulobacterales > Maricaulaceae > Maricaulis. The sequence goes on from NZ_CAJQOO010000065.1 coordinate 14,105, forward strand.
GTCCGTGCCGCGTGATGTGCAGGCGGTCTACTCCTTCCTGGTCAGCGATGCCGGCGGAGAACAGCGCTGGTCCGATCCGGCCAACCCGGTGCGTCTGGGTGGCCGCGATGGTGAGTCGCTTTTGCGTCTGGACCGCGCGCCCCGCGCCGATATTCACCGGCCCCTGGCCTTTGACGCCGCCGTTTCGCCGCTCCGCCTGAATGTGGCGAGCGAGGCGCTGCGCCGGGAGGTGAGCGTGGCGGTCTATCGGGCACCCGACGCCGCGCCGGATGCGCCGCTTCTCATTCTCTATGATGCCTTCCTGTGGGGGCAGCGGGCGCCGGTGAGCGATCTCCTGGCCCGCCTTGCCGAGGCGGGAGAGATACCGGCCACCCACCTTGTCCTGATTGATCAACTCGATCCGGTCAGCGCGCGCCGTGCCTATACCGACCAGGCCGTCTTCATCGCCGACGACCTCCTGCCTGCCCTGCGAGCCGAGGCCGGTCTGGCGCCACGGCGCGACACCACGCTTCTGGCCGGCGCGTCGCGACGGGGGTTGTCCGCCAGCCTGACAGCCCTGTCGCGTCCCGATCTGATTGGCGGGGTGATCGCCTTGTCCGGTTCATTCTACTGGGCACCGGAGGGTGAGGCGCCGGAATGGGCGGCCCGCGAGCTCTCCCCCGCGCCGGTCCCGGCCCCGGTCTTCCACCTTGCCGCCGGCCGGTTGGAAACCGTCGTGACGGCGACCAATCGCGGCCATGTCATGCTGGACACCAATCGCGCCATGGCCCGGGCGCTCGACGCGCACGGGTATGAGGCCGAGTTGGTCGTCTATCCCGGCGGTCATGACATTGCCGGCTGGCGCAGCGCGCTGGCCGATGGCCTGGTCGCGCTGCTGGGGTCGGACGGCAATTAGCCTATTTGGGCGGTTTCACCCCGCCCGCCGGGCGTGAGGCGGCGGTCGCGCTGCGGCGACCGGAGGCGAAGTCCTCGAGATAGGGAATCCAGCGGTCCGAACGGGCGGCGATATAGATCATCGGACCGTTGGGATTGGAGCGGAAATTACTGTCCGTCGCGACCACGAAATATTCGTCGCCCTCGCGCACCATGAAGGGGGAGCCGCTATCGCCCCGCGTGGTGTCGCAATCATGGGCCATCGTATTGTCATTCTCGATCGCGACCATGTTGCAACCGATATTGCCGGACAGGTGGGTGCCGGTGTCCCAGCTATAACCGCCTTGATAGAGGTCTGCCTGCATCGCTCCGCGGCGCCCCTCGGTCGCGACCAGGGCCCGCACACCGACAAAGCCCAGCCTGTCGCCCAGGGGCTGGTCGATACGCAGCAGCGCCCAGTCCGTGCCATCGAGATCATCGCCGGACGAGAAGCGTCGGGAATCCCAGTCCGGATCGATCAGGTGATCAATGACCCGCGCCGACAGCGTGCCGCCCGGTCGGCCATAGGCGGTGTGGAAGGTGCCGCGCGAATTCGGGCGACCGTTATCATCAATACAATGCGAGGCGGTGACGAGGATATCCGGTCCGATCAGCGTCGCCGTGCACGCGCCACCCGTGTCAAACTCGACCTGGCCAACCACATTCCAGGGGAAGGTGGTGGTGTCGTGAAAGACGCGGTCATCGCGGCCGAAATAATGATCATTGATGGTCAGCGGACGTTCACGGCCGAAGCAATCGGCCCGGTCCGTGCGTTCGGCGCAGGCGCCATCGCCGATGCCCGGCTCATTGCACACGCCGTCAAAGGCGGTTTCACAGCTGTCATTGCGAAAGCGCAGGTGGATGATGTCGCCGCAATCGGCAAGGTCAGTCGCCTGGCTACAGGCCCCGGTCCCGAAGCCCGGCTCGTCACACTCGCCATCATTGGCCCAGCGGCAACTATTGTCCTCGACGCCTTCAACCAGGCGCCAGCAATCGGAATAATCGGTCCCGACCTGGCAGGCGCCGGTCCCGATGCCGGGGTCATCGCATTCGCCGTCATTGGCCCATTGGCAGCTATCATTGCCGCTATAGCGGGACGTTGGCCGGGTATCGGCACCGGGCTTGGGTGGTTTCACACCGGCCTGGCGCAGCCAGTTGCGGATCTCCCGGCTCGAGAGGCGTTCGTCCTCCGGGGCACCGGCCAGTTCCGGCACGGTATCATGTGCAGGCGGCGACGCGTCCTGGGCGATGGCGGATGAACCCAGTGCCACGGCCAGTGCCGCGATCCAGAAATGATGGCGCATGATCAACTCCTCTGCCCGGAAGTTCCCCGTTTATCGGCCGTTTGTGCGGCGAAACCAAGCGCTTCCCCCGAAGCGATGTGTGCTGGCCATGTAACATTCATGTCGATGACTGGAAGCTGAACATTGTCTTCAAGCCCGGGTCAGCCGGCATCTGTTTGGATGGATAACTGACAGACCGGCCCGTCGCCGGCACTTTGAAGGAGACCATCATGACGATCACCCTGACCCGCCTGACAATGGCCGGACTGGCTCTGGCCGGTTCGGTGTTCGCCACCGGCGCCGCCAGTGCCGGCACCTGGCATCTCAATGCGGCCGCCTGCCCGGACCTGCGTGAAGACCGGTATGACAGCCGACGCGTGACAGGCTATTTCGACCGCCGTGAAGACTGGCGCGACCGTAGCGTCATCGATTGCCCGCCCCAGGCCTGGAATTACGAGCCGGACCGCTATGAGCGCGACCGTCGATATCTGAGCATAGCCGCGCAGCCACGCAGCCCCGGCACAGTCTATGTCGCTGGCAATGGGGGTTATTTCGTCCGCGACTATCGCGGCACAACACGCTGGATCGATGTCCAGATCCATTATCCGCGCGATTTCCGCGGTCGCCGTTTCCTCCCGGGGCATCACAGTTTCCCCATGCCGGGACCGCGGCATCCCCATGACCGGAATCGCTGGTAGTCCTAGACCGTGATCTGCCCGTCCAGATAGCGTGGCGCGTGGCCCAGAAGGGTCACGCGCTCGCCTTTGGGCGCGACCTGCAGCGCCCCCGGCCGCGGCCCGATCTGGCGGGCGCTGAGCCGCATCTTGTCCAGCCGCCCGGACCAGTAGGGTGCCAGCGTGCAATGCGCCGACCCGGTCACCGGGTCCTCGTCGACACCGGAGGCGGGGGCGAAAAAGCGCGAGACGAAATCGCTCTGATCACCCGGTGCGGTGAGGATGATATTGGTATCAAGCGCGCGAAGCTTGGCGTGGTCGGGCTCGGCCCGGCGAACGGCGGCCTCGTCAGCGATCACCCACATCTGATAGTGCGCGCCGTGGATCCGGGTGACGTCGAATACGGCCTCCGGCGCGGCGTCGAGACCGAGGGCGGCGCTCAGCGCGTCTGACCGCCGGGCCGGTTCAAAGCCGATGCCGGGCAGGTCCATGGCATAGCCATCGCCCTGATTGTCCCGGCTCACAGCCAGTCGGCCGGACCGGGTCTCGAAACGCGCGGTCCGCCCCTTTGCGAGCCCCTCCTCGAGCACGATGGCGCCAGCCGCAAATGTGGCATGGCCGCACAGATCCACCTCAACCGCCGGCGTGAACCAGCGCAGATGCCAGACATCCTCGGCCTGCGGGACCAGAAAGGCGGTTTCGGAGAGATTGTTGGAATTGGCGATGCCCAGCAGCTCGCTGTCGGACAGGAAGTCTTCCATCAGGACGACGCCGGCCGGATTGCCGGTATGGGGCTGGCCGGGAATGGCGAAACTGTGGACTTCGTAATAGGGCAGGCGGGCGGACATGGCGGCTGTGTCTCCTACCAGCGTTCGCTCTGATGAGGGCGAAAGCGCAGGGCGAGATCGGGATTCTCGGCATCGAGCGCGGCGATGGTCTCGACCGTGAAAGCCTCACCTTCGGCGCGCGCATTCAGCGCACCAATCATCATCGCCCGGGCTTCCTGACGCAATTGCGCGACATCGCGTGGCAGGTTGCGGCGCCATTGTTCGACCTCGCGATCGAGGTCGCGATAAGTCTCCGGCCGGTCCGCCTCATCGGCGAGGCGCCATGCGCCGACATCCCGATAGGCAGCGGCGAGGCGATCGCCCTCTTCTTCTTCAAAGATATCGATCTCGATCATCATCGATTGGTAGACCAGCGAACTTTCGACCAGACCGCCGGTGGCCGGGACGGCATCGGCCCAGCGGACAAACCAGGCGCGGGCCTCCTCGATCGGCGTGGAATAGGCCGAGCCCCAGACATTGCGCTCAGCACGATTGAGGAGGGTCTCGTCGGCCGGATCAATCACGAAGACGGTTGGGGTGGCATAGATCGCCGCGACGCCGAAACGGCGCATGACATCGTGGTTCTGGTCGCGCCACCCGACATCGATGAAGCGGGTCACGTAATGGGCTTCAAGCGTGGCAGCCAGTTCCGCATCCTCGAAATGATGCGCCAGGCCTCGGCTGTCATGACACCAGTTTGCGCCCAGAACGAGGATGAGGCGCTTGTCCGCGGCCAGCGCTTCGGCGAGCGCGGCATCGACCACATCCATCGCTTCAAAATTCCCGTCGAAGGGACGCGGGTGCTCATCATCCGCCCGGGCGGGGCCGGCGACAATCAGGATCAGGACGGTGAACAGGGCGGCCAGACGCATGACAGGACTTCCTCGGTTTTGACGATGGTCAGTCAAGCATGATCGCGCGCGCCGGAACAGACGGACGCGCTGCATCCGCCTGTTCCTGTCGCGATTGTGATCCTAGCCGGCTGCCAGGGCAGCCAGCCGGGCATAGAGGCCGGCATCATTGGCCGCCAGCTCGTCATGCGTGCCCTGCTCGACGATGCGGCCCTGATCAAAGACCAGGATGCGGTCGGCATTCCGGATGGTCGACAGGCGGTGGGCAATCAGGATGGTCGTGCGACCTTCCATCACCGCTTCCATCGCCGCCTGCACATCGCGCTCGGTCTCATTGTCGAGGCTGGATGTGGCCTCGTCGAGAATGAGAATGGGCGCATCGGTGAGGATGGCCCGCGCGATCGCGACCCGCTGACGCTCGCCCCCGGACAGTTTGACACCGCGCTCGCCAACCAGCGTGTCAAAGCCTTGCGGCAGGCGGTCGATGAAGGCCTCGGCATGGGCCGCCTTCGCCGCGGCCATGATATCGGCCTGCGTCGCATCGGGCGCTCCATAGGCGATATTGTCGGCGATCGACCGGTGGAAGAGGGCCGGGTCCTGGGGCACCAGCGCCACATTGCGGCGCAGGCTTTCCTGGGTCACCGAGCGCACATCCTGCCCGTCAATCTGCACCGCGCCCTCGGTGACATCATAAAGGCGCTGGACCAGTTTGACGAAGGTCGACTTTCCCGAACCGGTCGGACCGACCAGGGCCACCGTCTCGCCCGGTGCAATATCGAGCGAGAAGTCGCTGTAGAGTGGCCGCGCCTGGCCGGCATAGGTGAAGCCGACCGCGTCGAAACGGATCGCCCCGCGCTGTCGCTGGAAGTCGGGCGCGCCCTCGCGATCATCGACATCGCTTTCCTGCAGGTCGAAGACGGCAAGATCCTGGATCTCGTCCATGCCGCGCTGGACCTGCTGCACCTGTTCACCGAAGCGGCGCATATAGCCGGACACGATCATGTAGGCGGTCAGCGCCGCCACCACATCGCCGGCCGAGGCCGCACCGCGCGACCATTGCCAGACCAGCAGGCCGACCAGGGCCGCCTGCATGGTCAGATCGGTGACGATATTGACCAGCCAGGAATTCACGAACCGGCCCCAGGTCTTCTTGGTTTCGGTGCGCCAGCGCCAGGCCAGCTCGTGGAAACGGGCATCCTCGCGACCTTCGGCGCCGAAACTCTTCACCGTGGCGACGCCGCCAATGGCATCCGCCAGCGCTCCGCCGATCTCGCTGTCGAGCGCGTTCGACCGGATATTCTGCGGCCGGATATAATAGCGGCTCAGGAGCAGGGACGAGGTCACGAAACAGGCCATCACGAGGAAGACCACACCGCCGACCAGCGGCCAGCGCAGGGCCATCATGGCGGCAATGCCCAGCATCACTCCGATTGACGGCGCGATCCCCATGAAGATGTGCACGGTGATATTGTCATAGGCCCACATGCCGCGCGTGATCTTGCGGACCACCGAGCCGGCGAAGGTATTGGCGTGCCAGTCCAGCGAGAAGCGCTGGACGCGCGAGAAGGCGTGCGTGGTCAGATCGGCCATATTGGCCGAGGAGAAGGGCACTTCGCAGCGCGAGGCCGCCTGGCGCAGGGCATAGTAGATCAGCGCCGCACCCAGATAGACCGCGAAGGCCGGCCAGGGCGCGCCCTCTTCGGGACCGGCAGCGAGGGCATCGATCAGCCCGCCGGCAGCGAGCGGTATCATCAGCTCGGCAATCGTGGCCAGCACCATGAAGGCGATCATCCCGGTCAGAAGGACGGGGCGACGCCCCCACTGGCGGCACAGATAGGCGAGCACCTGCAAATTGGACAAATTGCGGGCGCGGGGCGTTTCATCGTGGTTTTGAAAGTCGGACATCTCAGCAGCAGACCCGGTGGCAGCGGCGCTGCGGGGTCCGTCCTCATGGCAATCATCATCTGGAAGACAGGCAAGTGACGCAGCGGAGTCCCGAAGGCGGCGACCGGGTTGCGGTCGAAGCGTATTCAGGGTCAGGCAGCGCGCCGGCTACCTGTTTTGCCTAGATGATGGTTCGCATGGATCTGCTCACTTGTGCCGATTGATCCGGGAGGCGGTGGGTAGCCCGACCGGGCGGGCAGGGCAAGTATGCCGCCGCCGGGTTTCGCGTTTGAGGCGATAAGTGTGGCGTTGGGGGCACAGGGGCTAAGCCTCAATCCCCGGCACCACCGCCGCCTCCACCTTCGCCTGCGTCTCCGCATCGATCACGGCCAGCTTGCGCTGGTCGAGATCCATCGGGGCGGCGACGCCTTCCATGGTCCACCAGGGTTTGCCGGTGGCGGGTTCGAGCACCCAGTGCACGATATTGCGAACCCTGGAGCCGGCGGATTTGAGGCCGGAGCGGATGGCATAGCCGTCGCCGGCGCGGGGCCAGCGATGGACATGGATGCAGCATTCCAGCAGGGCCGAGCCGATATTGCCAGACGGTTCGCCGGCATGCATGTCCCATTCTTCCGGGAAGGCGGCGGCGAAATTGGTCACGCTGTCAGAGACACGGCCGAGCAGGAATTCGCTCCGCATCCAGCCAAAGGCGTCCATTTCCTGCGGGCCGAAACGACCGCGTCCGATCGTCATGAGGTCGAGTGTATCGGCCGCGCTCATCGAGGCCGGGCGCGCGCCGCGCCTTGTCGACAGGCCGCGCGGGGCGGCGAAGTCCGGCGTCTCGACCTTGAGGGCCTTGGCGGCCCCGGCGAAACGGTCCGGCCAGTCGAAACTCTCGCCGCTGTCCGGGGCGGCGTGGGCCAGCTTGATGGCGAAACTTGCGGCCGGCTTGCCGGTGCCCGAATGGCGCATCACCAGGACGATGTCGGCCGAAGCGCTGCCATGGCCGACAAAGCCGCCCTCGATATAGAGCGGCGCACCCGGGTGCGCCTCGGCCAGGAAGCGGATGTGCAGGGTTTGCGGGATCAGGGTGGCCAGCGCATCGGGGCGCTGGATCGGGTTCAGGCCCGCGGCTTCGGCCAGGTTGGCCAGGGCTTCACTGGCCCGGGCGAGATAGAAGCGGACATTGAAATGGCCCAGCTCGTCGCATTCCCAGGCATTCACGCAGCCGCGCCAGAGCTCGATCATTATGGTCACCCCCTCAGGCGGGTCGGCAATTGGCGCACTGACCGAAATGTTCGACCACCGAGCGCTGAATCATGAAGCCGGCCGGGGCATTGACGGGTTCGGGCGCGCCATGGCGTTCCTCGACCGAGCCGCAGGTCGAGCAGATGAAAAGCTCGGCACCGCCGTCATCATGGGCATGGGAGCAGCCGACAAAGGCATTGAGGGCCTCGACCTTGTGCACGAGGCCCGCGGTCATGAGGAAGTCCAGGGCGCGATAGACGGTGGGCGGCTTGGCGGAGCCGGGCCCCGGCTTGAGGGCTTCGAGCAGGTCATAGGCTTTCACCGGCCCGTCGGCTTCGAGCACAAGCTCGAGCACGCGTTTGCGGACCGGGGTGAGTTTCTCGCCCCGTTCAACGCAATGTGTTTCAGCGGCGGCGAGCGCCTTGGTCAGGGAATCAGCTGTCATCTTGCAGATATTTAATCACGCTTTGCCGCATTTCCCAGCGCTTCGGCATTGCAGTGAGGCGAATGTTATAATATCACGCCTCTAGTTGTTCTGTTATTACATATCGGGGAAACCATGTTTGCGCGCCTTACCACTTCCACCGCCATGATCGCCCTGCTCGCCGGAGCCGGGACGACCAGCGCCGCGATTGCCCAGTCTGAAACCGGGTCCGAGGATGTGATTGTTGTGACGTCGGCGCCGCTGGGCATTGCCGCGGATGAGATCGCCGGTGCGGTGGAAGTCGTCGACCGTCGCCACCTCGAAGACAATCTGGCCGGGTCCCTTGCCGATACCATCGCCCATGAGCCCGGTGTGTCGACAACCTATTTCGGTCCGGCCGCCAGCCGCCCGGTCATCCGTGGTCTCGGCGCGGACCGTGTCCGCGTCCTCGTGAATGGCGTTGGCCTGATCGACGCCTCGACCAACTCCCCGGACCATGCGGTCGCGTCGGAGGCCCTGGAAGCACAGCGGGTCGAAATCCTGCGCGGGCCGGCGGCCATCGCCTATGGCGGCGCCGCCATTGGCGGTGTGGTCAATGTGATCGACGGCCGCATTCCCGAAGAGCGGGCCGAGGACGGTCTGGACGGCCGTTTCTACGGCTCCATGACCTCGGTCGACGAGGGCGAGACCGCAGCTGGCCGGGTGCGTTTCAATGCCGGTGAGTTCGTCATCAATCTGGAAGGCCTGATGCGCACGGCCCAGCCCTATGACATTCCCGGCTATGCCGAGTCGGAGACCTACCGTCTCTTCGAAGAGGCGGAAGAAGACCACGACGATGATGATCATGACGATGATCATGATGAGGAGCATGGGGAAGACGAGCATCCTTATGGCACGGTCGAGAATTCCGGTCTGGATTTCACATCGGCCTCGGCCGGGATTTCCTGGGTCGGCGAGAGCGGCTTCATCGGTGTCGCGGTCAAGCAATCCAACGCCCTCTATGGCATCCCGGGCGGTCATGCTCATGGCGGCCACGACGATGAAGAGCATGATGATGACGATCACGACGACGATGAACATGAAGAAGAACACGGCCAAGAGGAGGCCGTGCGAATCGACCTCGAACAGACCCGTTTCGACCTGCGCGGCGAATGGCGTGATCTGGGCGAGCATGTCGAACGCGTGAAAGTGTCTTTCGGAACCGGCAGCTATGAGCATGTCGAGCTGGAAGGCGATGAAGTCGGAACCCGGTTCACCAATGAGGGCTGGGAAGGCCGGGTCGAGGCCCGCCACACGCCGATCGATTTGTGGGGCGGTGTCTGGGAGGGCGCAGCCGGGCTCCAGGCTTTCAATCGTGACTTCGCGGCGATCGGCGAGGAAGCCTATGTCCCGCCGTCCGAGACTGCCGACTGGGGCGTTTTTCTGGTCGAGCGCTGGGATGCGGAGAGCTGGGGTCTTGAAGGCGGGCTTCGTTTTGAAAGCCGCGACCTCGATACCGCCACTGACAGCCGCAGCTTCGAGACGACCAGCCTGTCGGGATCGCTCTTTGTGCGTCCCGTCCGCGACACTTTCCTCGCCCTGACACTGTCTTCGAGCGAACGCGCGCCGACCGATGTCGAGCTTTTTGCCGATGGCCCGCATGTCGCCAGCCGGACCTATGAGCTCGGCGATACCACGCTTGATGTCGAGCGCGCTTTTTCCGCGGAGATCACCGCCCGTACACGTATTGCGGACTGGTCTCTGGAAGCCTCTCTATTCCGGGCTGACTTTGACGGCTTCATTGCCGCCTTCGCGACCGGCGCAGAAGATGATGGCTTCCCGGTCTACGCCTATCGACAGGAAGATGCCGTGCTTTCCGGCTTCGAAGGCCGTCTTGAGGGCCCGCTGGGCGCTTGGGGTGGTTGGGACTTTGACGGCGAACTGACCGGTGAATATGTCGAGGCTAGCCTCGATGCCGGCGGTGACCTGCCGCGCCTGCCTCCGCTGTCATTCACGGCCGGTGTCACGGCCTCGCGAGCGGGGCATCAGCTTCATCTCGAGACCGAGTGGGCGGATGTCCAGGGCAATACCGCGCCCTTCGAATTCAAGTCCCAGTCCTATGTTCTGGTCAATGCGCGCTGGTCTTTCGAGCCGATCCCCACGCGAGACATGCGGGTCATTCTCGAAGCCCGGAACCTGAATGATGCTGAAGCCCGACTGCACACATCCTTCCTGAAGGATCAGGTGCCGCTGCCAGGTCGCAATTTCCGCGCTGCCCTGGTCCTCGATTTCTGATCCGGAATTTGCCTGCGTCAGCCTGCCGCGCGGCGGGCTGACGCGCGGCGAAACGCGCACTCCCGCTGACAGGCGGGAAGGTCCAGAAAGGCCCTAGAAATTCTAGGGACGAAAGGATCACCCCATGAAACGCCTGTTTTGCACCGCTGCTCTCGCCGCGCTGGCCGCGGCTGCGCCCGCCTCCGCCGAGAGCGGTGACTGGCTGGTCCGCCTGCGCGCCATCAATGTTGCACCGAACGAGTCGGCCGACATTGCGACGATCGGCGGCGATGTTGATATCGACAGCTCGATCGTGCCGGAACTGGACATCACCTATTTCGTACGGGACCAGTGGGCAGTCGAACTCATTCTTGGCGTCACGCCGCATGATGTCATGGCGGTCGGGACTGCGCTCGGCGATGTTGATCTGGGTGATGTCACCCTGCTCCCGCCGACGCTGACGCTGCAATACCACTTCAATCCGGATGGCCAGGTGCGCCCCTATCTCGGCGCCGGCGTAAACTACACGCATTTTTTCAACGAGGACCTGCCTTCCGGAACCACGCTGACCTCGATCGATTATGATGCCAGCTTTGGCCTGGCCGCTCAGGCGGGCGTGGACTTCGCGATCGATGAGGACTGGTTCTTCAATGTCGATGTCAAATATATCGATATCGATACAGACGTGACGATCAATGGCGCGATCGCAGCCGATGTGGAGATCGATCCGGTCGTTTTCGGCGTCGGTTTCGGCCGCCGGTTCTGATCTTTTTCGGTCGATGATTCAGGACAATGCCGGACCGGTTCGCGGTCCGGCATTTTTCTTGCGTGGACGCGGATGTACAGGCCTGCGCCGATCCGTTGCCGGAGCAGGGCTAATCCGCTATCCAATGCGCAAAGAACTGAAGGGGTTTCTATCATGGTCGACGCTGCCGCCACCGAGCCGCGCCTTACCGGGACTGTTCCGCTCTACAAGAATGTAGAGCCGCTCAACCGCCAAAAGCATGCCACTTACGGGGTGAACACGGTTTCACAGCCGTTCAATTTCCTGAAGGAATGGCATTTCGTTCCGGCCATCAGCGCCGAGTTTGCCTTTGCCTGTGGCAGCTATCCGATCATTTTCCTTGGCGACAAGAAGATGCCGGTTCTGGTGATGGGCCTGCGTCAGGGTTCGAACCTCTTCGTCAATGAAGAAGGCCAGTTCGACACCGAGCACTACATTCCGGCTTATGTCCGTCGCTATCCGTTCGTGAGCGCGGCCAATCCGAACGACCAGCCGTCCACGGTCTGTGTCGATCTGGACGCCGATTTCGTTGTCTCCGAAAACGCCGAGCGTCCTTTCTTCGACGCCAATGGCGAGCCGACGGATTACACCCAGCAAGCCATCGACTTCGTGTCGGCCTTCGAGAATGACGCCCGCACGACGGAAGCCTTCGTCGAGCGCATGATCGCGCTGGACCTCCTCGAGAAGAAAGACGTCAAGGTTTCCAATCCGCAGGATCCGGATAACCCGGTCACCGTCGCCGAGTATTTCGGTGTCTCCTCGGAAAAGTTTGACGCCCTTCCGGCCGACAAACTCAAGGAAATGCAGACCAATGGCGATCTTGGTGCCGTTGTTTCGCACATCATTTCGCTGCAGCGCTGGGAACGTATCCTGCGCCGCACGTCGAGCGCTGCCACCGCCGCGGCGCCGGCCCAGGCCTGATCGCCTGACACAATCTGATGACGAACGGCCGCGCCTGTCTGGCGCGGCCGTTTGCATTTGTGATCACGGTTGCGGGATCGTGGTTCGACCTTTGCCGAAAACCGACTATATCCTCCTCGCCAACGCTGGTTTCGGCTGATTTTCACGAGGTTCCTGATGCGTGTCCTGAATGGACTTCCCGGTTTTATCCTGATGGTCGTGCTGGCTGCCCTGAGCAGCCTTGCCTCCGCCTCTGCCCAAACGGGCTGGTCGCGCGGGGATGTCATCGTCGAGGCCGAACTGATTGCCGACCAATCGGTCGTGGCGCCGGGTGACAGCTTCCATATCGGGCTGCATCAGACCATGCCGGAGGGCTGGCATACCTATTGGCGCAATCCCGGCGATAACGGTCTGCCCGTGGAAATCGACTGGACCATGCCGGATGGCGTGACGGTCGGCGAGATTGTCTGGCCGACGCCAATCGAGCTGCCCCTGACCGATGTGATCATGGATTACGGCTACAAGGACGAGCTGGTCCTGCCCATGCCGGTTTCCCTGCCCGCCGATTATGCCGCCGATACGCTCACCTTGCGCGCTGATGCGACCTGGTTGGTCTGCGAAGTCATCTGTGTCCCGGAAGAGCGTACCCTGTCACTGACCCTTGATGTCGGTCCTGAAGCGCAGCGGAACGAGGCGGGTTACTGGTTCATCCGCGAGGCGCTGGACGCCGAACCCAGGCTGGATCCATCCGTGTCCGCGAGCCTCTCGATCGAGGGTGGCCGCGTCATCCTCGAACTCGCCGGTGGTGAATTCGACAATCCGGATGCAATCGAACACCTGCGCTACTTCCCCTATGAAACAGGCGTGATCCGCAATGCCGGCGAACAGCGGGTTCAGGCGGGAGAGGGGACAACCCTTGTCGTCATGGAACCGGGTTATGCGGTCTCCAGCGCGGGCCAGGACCGTCAGGACGGTGTCCTCAGCTGGCAGACCCGCGGGTCGGACGAGCGGCAGGCCATCGTGGTCGAGGCCGAGCCGGGCAGTGGCGGTTACGGCCTCGCGCCCGTACCGGGCAGCATGACCCCGGCCGAGGGTGTGAGTACGGGATTGTTCACCCTGGTCCTGCTGGCCTTCGGGGGCGGACTGATCCTCAATCTGATGCCCTGTGTCTTCCCGGTCCTGTCGATCAAGGTGCTGAAATTCGTCCAGGCGGCTCATGCCGACACCGGCGCAGTGAGACGTCAGGGCGGATTCTTCCTTGCCGGCGTCCTGGTGAGCTTTGTCGGTCTGGCCGCTGCTCTGGTCGTGCTGCGTGAAGTCGGCCTGCCGGTGGGGTGGGGTTTCCAGCTTCAGGTCCCGGTCGTCGTCGCCATCCTGTCACTCCTGCTGTTCGCCATCGGCCTCAATCTGATGGGCGCGTTCGAGGTGGGAGCACGGATGATGGGCCTGGGCGCCGGTCTGGCCGATCAGCCGGGCTGGAAGGGGGCTTTCTTCACCGGCGTTCTGGCGGTTGTGGTTGCCGCTCCGTGCGTGGGGCCGCTTGCGGCCGGGGCGCTGGGGCTGGCGCTGACCCAGCCGGCACCGGTGGTGCTGCTGGTCGCAGCGGCCATGGGGCTTGGACTTGCCGCGCCCTTTGTCATCTTCTCCATGTCGCCGACCCTGCTCCGTTTCCTGCCCAAGCCAGGCGCCTGGATGGTCACTTTCCGCCAGTTCCTGGCCTTTCCGATGTTTGCCTCGGTGATCTGGCTGAGCTGGGTTTTGACCCTGCAATCCGGTCCGATTGCCCTTGTCTTCCTGGGCGCCGCAATGCTGGCGATGAGCTTCGCGATCTGGGCGCATGGCCAGGGCCACACAATCTGGTCGGTCATCGCTATCGCAGCGCTGCTTGGCGGTGTGATCAGTGTTGTGGCCATTGCCCGCCTGCCCACCACGACCAGCACCCAGACCCTGTCAGGTCGGGTCGAGCCGTGGTCGCATGAGCGTGTCGCCGAGCTCCAGGCCGTGGGCCAGCCTGTCTTCGTCGATGTGACGGCGGCCTGGTGCGTGACCTGTCAGATCAACAAGCTGACCGTGCTGGACACGGCGCCGGTGGAAGATGCGTTTGACCGCTTCGGGGTCGCCAGCCTGCGCGCCGACTGGACCAATCGCAACGAGACCATCGCCAATCTGATCTCTGACCATGGCCAGGCGGGTGTGCCCCTTTACCTGCTCTATCCGGCGTCAGGTGGTGAGCCGCGTGTCCTGCCGACCGTCCTGTCGTCCGGGAGTCTTGTCGAGGCCCTGGAATGGGCCGCCAACAGCTAGCGTCCCGGGTTTGACGCCTGGCCGCCAGTAATGGCCGGGCAGCTGGCTGGCAGGTCCACGTCTTCGAGGTCGGTTTCGCCGTCCACGGCCGGAGCGATATGGCTCGCATCCGACATGAGGGCGGCAAGATCGGCATAGATATGCGCTTGCTCGGCAGCGGTCTCGGCCGCGTTAAGGGCGTCGAGTCGGGCTGCGGCATCGGCGGACATGCCGCGAAAGATACAGCGCAGGTCGACCGGACCGCCGGCAGCGTCAATGCGGCGGCTCATCAGCATGGCTTCCAGGGCGAATTGTTCCAGTTCGAAGGAGAACGGGTCCTCGATGTCCAGCGGTGTGGCCGGTGCGGCCGGACGGCTGGCGGCGTCGCGAGAGCGGGCCTGGGCGGTTTGTCCAAGGGTCTCTGCGAAAGCTGCAAACTCGCTGCCGGGTCCGGCCTGGGCAGTGCCCGCGGACAGAATGAGCGCGATTGTAGCGGCAATCAGGGCGGATTTCATCGGTCTCTCCGGTCAGGTCGATCCTAATTGTCGCAGTAACGCCTTGATTTCCGGTGAATCGACCGGCATCTCCCCTAGCTGCATGCACAGGCGGGTTCACAGGGCCCGCCCGCTCGTGGAAAACACCGCCTGATCAAGACCGCAGCGCCGGGCGTTGCGGCGGATAAACCGGAGATCGTGATGAGCGCCAAGAAACCCTTCCGACCCAAGGCTCGCCGACCGCGCGGCTTTGAAGACCGCAGCGGGTCAGTCCTCCGGGTCGAGCGCCATCTCGTGGAAACGGCAAGCCATGTCTATGATGATTGGGGTTTCGAGCCGTTGCAGACCTCTGCCTTCGAATATGCCGACGCGCTCGGCAAATTCCTGCCCGACGAAGAACGCCCCAATGAAGGTGTTTTCTCGCTTGAGGATGATGACGGCCAATGGCTGTCCCTGCGCTATGACCACACAGCGCCTCTGGCGCGGTTTGTGGCAGAGAATTATCAGGACCTGAACAAGCCCTATCGCCGTTACCAGGCGGGCGATGTCTGGCGCAATGAGAAGCCGGGGCCGGGACGATTCCGCCAATTCGTGCAGTGCGATGCCGACACGGTCGGCGCCGGCAGCCCTTCGGCTGATGCCGAGATGATCGCGCTCGCCGCCGACGTGATGCGCGCGGTTGGACTGGCTGATGGTGATTATGTTGTCCGGGTCAATGATCGGCG
>NZ_CAJQOO010000066.1 GCF_905480005.1 uncultured Maricaulis sp.
GGAACCGAAGACACCGGAACCGAAGACACGGCTGCGGAGGCCGCCCTCGTCGAGGCGGTGGACAGTGAACCGGTTCGCCCCGTGGCTGACATCGCCCATTGGTCGAGGCAGATCACCGGCTGGACCGAAGCGCGCCGCGAAGCCCTGGCGCTTGAGCTCTTCGAGGCGCCCAGTCATGGCCTGCCATCGCTGGATGCCTATGCCAATGCGATCCTCGATCCGGTCCGCCCGGACGCCGAACGCGATCAGCTGGCGGGTATCGCCTATCTGACCCTTGCCGGCTGGCTCGAGCACGGCTTGCTGGATTCCGAAACCCGGACCCCGCGCCACTTGTTTGACGAGGAGGCGGAGCAACTCGTCCGCCGTCTTGGCTGGGCCTTTGAAGCCGGAGATGTCGGACAGGCCATCGCCGACAGCGTGCCGCGCGTGCGCGATTATGATGCGCTGCGACATGAAATGATGCGTGTGCTGGCGGTGACGCCGATCTGGCCGGGCGTGGATACCGGACCGTCGCTGAGCCGTGATGATGCCGGATACCGTGTGGACCAGCTGCGCACCCGCCTGACCGCCGAGGGTCTTCTGGACGCGCGCTGGCAGGAAGGCGAGCCCTATGATGTTCGCCTCGAAACCGCCGTCCGGCGCTATCAGGGGCGAACCAATCTCGCCCCTACCGGCCGCATGGACCAGGCCACGCTGCGCCAGCTCAACCTGCCGCCGGATCGCCGGATCGGACAATTGATGGCCAATCTCGAACAGCGCCGCTGGCGGACGCGGGATCTCGGTCGACGGCATATCTGGGTCAATCTCGCCGATTTCCGGCTTGAGGCCTGGGAGGATGGCCAGCTGGCGCGCGAGCATGAAGTCATGGTTGGCGCGCAGGCGAGCTCGACGCCTGAATTCTCCGAGGAGATGCGCTATATCGTGCTGAACCCCTGGTGGGGATTGCCCGCCGGTTCGGCGCGGCCGCGCTTCCAGTCCTTCCGGCGCAATCCGGGGCTGGTCCGTGATCTCGGTTTCCAGATCTATAACCGGGCCGGTGAGGCGATCTCGGTGTATGAGGTCGATTGGAGCCGCTGGGGCAATGACTGGCCCTACCGGATGTCACAGCCGCCCGGGCCGACCAATCCGATGGGGGAGGTGAAATTCATTTTCCCGAACCGGTTCAATGTCTACATCCACGACACCACCGAGCGAGACCAATTCGTGCGGACGCGCCGCGACTTCTCGGCCGGTTGCATCCGGGTCCAGGACCCCCTCGCGCTCGCGGCCTGGGTGCTTGAGGGGCAGGATGACTGGGATCGTGACCGGATCGATGCGGTTGCGGCCGGCTCGTCTCCGCGTGTTGTCTGGCTGGACGAGCGCATACCGGTTCACATCGCCTATTGGACGGTTGTCGGCGATGATGACGGCGAGGTCCGCTACCTCAATGACCTTTACCGGCGTGATAACGGCGTGATTGACGCCTATCTTGCCGCGTATGATTCCCGGTCCGGACTGGGCCCGTCACCGGTGCGCCTGGCCTCCGGCGCCCCGAGCGCCAGTCTGGATTGACGCGGTGGCGCCCCTTCGGGATGCGATGCATTCAGGCGACAGGTTGCGCTGGGAGTGAAAGTCGAGTTTGAACCGGTAAGTATTTATTTTTATTGTATTATTCCGCGCGCAGTACCGGCGGACGCGATTTGAGTGTAACATCGCTGCAACGGGCGCAGATTTTTACACCAAATGCTTGTTTTGTCTCGGACCGGTGTAGCGCTCGCGATCTAATTGTAGTAGGAAATCCGACAGGAAATGCCCTGTGGACAGGGATTCCTCGTGTTCGGCATGTGGTCGAAAACGGTCAGTCACACCAAGGGAGCACCGCTCCCGGAGGGGGAATGATGAAGAAACGGCTTTTTACGGCGGCCGCCGTTGGGGCCTTCCTGGCAGCGGGTCCTGCGTTCGCTGACGAAGGCTGGTATGTGCGTGGCGCCGTCGGTTACGGTGGCCCGGGTGACACGGATGTCTCCGGTTCGCTGAATGGTGAAATTCAGGGCGAAGGCAATTTCCGCGAAGCGGTTGCCCTCGGCTATGAGTGGATGGACGGGTTCCGCCTCGAAGGCGAACTGGCACACCGCTACAATGATACCGGTGCTGTTGGTGGCTTCGAAAACAGCCTCAGCGATTTCCAGATTTGGTCGCTGATGGCGAACGCTATCTTTGATTTCAATCCGGATGGCAGCTACCACCCGTATGTTGGCCTTGGTCTCGGTCTTGCCGAAACCAGCGGCACGCTTACCGGTTGGTCCGCAGGCACGATGCCTCCGGTCCCGACCCCTGCTGACTATGTTGTGGCTCAGGATTCGGACAATCCGTTCGCCTGGCAGGTCATGGCTGGTATCGGTTGGGATCTGACCGAGCGTCTGACGCTGGATACGGAATACCGTTATTTCTCCACCGGCAGCTCTGATTATGCTCCGGGCGTGAGTGTCGATGGTCTGGGTGGTCACGAAGTGTGGCTTGGCCTGCGTTATTCCTTCGCAGCCCCGCCGCCCCCGCCGCCTCCGCCGCCGCCGCCGCCGCCTCCGCCGCCGCCGCCTCCGCCTCCTCCGCCTCCGCCTCCGCCGCCGCCGGCTGAAGTGTGTGACGATGTCAGCTTCCCGGTCTACTTCGAGTGGGACAGCTCTTCGCTTACGGATCAGGCCCGTGCGGTTATCGCTCAGGCATCCAACCAGCGTGGTACCTGTGACGTCACTCGCGTGACCGTCGCCGGCTTCACGGACCGTTCCGGTGCAGCCTCCTACAATGTGGGTCTGTCCGAGCGCCGTGCCCGCGTTGTCCGCGAGGAATTGGTTCGCCTTGGCGTTCCGGCAAGCTCCATCTCGATGGAAGCCTTCGGTGAGACCCGCAATGCCGTCAGAACCAATGACGGTGTCCGCGAGCCGCTGAACCGTCGTACGGAAGTGGTTATCGTTCTCGACTAATCGTCGAGCGATCGCTGAACAAGATGCGGCCCGGTGTTTGTCACCGGGCCGCATTTTTTTTGTTCTGGGCCCGGGATTGGAATATTAATGCGCCGATCTCGGGGTGGGAGGGCATGATTGGGCGGTTCTTCCGCCTTGCTGAGGACAGGCTTGACCCACCGGATTGGCCGGTTCAAACCGGCAGAAATCCTTTGCGGCAAACGGGCCGTGAGGCGTCGGGAGAATTATGATGAGCAAGCCGGACAAATCCTATCGCAAGCGCGAGATCGCCGGACACACGCTGAGCCCTGAAACCCAGATGATGAGCTATGGCTATGATCCCAAGCTCTCGGAAATGTCGATCAAGCCGCCGGTTTTCCTGACCTCGACCTTCGCCTTTGCCACCGCGGAAGACGGGGCCGCCTTTTTCCGTGTGACGCTCGGCCAGGCCGAAGAGGGTGATCCGGAACAGGCCGGCCTGATGTATTCGCGTTTCAACAACCCGAATATGGAAGTCCTCGAGGACCGTCTGGCCCTCTATGACGGGGCCGATGAGGCCGCAGTCTTCTCGTCCGGCATGGCCGCCATCTCGACGACGCTGATGGGCCTGGCCCATGCCGGCTCGGTCATCCTGCAATCGACGCCCCTCTATGGCGGCACCGAAAGCCTGATCCGCAAATTCCTGCCGCATTACGGAATCAAGTCTGTCGACTTCTTCGCCGGCGCCCGTGAGGAAGAATTGCGCGACGCGGCAGTGGCCGCGATGGCCGAAGGCGAGGTCTCGGTCATCTATTGCGAGACCCCGACCAACCCGACCAATGACCTGGTCGATCTGCAGGCCTGCCGCCGCATCGCCGACATGATCGCCGAGCAACAGGGCAAGCGGCCCTGGATTGTCGTCGACAACACCTTCCTCGGACCGGTGGGCCAGGCTCCGCTGGCCCTGGGTGCCGATGTCGTCGTTTACTCGCTGACCAAATATATCGGTGGCCATTCCGACCTGATCGCCGGCTCCGCCTCCGGGCGTTCGGAAGCCATGGCCCTGATCCGTGGCCTGCGCGGCTATCTCGGCACCAATCTCGACCCGCACACCTGCTGGATGCTGCTGCGGTCGCTGGAAACCGTGAAGATCCGGATGGAAGCCGCGGCACTGGGGGCCCGCAAGGTCGCTGAATATCTTCGCGACCATCCGAAGGTCGGTCGTGTGCGCTATCTCGGCTTCCTCGAGAAGGGCACGCGCGATGGCGATGTCTTCCATGCCCAGTCAACGATGGCCGGTTCGACCTTCGCATTTGACCTGGCGGACGAGAAAGCCGCTTTCCGCATGCTCAATGCCCTGCAGGTCATGAAGCTCGCCGTCAGCCTCGGCGGTACGGAAACCCTGATCTGCCATCCGGGCTCGACGACCCATCGCGGTGTCGATCCGGAATTGCGCAAGCGCCAGGGTTTCTCGGACGGTCTGGTGCGCATCTCGGTCGGTATCGAAAATCCGGACGACCTGATCGCCGACCTCGAACAGGCGCTCCAGAACGCTTGATAACGCGACCATGTACCCCGGCCGGCACAACCTGCCGGCCGGGGGTGGACGGCTCGGTTTAAACGGCTATCACTGGCTCATGCACGACAAAATGGACCTCAATCCGGACGAACGCGCCGTACTCGATTGGATCGATACGCGGGCCGATGGCATGATCGAAACGGTCAAGGCCTGGTCCGCAATCAATTCCGGCAGCCGCAATGCCGATGGCCTCGAGGCCATGCGCGCGGAGCTGGAAACCGCCTTCGCCGAGACCGGCGGCGAGATCCGTGCGATCGAGCTGCCGCCGACCACGGTGGTGGATTCCGACGGCACTGTCCGCGAACAGGCTTTCACCCCGTCCTTCCATTGCCGGATACGCCCCCAGGCACCAATCCGCATCGTCATGACCGGGCATCACGACACGGTTTTCCCGGCCGGCAGTCACTTCCAGTCCACCGAGCTCTGGGATGATGACACGCTGAACGGCCCCGGGGTCGCCGACATGAAGGGTGGCATCCTGGTGATGCTGCACGGCATTCTCGGCCTCGAGCGCTCGCCCTGGAAGGACGAAATCGGGATTGATGTGCTGATCAGTCCGGACGAGGAAATCGGCTCGCTCGGATCGGGGCCCATACTTGCCGAGCTGGGAGCCGGCGCGGATATCGGCATGACCTATGAACCGGCGCTGGCCGACGGGTCTCTGGCCGGGGCACGCAAGGGATCGGGCAATTGGTCCTTGAAAGTCTCCGGCCGTGCCGCGCATGCCGGGCGCGAGCATCATCTGGGCCGCAATGCCCTGGCCGCTGCCTGCCAGTTCGGGCTCGGCCTTGATGCCCTCAATGGCAAGCGCGAGGACGTGACCTTCAATCTGGCCCGTATCGATGGTGGCGGTCCGCCGAATGTGGTGCCGGACAATGCCGTCGTCCGCTTCAATGTGCGGGTCAAGACCGAGAATGACCGTGTCTGGGTCGAGGCCGAGCTGGAACGCCTGGTCGACGAAATCCGGGTCCGGGACGGGATTGAGGCGGAGCTGCATGGCGGCTTCACCCGTCCGCCCAAACCCATGTCGCCGGCCAATGCGCGCATGTTTGAATGGACCCGCGCAGCCGGCTCGGCGCTCGGGCTCGACATTCGCTGGCAGGACACGGGCGGTGTCTGCGAAGGCAATAATCTGTGGGCGGCCGGCTGCCCCAATGTCGATACGCTGGGCGTGCGTGGCGCGGACATTCATTCCGACCGCGAGATTGTCAAACTGTCCAGCTTTGCCGAGCGCGCCAAATTGTCGGCCATCATGCTGATGAAATTCGCGCAGGGCCAATTTGATGCGCGGGAAGCGCGGGCGCTGGCCAAACGCCAGGGCTGAGGACTGATCGGGAGGGATCATGCTGATCGTACGTGCGGCCAAACGGTCGGACCTGGACGCCCTGGTGCGTCTCGCCGAGGAGGCCGGTACCGGCTTTACCTCACTGGCCGTTCCCCCGGATGTGCTCGAGGAACGCCTCGCCAAGTCCGAACGCGCCTTCTCAGTGCCGGGCGACCGGCAGACCGAGGATACCTATCAGCTGATGCTGGAGGATACCGAGACAGGCCGGATTGTCGGCTGCTCGGCCGTGAAGGCCATGGTGGGTGTGTCGAAACCCTACTGGGACTTCAAGATCATGACCCTGGCGCAGCATTCCACCGAAGCGGATCGCCGCTTCGACATGGATGCCATGCTGATGGTCAATGATTTCGCCGGGGCATCGGAAGTCGGGACCCTGTTCGTGTCAGAGGCCGGGCGGGGTACCGGCGCGGGGCGGCTGGTCGCCCAGTCGCGCTATCTGTTGATCGCGGCCGGACAACAGCGTTTCGGCGAGAAAGTTCTCGCAGAGCTGCGCGGTGTTGTTCACGAGGACGGATCTTCGCCTTTCTTCGATCATGTCTCGCGCCCCTTCTTCCGCATGGATTTTGACGATGCGGACCGGCTGTCGGCGGCGACGGACAATCAGTTCATCCTCGATCTCGGACCGCAGCATCTGATCTATGTCGACCTCCTGCCGGAGGCGGCCCGGGCGGTGATCGGCCAGACCCACAAGGACGGGCAGGGCGCCTATAATCTCCTGAAGTGGGAAGGCTTCCACTATGACCGCTATGTCGACATTTTCGACGGTGGTCCCCTGGTTTCGACTTGGACCGAGAATATCCGCACCCTGCGCGAGAGCCGCGAAGTGACGGTGCGGGCGGCAACGACGATCGGCGGCGCCGAGGGCATTCTGTCGACCGACCGTTTCAATGATTTCCGGACCTGCCAGGCGCAGGTCGTGGATGATGGTGACATTGTGGGCGTGTCCTACGACACGATGCAGGCACTCGACCTGCACGAAGGCGATCGCGCCCGCTTCTGGCGACGCAAGGGATAGCAGCATGACTTTCATCAAGGGCGAATGGCGCGACGGTAGCGGCGCGGAACTCCTGTCCCACAATCCGGCCGATAACACCGTCGTCTGGTCGGGTCACACTGCGACGCCGGACGACGTCGCCAGGGCGTTTGCCGCTGCCCGTGAGGCGTTTCCGGCCTGGGGGCGCCGGCCGCTGGCGGAGCGCATTGAAATCGTCGAGCGCTACAAGGCAGAGCTGGAAACGCGCAAGCCCGAACTGGCCGAACTGATTTCACGCGAGACCGGAAAACCGCGCTGGGAAGGCCTGGCCGAGGCTGGTGCGATGATCGGCAAGATCGACATTTCCGTGAAGGCGAACACCGAGCGAACCTCCGGTCATGAAACCGAGACGGCGTTCGGATATGCCCGGCTGGCCCACAAGCCGCTTGGCGTCATGTTCGTGCTCGGCCCGTATAATTTCCCGGGCCATCTGCCCAATGGCCATATCGTTCCGGCGCTGATCGCCGGCAATACGATCGTCTTCAAACCGTCCGAAATCACCCCGGGTGTCGGCGAGGCCATGGTCAAGGCGTGGGAGGCAGCCGGCCTGCCCGCAGGCGTGCTCAATCTGGTCCAGGGTGCGCGTGAAACGGGCGCGGCCGCGCTCGATAATGCCGAGCTCGACGGCGTGCTTTTCACCGGCTCCTGGGGCACGGGCAAATTCATCCACGAAAAATTCGCCGGCCGGACCGGTATTCAGCTGGCGCTGGAGATGGGCGGCAATAATCCGCTCGTTGTCTGGGACGCCGGGGATGCCGAAGCCGCTGCGCGCATCGCCGTCCAGTCTGCCTATGTGACCGCGGGGCAGCGCTGCTCCTGCGCCCGTCGCCTCATCCTGCCGGAAGGGGCCTTTGGCGATGCCGTGATTGACGCGATCATCCGGATCGCCGGCCAGCTTTCCATCGGCCGCTGGGATGCCAGCGAAGAGCCCTTCATCGGCCCGCTCGTCTCTGCGCGTGCGGCGCAGGGCGTTCTCGACGCCCAGAGGGATCTGGTCGCCCGGGGAGCCAGGGCTCTGCTCGAGGTCGCACCTGTGCCCGCGCTCGGAGAGGCCTTCCTGCGCCCCGGCCTGCTCGACGTCACCGGCGTGGATGTGCCCGATGAGGAAGTCTTCGGCCCTCTCATCCAGGTCACGCGTGTGGCCAGTTTCGAGGCTGCGATGGCGGCGGCCAATGACACGGCCTACGGCCTGTCTTCCGGTCTGGTGTCTGACAGTGAAGAGCTGTGGGAGCGCTTCTGGGTCGAAAGCCGGGCCGGGATTGTGAACTGGAATCGGCCGACCTGTGGTGCGGCATCGAATATGCCATTCGGTGGCCCCGGCCAGTCGGGCAATCTGCGACCCAGCGCCTATTATGCCGCGGATTACTGTGCCTATCCGGTTGCCACACAGGCGGCCCGGACGCCGGAGCGGATGGCTGTCAAGGGAGTGGATTGATCATGGCGGCACGCGAGGCGAATTTCGACGGGTTGATCGGGCCGACGCATAATTATGGCGGCCTTTCCGATGGCAATCTGGCCAGCGCTCGCAATGAGGGGCTTGTCTCCTCGCCGCGTGAAGGCGTGCTTGAAGGCCTGACCAAGATGAAACGCCTCGCCGACGCCGGCCTGGTGCAGGGGCTCTTGCCCCCGCATGAGCGTCCTTTCCTGCCATTGCTGCGCCGCGCCGGTTTCTCCGGCAGCGATGCGGGCGTTCTGGAGTCTGCCTGGAAGCAGGCGCCAGGCCTGGTCCGGAAGGCAAGTTCGGCGTCGCCGATGTGGTCGGCCAATGCCGCGACCGTATCGCCGTCGGCTGATACCGCGGATTCGCGCCTGCATTTCACGCCGGCCAATCTCCTGACCACATTGCACCGCTCCATCGAGGGGCGTCAGACCCAGCGCGGATTGTCCTGGGCGTTCGCGGACACGGGTCGGTTTGCGGTCCATGACCCCCTGCCCATGCAGGCCGATTTCGCCGATGAAGGCGCTGCCAATCATGTGCGCCTGTGCGCGGAGCAGGGCGGTGAGGGTGTCGAGATTTTTGTCTATGGCCGGGTTGCCGGCGAGACCTGGTCCGGCGCTTTCCCGGCGCGTCAGACACTGGAAGCCTGCCAGGCGGTGGCGCGCTCGCACGGGCTGGACCCGGCGCGGTGCGTCTTTCTGCGCCAGTCGCAGGACGCGATTGATGCCGGCGCCTTTCATAATGATGTTGTCTGTGTCGGCACCCGTACCACGCTTTTCTTCCACGAGCTCGCTTTCGAAGACCGGGCGGGCGCGATGGAAGCCATCCGCCGCGCCGCCGATGGCTTGTTCGACCCCGTCTTTGTGGAGGTTCCCGAGGCGGAAGTACCGATCGGCGATGCCATCACCAGCTACCTGTTCAATTCTCAGCTCCTGGAGTGGCCTGGCGAGGACCGTCTGGCGCTGATCGCACCGAAAGAGACCGAGGAAACCGCGACCACGCGCGCCTATTGCGCAGGCATGGTCGCGGGCAATGGCCCGATCGGGCGCGTGGACTTTGTCGATGTGCGCCAGTCCATGCGAAATGGCGGCGGCCCGGCCTGTCTGCGCCTGCGCGTCGTTCTGACCGATGAGGAACTTGCCGCCGTGACGCCATCGGCGTTGATGACGGACGCGCTGTTCAGCCAGCTGACGGCGTGGGCGAACACGCATTATCGGGACCGGCTTGCGCCCGATGATCTTGGCGATCCGGCCTTGCTGACAGAGTCGCGCACGGCCCTGGATGCGCTGACCGGGATTTTGGGGCTGGGTGGCGATTTCTACCCGTTCCAGCGCGGCTGACTGACTTGTGTGGGTTGAGGAATAATCCTATTCTCCAAGCCTCTACCCAAACGGGTTTTTCGTGATAGTTTGCCGCCTTCGCACTTCGGGGGAGCACGCAGTTGTCAGACGTCAGGCCTGTGCCGGTCATTCTGGTCGATGATGACCCGGACGAGCATTTCCTGTTCAAGGCGGATCTCGAGGATGCCGGCGTTGACTTCGAGTTCAATGGCTTCACGCGTCCAGAAGATGCGCTGGAGCATCTGCGTGCCCGGGACCCCGGCCCCGTTTTTGTCCTGTGTGATCTGAGCCTGGCCGGCGGCGATGCGCTCGCCTTCATCGGCGACACCCAGACCGAGCTCGGTGGCGGCGCGATCGGCGTGTATTCGGGCGCGCGCAATCCGGAAATGGAAGAGAAGTGCCGCGCGGCCGGCGCCACCTTCTACATCGTGAAACCGGTCTCACGGGAAAAACTGGTCGAAGCCCTCGCCAAGACCGGGACGATGATGCTGGCCGAAACGCAGGACGGTCGCGTCAGCCCGGCCATGGTCTGAGCCAGGCCCTGAGCGAGGCTCTGAAGCGGATTCGCCGTCAGACGGCTTCCGCCTTGCCGGTCAATCCACCCGCCATCGCATATTCCTGACTGCCGCGCGTGTAGACCTTGTCGCCCTCGGCGATGTCGGACGGCTTGTATTCGGTCAGATCCGGCAGGCGATCATAGATAGGCGCGAAGTCGGCATAGGTCGCCTCCATCAGCTCGTCATAGCTGTCGATCACGAAGTAACTCTGCTGGAAATCATCATAGCGGTAATCGGTCCGCATGATCCGTTCGAGATCGAAATGGATCCGGTTGGGGGAGCGGGCTTCAAGACTGAAGATCGATTCTGCGCGTGACGAGACAATGCCGGCGCCATAGATGCGTCGGCCTTCCGGCGTGTTGATGAGGCCGAATTCCACCGTATACCAGTAGAGCCGCGCCATGTGCTTGATGGCATCGAATTCGAGTGAGCGAAGACCGCCCCGGCCATAAGCCTGCATATAATCGGCAAACACCGGCTGGGTGAGCAGGGGAACGTGACCGAAGACATCATGGAAGATGTCGGGTTCGGGCAGGTAGTCGAGCTTTTCGCCATCCCGGATGAATCGTCCGGAGACGAAGCGGCGATTGGCCAGGTGCTCGTAGAAGTCCTTCTCCGGGATCAGGCCTGGCACTGTCACAACTGTCCAGCCGGTCAGCTTTTCCAGCTTTTCATTGACCCGCCGGAAATCGGGAATTCCGCCTTCATTGAGATTGAGCATTTCCAGCCCGGCGAAATGTTCCGGTGCCGCACGTCCCTTGAGGATTTTCATCTGGCGCTCGTAGAGCGTGGTCCAGATCGCGTGCTCTTCCGACGAATAGCGCTCCCACTTCTGGTCGATGGTAAAATCGGCAGCAGGGTCCTGTTCCGCAACGACGGGATCATTCACAGGCATGGACGGGCTCCGGTCACATGAGGGATCGAGTTAGTTTCATTTGAAACTAATATAGGTCAAAGCGCGCCCTGACCCAACAGTCATATGGTGCGAAAACGCGGTTTCAGGCACGAAAAACGCCGCCCCGGAAGCCAGGGCGGCGCATTCGTTCAGGCCAGTCGCCGGATCAGTCGGTGCAGAGCACGTCGACCAGGGCGCCGCACTGACCGGAGGTGCAGGCGCGGTTCTGTTCCAGATACCAGGTCTGTGACCGGTTATAGCGGTCGACGCTGTAATGGGCGGCGCGGCGCAGTCCGGCGGCCTGGCACATGCGGTCGGCGGCCTGCTGGTCGCAGCGCGCCCCATAGCCGCCCAGGCAGCGATCAATGCCATAGCCATTGATCTCCGGGCGCGGGAAGAAAAGGCTGTCGACGCCACGGACACCGCCGCGGATATCGGCACGCGGTCCGCCGGGATAGCCGCCACCTGATCCACCCCAGCTGCCATCAACACGACGCAGCGATGTCAGGCGGTTGCGCAGGCCCAGGCTGGTGAGGTCGCGAACCTCGCCCTGGACGCGCTGGCAACTGTCGGTGAAGCCTTCATCATCACAGATGATCCAGGTCTCGCCACGGGCAATGATCAGGCTGTCGGCGCGGTCATTGAAGCCCATGCGGGCGAGGTTGGACGTGTCGGAATCCACGGCGACACGCTGGCCCTCGAAATTGATGCCGTCATAGAGGAAAACACCCGAGCGAGGCCTTTCGCCTGCGCCACCGGGGCGACCCGGGCGGCTGGGTCGACCGGCATAATCAGGTTCGGCCGAGCTGATCTCGCCAGACATGCCACCCCCGATATTGGCGATATCGCCATCGATCACCATGCAGGCGCCATCGAAATTGGCGTGCTGGCAGGCAACCCATGCACCGCGTCCGCCATGGCGAACCGATCGGGCCTGGTCATTGAAATTGATGCGCGAGAAGTCCGGCGTACTCGTGGTCACGACAACCGAGCGCCCGGTATAGTTCGGACCGGAATAGAAGGTCAGGGACGGGCCGCCATAGCCGCCACCCGGGCGACCGGGTTGGCCGGCAGCGACCGGGCGAAGCGAGGTCAGCTGGTCATTCATCCGGCCCATGGACGCCTGGCCCGAGGCATGGATTTCACACGTGCCGCCATAATCATCGTGCTGGCACAATTCCCACTGGCCGGACACGACCCGGAAGGACGAGGTCCGGTCATTGAAATTGACCGAATCGAGATTGCGGACATCGCCGGAGATCCGCACTTCGCGGCCGCGATAATTGGCATCCTCGAAAAGGATGATGGACTGGGCGGCGGCGTGGCCGGCGAGGCTGGTGAGCAGGAGGCCGATCGCGGCCTGTCCAAGGCGTTTCATGGTCATCTCATTGTCCCCTCTGTCGGGTCTGGCATGGTAGGTACAGACCTTGTCACAGCGCACATGAACCCGATCCGGGATAGCGGGTCATCTGCCGTTCATCGTGATCCTATTGTGGATCGGCTGGTGTTTCTTCCTCGGTGTCTTCATTGCGGTTGCGCCGCTGATTGAGCAGGCCGCGCAGTAATTGTTCGGCCGGATCCGGGCGGCTCTCCTCGCCATTTTCATCATTGCTGTCATCCTGGCCGTCATCCTCACCACCCAGGCCGATCGCATTGAGCAGGCCGTCGCGCAGCGCGTCCTCCGGCGAACCGGATCCGTCACCGCCCAGCGCACTGTTCACCGCGCCCTGGAGCAGGGCCTCGCCGACCGCTTCGGTATCGACGCCGACCGAGACCGAATTAAAGCCGCCGCGCAACCGGATCGGCACGGTGATACCGCGCAGATCGCGCTGGCCGCCCTGACCTTCGATGGAGGCAACCGCGCGCGGCCGCAGGCGGTAATCCACGCTTTGCCCGGGCAGGTCCACAGACCCGGCGCCCTCGATGCGCAGGAGCGGAGAGAGCATGAGCAGGTCACGCTGCGCGACCTGGCCGTCGGTGATGGTGAAAGAGCCGGTCAGCGAGGAGAAATCGGTGGCCTGCTGCTCGCCCGTACTCGCCGCGCTTTCATCCTCGGCTTCACCCTGGCTGCCACCGCCGCCCACCAGGCTGCTGACATTGCGGATGGTCTGGGCAACATTGATTCCGACGAGGGCCCCGTCGGCGAAGCTGAAATCCCCGCTGCCATCGAGCGAGCTCATGATGGCGGCCTGGGAAGCCCCGGCGGCTGTGAGATCGAGCGACAGGGCGCCTGTGCCCCGCAATTTGTCAAAGCCCGCCGCGGCTTCGAGGAAGGGACCGGAGTCGAGCCCGTCCAGCGAGGCGTTGAGCGAGAAGCTGGGACGATTGCCGCGGCCGTTGGCGACCACAGTGGCGCTGCCCTGACCGGCATAGAGCGCGATATTCTCCAGCGTGACTTCCAGCCGGCTATTGTTCAGCCGGGCGCGCAGCCGGGCGTCGGTAATCTCCAGGTCCTGGACCAGAAGACGACCAACCTCGAGCCGCAGATCGGCGTCAACCACACCGAGTCCGGCCAGATCGATCGGGGCTTCGCTCCAGGGCGGGACACCGCCACCGGATGCCGGGGCCGGGCGTTCGACCGGTGCCGGCAGATAGGGGTTCACATCCAGTTCCGCCAGGGTGAGCGAGCCGGTCAGGCGCGGGCGCGGCCCGGTCATGTTGGCGGTCAGCTCGGCCGAGCCGGCAATGGCGTCAAATTCCAGCCGGGAGGCCGTGAGTCCGATCTCGCCCGGCGTCCCGGTCATCGTGCCGACGGCCCGGAAGCCTTCGATATGCTCGCCCGGCGGCAGGGGCGCGCCCGCAAAGGCGGCGAGATTCCGGATCGAGGGAATGGTGGCGTCCAGCGCGCCGTCAAAGGCAATCGCTTCGCCAGCGAGAAAACGCCCGTCAAAGCTCACATCGGCGAGATTGCCACCGAGGCCCAGCGTGACCGGCGTTTCACGTCCCTCGAAGAAATCGCGGATCGAGCCGATCGTGGCGCTGAAGTCGAGGCTCTCGCCATCGGCATTGAGCGCACCGTTCAGGCGGGTCTCCGTGTCCAGCGAGGGCAGGGCGACCATCAGGTCAAGCCCGGTGATGGCCCGGTTCTGCGTCCCATCGGAGAAATAGAGGGCGCCATTCTCGATCCGCACATCGCCGAAACTGGCCTCCAGCGGCAGAGCCCCTTCACGCCGGACAAAACCTTCGCCCGAACTGGCAGGCGCCGGCGCGGCCGCGCCGTCGGGATCGGTGAAGCTCCAATTATTGCCGGATCGCGTCTGTTCGAGGCGGATGGTCGGATCGACCAGAACGAATTCGGTGATCTCGACGCGGCGACTCAGGAGCGGGATCAGGCGGACGCCGACACGCATCTCGCGCATCTCGGCGAAGGCCGCCTCACCGAAGCCGGGTGCATTGGCGATCGACACGTCGCTGGCGCGAATCTGCAATTGCGGGAAGACCTGCAGCGAGATGTCGCCGCCCAGCGAGACATCGCGATTGAGCGCGTCCCGGGCTGCGGTTTCCACCGGCTCGCGATAGGTCGAGGCGGGAATGACCGCTGGCAGGATAAAGACCGCTGCGACCGGCAGGACAACGATAAAGCCGAGGGCGAGACCGAGGCGTTTCATGGCGGGGGGCACTCCGGGTTGGTTGAAAAATCACGCTAGCGGCAGCGTTTGTCGTTTTCTTGGCGAGACGTGAAAAACTCTTCGCGTTAGGTTACCGCTGATTGCAACGTCACCAAAGGGGGGAAATGCCATGTCGAGGAAACCACCGGTGGATCTCGTCCGCCGTCGCGAAATGATCATGGGGCTGGCGGCCGGAACCGTCCTGCCATTCGTGGCAGGGTGTGCGGACAATGCAGCGCTCGGGCGCAGCCAGCTCATGCTGGTCTCGGACGGGCAATTGGCCCAGCTCTCGCAACAGGCCTGGCAGGACAGCCTCCAGCGTGAGCGTGTCCTGCGCGATCCGTCCTACCAGCGACGCCTGCAGCGCGTCGGCGACCGGGTCGTCGCTGCCTCGGGCCAGAGCCATCTGGACTGGGAGTTCGTGGTCTTTGACAGCGATACCGTGAATGCCTGGGTCCTGCCCAATGGCAAGGTCGGATTCTACAAGGGCATTCTCGACATCATGGACACGGATGACCATGTCGCCACCGTGATGGGGCATGAGGTCGGCCATGTCGCCGGACGCCATTCCGCCGAGCGCGCCAGCCAGCAGATGGCGGCCCAGATGGGTGTGTCGCTCCTGGCCAGCGCTATCGGGTCCTCGGGATCGAATTATGCCCAGTACAGCGATGATGTCGGGGCGGCGCTCGGCATGGGCGTGACCTATGGCGTCATCCTGCCCTATTCCCGCGAACACGAATACGAGGCCGACCGCCTCGGCGTCGATTACATGGTCGGGTCCGGCTATGACCCGCGCCAGGCGGTGGACTTCTGGGTCGGCATGTCGGCGATGAATGATCACAATGTGGCCGAGTTCGCCTCCACCCATCCGTCCGACGACAACCGCGTCGCCGCCATGCGGGCCCATATCCAGGCTCGCGGATATACGGGCTGACCATCACCGTCAGGGCTGCTGCAGAGCCCTCTGCAAAAGCCTTGACGGGGTGCTTGCCAGCGGGGGGCGGGGGCGCTAGTTTCCCGCGCCTCACGCCAAGGTCGGCAGCCCCGCTGCCAACCCTCCGTCGTGACAAGGTGTGCCGCCTTAGCTCAGTTGGTTAGAGCGCTAGATTGTGGATCTAGAGGTCCCCTGTTCAAACCAGGGAGGCGGTACCATTTTTCTTTCCGCTCATCCCTGTTTCGCCCGCCTGACGGGGCGTTTTGACCAGAGCCTGAATGAGCAGGATCAGTCCGGTCATCTCCAATGTCTCCTCCAGTGTGGCGAGGAGATCGCGCCTGAGGTCCGTCACACCGGCATGGTGCGGGTCTATGTGGGTCAGGTATTCGCCGGCGATGAATTCCATCCCGACGGCCCCGCCAAGATAGATGGTGCCCGCGATCATGAGCGCGAGGGCCTGCCAACGGTCCAACGCAAGAAGCCAGCGCCAGAGCATTGCGCCGAGCGCGGCCAGTACCGCGCGTACTGGCTGAGCGGCGCCAGGGCGATGCGCCCGAGCTCTACGCGGATACGGGTTTCGCGCGAGCGGCATTGAAATTCACGCCGCGACGGTCATCGATCGAGGAAATCGTACAGGATGCCTGGCGCTATCATGCGCCACGTTTTCGATCTGAAGCGGCTTGACGGGGTGCGGGTCCGCTCGCGGCCCGCACTCACCGCATGCTGTCGGCATCGCTTTCCGCGTCAGCGGCCGCTTCCGCCCGGGCTTCGATCAGTGCCCGCGCCTCGTCATTGCTGGAGACCCGCTCGATCGTGTCGAAATAACAACGATCCTGCCGGGTCTGGACGTATTCGAAGTGCGGATTGTGGATGGTGGCGAAGTTATCGATGCTGAGGCCGACGCCGGTGCTGGAGCGCAATCCCATGCAGCGGCGCTTGAGCGTCACCAGATAGCGGCGGCTGGCGCCCGCGCGCAGCACCAGGTGCTGGCGGTCAAGCACGGCATAGCCATTGATATTGCGGATCCGGATCGGGCCGTCGCGGGCCTCGGTCACGACTTCGGTGGAGGCCTCCGTCTCGGCAGCGGCCGGAACCACCGCCCCGTCCTGTGTTGCGAGCGCGGAGGCGCTGGCGGCAAGCCCCAGCGCGCCGAGCGCGGCGATCAGACCGGTTGTGAGCGTCGGACGGGGCAGCGTCTTGCGATTCAGGCGTGTCATGCGTCGTCTCCTGGCTGGCAGCCCGGCATCGCGTGATGACAGGCAGCGGGTCGGACGTCCCTCGTTATTATTATTGGCCCATCCGCAGGCCTGTGCAAGCCGCTCAGCGGGCCGCGTTAACGCCGGGTTAGCCACGTTTGCGTGAGTCTGGGCAGGCGATTCGAGGCGATTCGGCCTCTTGGGATCATCCTTTGGCAGCCACGCCCGCGGAGAGACAGACTTGGTCAGCCCCGTCGATACACACAGCCAGGACTTCACCATGCGCGCCATTCGCCAGGCTGCGCAGGAGACCGGTACCGATTTCAACTTCCTGGTGAACACCGCTGCCCGGGAGAGCAATTTCGATGTGCGGGCCGAAGCGCGAACCTCCAGCGCCGCTGGCATGTTCCAGTTCATCGAGCAGACCTGGCTGGGCGTTCTGTCCCGTCGTGGTGCCGAGCATGGCTATGCTGCCGAAGCCGACGCCATCACCCAGAATGCCAATGGTCGCTTCACCGTGACGGACCCGGCGCGGCGCCAGGAAATCCTCGATCTGCGCTTTGACGCCGTCGCCTCTGCCCGCATGGCGGGCGAGCTGGCAGCCGAGAATAGCAGCGTCATTGAGTCCCGCATCGGGCGCCCGGCTTCGGGTGGCGAGCTGTATGCAGCCCATTTTCTCGGTGCCGGGGGCGCAGCTGAACTGATCTCCGCGGCGGAGCGCAGTCCGGACCAGCGTGCCGACACCCTGTTTCCGGCCGCGGCCCGGGCCAACAGGCCGATCTTTTTCGAGGGCGGGCGTCCGCGCTCCACCGCTGAAGTCCTGGCCGTCTTGACCCATGAAGGCGATGGCGCCCGCGCCCGCACCAATACCCGCCAGCTGGCCCAGGCCACGGCGATGCAGGAGGTCGGCAACATGCTGGCCACGCCGCCGGGCTCGACCGGCGGCAATAGCATGGCGGCCCCGTCGCCGGTCATGCAGTCGGTCGCCTCGATGCGGTCCAATCTGCAGGTCGGCAATGGCGAGCTGTCGCCGGCTCTGGTTGAGATTCTCGCCTCGCTTGATGCCCCGCGCGCCGGCCGGGTTCGCGATTCGTAAACGGGACGCAGGCGGCGGCAAGATTTCATTAAGCATGTCGCGCTTAGATTCCTCACCAGAGTCTTTGCGTCTGACCCGTTTTCTCGCGTTTGAAATGGACGTCCCATGAGTGTCGTAGCCCTTCGAAACAGCCTGACAAACGACGATATTCGCCGCCTTGTGAAGGGCGAGAATGACGAAGACCGTGCCATGGCAGCGCGCAAGATCTGCCGCCGCATGGATGCGGCTTCCCTGACCGAAGTCGAACGTACGGCCGCCCGGGACATCCTTGATCTGATCGCACGCGACGCGGCCGAACTGGTCCGCCGGGCGATGTCCATCACCCTGCGTCAGTCGCCCAATCTGCCGCGCGACATCGCGCGCAAGCTTGCGGCCGATGTCGACAGTGTTGCGACGCCTGTTCTGGAGACCTCGCCGGTCCTCACCGATGAGGACCTGCTCGTGGTCCTGCAAACGGCCGAGACGACCAAGCGCTGCGCCATCGCCGGTCGCAGCCGGGTTGCGCCGATCGTGGTCCATGAAATCCTCGATAGCGGTGATGATGCCGCCGTGTCGGTCGCTGCGTCGAATGACGGGGCCGAGTTCGATGATGCGGCCTATCAGCGGGCCTTCACCGAATTCTGCGAGAATAGCGGCGTGATGGATGCCTTCGTGGCCCGCTCGCAATTGCCGCTGAGTGTCACCGAGCGCCTGATCGCCCATGTCTCTGACGTGGCGCTGAACCGTCTCGTGAAGACGCACGCTCTGCCGCCGCAATTGGCGGTGGAACTGTCCGAGGGCGCGCGCGAACGGGCTACCCTGGACCTGGTTGACCAGGCCGGTCTGGCCCATGATCCCAAGCATTTCGTCCAGCAATTGCGCCTCAATAGCCGGCTGACGCCGTCCTTGATCCTGCGCGCCCTTCTGCGTGGACACATCGCCTTCGTCGAGCACGCCTTTGCCGAGCTGGCGGGCGTCACCCATTCGCGTGCCTGGTTGCTGGTTCATGATGCCGGGCCATTGGGTTTGCGCGCGGTCTATGACCGGACCGGCATGCCGTCGCGTCTCTATCCGGCTGTCCGGGCGGCGCTGGACGTTTATCACGGCATGGAAATCCCCCAGGATGACGCCGGTCGGGCGCATTTCCGCCGGGCGCTGGCCGAACGCGCGATCACCCGCTTCCAGGGCATTCCGGAGGAAGACCTGGACTATGTGATGAGCCGGTTCGATGACGATGTGGATGCACTCAAGGCCACCGGATAAGCCTCGCCTTCATCGTCGCGCATGAAAAAGCCGGTGCTGACGCACCGGCTTTTTCATGTCTGGACCGGGCCGCAGGGCGCGTCCGGATCAGTCGTCTTTCCAGGGCTCGGCGAAGGCCGTCGTCTGGGTTTCGAGCTCGCCGGCCAGCGCGGCGGCGACGGGATCATTATCATCCCGGATATTCTGTGACAGGGCCGCGCGGATCGCGCCGACATGGGCCAGGGCGAGGGCGGTCGGCGCCTTCTGACGCTTTTCCGGCATGTCGATCATCTTGGTCAGCGACTTGGCCAGGCGTGTGACAATCGGGAATTCATACGTGGTTCCCAGTCCGCGCAGGTCATGGGCGCGAATGAACAGTTCCTCGCCCTCCTCGCCCTTGAGGCCGGTCTCGCGGACGATCTTGGCAGCAGCCTCCAGCTTGACGACTTCTTCTTCCAGCCACTGGCCGAAATCACCGCGCATGTCCTTGAGGGCCTCTTCGGCCTTCTCGATCATGTGCAGATCGCCTTGGCTGATCGGTCCGCCGACCTTGATCTGCAACATGTTGGGGGCGGAGATGACCTCCACATCCTTGTTCTGGGCCATGAGACGTCCTCTTAGCTGGCAGTCGCGAGCGCGGCGTCTTCAGCGCCAGCCCGGTTGTGGGTTTGGTAGCCGAGGGTCTCGCGCAAGGTCTGGGCGAGATTGGCCGCGGTGAAAGGTTTTGTCAGGAAGGCATCGACGCCTGTATTGCGTGCCTCGCGAATGCGCTCTTCGGCGCTGTAGGCGGAGAGCATGATGACCGGCAGGTTCGGCGCCGGGCTGTGGCGCCGGTCGCGCAGCGTGCGAACGAGATCGATGCCGTCGCGCGGCTTCATCTTCCAGTCGGTAATCACGAGATCGATCTGTCGGGAGCCGATCACATCGAGCGCCCGTTCCACAGTGTCGGTCTCGATGACCGCGCTGCAGCCGAACGCCGTCAGCGAGACTTTCAGCGCCCCCCGCAGGGCGGCGCTGTCATCCACCAGAAGTATGGTGAGACGCGATAAAGTCTTGTCCAGCGCGAAGTCGCTCATTGCGGGTTCGGGTCCGTTCGATCAAATCGTCCGGGCAGACTGGCACGGCTTGCTTAACGCCAGCCTAAATCGGATCAGTTTTCGAACTGTTCGACCAGAATGCGTTCAGCCAGATCCCGGCCCGGATCGAACAGCATGGTGAGGGTCACATCCTGAGCTTCCACCACGTCCACACGGGCGACTTCCCGGAACTCCTGATTGTCCGCCACGGCGGAGACCGGTCGCAGCGAGGGTTCGACGATCTCGAACCCGACCCGGGCATTGCGCGGCAGCAGAGCGCCGCGCCAGCGACGCGGCCGGAAGGCGCTGATCGGAGTCAGGGCGAGGACCGTGGAATCGAGCGGAAGGATCGGTCCGTGCGCCGACAGATTATAGGCGGTCGAGCCGGCCGGGGTGGCAACCAGGACACCGTCGGCCTGCAATTCCGACATCCGGCTGGTGCCGTCGATCGTGATCTTGATCTTGGCTGTCTGACGGGTCTCACGCAAAAGCGAGACCTCATTGATCGCCAGGGCCTCGAAGGGCTTGCAGTGAATGTCCTCGCCAACGGCCCGCAAGGGATGGATGCGCGCGCGCTCGGCCAGGGCGAGGCGTTCGGTCAGCCCGTCCTCGCGAAAATCATTCATGAGGAATCCGACCGAGCCGAAATTCATGCCGTAGACCCGCGCTCCGGTCTTGATGGACAGGTGCAGCGCGTCGAGCATCAGCCCGTCACCGCCCAGGGCGACAATGATCTCGGCCTCCTCGATCGGAACATGACCATAAACCTGTTCAAGGCGCGACTTGGCGGCCTTGGCCTCAGGACGGGGGCTGGCGAGAAAGGCGAGGGAAGCGGTGATGGCGGGCTCGAAGGAAAACCTGATGAAACAGGTTCTTATTCAAGCCCTCGTGCCCATCTGGCGCAAGACCTTCGCCGCTTTTTCCGGTCCGTACATGCGGAAGACATTCGCGGCGGCGGCCATCGCGTCGCCCTCGAGGGCCTGATGGATGCGGCCGGAACGCTGCAATGTCTTGTGAATGATCGGATAGGCGGTGCGCTCCAGCTGTGCAGCCTGGCAGGCCATGGCGGCAGCGCGGACGCCATTCATGGCCAGCGCGACGCGCCATTGCGATGCCTTGATATCGCACAATGCTGCAATCGCATGATCGAAAACGGCTTCCTTGCCCGCTTTCAGGGACTCCATCGCGAAGCGACCGGAGAGCTTTCCGGCGTCTTTGGCGTCCTGGACTTCCCGGGCGGCATTCTTGTCGACGTCTTCCGGTGTGGCGCCCAGCGCCGCTTCGACCGCGAGGGTTTCGACCTTGGCCTTGTCGAGGCCAAAGCGACGATACAATTCCTCGCGCCAGTTTTCCGGCAGCATGATGCAGAGCTGGGTGGCGTAATCGGTCGACAAGTCATGACGGCGGGCGAGGGCCTCACGCAGTTTGGGATGCTCGCGCGCGACATGCAGGCAGACCTCCAGCGTGTCCTCGGAGATCTCGGCCGTGTCATTGTTTGCGAGCGCGCGCAGGACGATCGGCTCACCCGGCTCGGCCAGGCGGTCGGTCACCGGCAGGCAGAGATTGGCCCGCATGGCGAGATGCCGGCGATGCTCGATGGAGCCCGCCTCTGCCAGCTCGATCATGTCCTTCTGGGTCAGAAGGTCGCTTTTCTCGATGATGATCGCAGAAATCTCGATCTGGTCGAATGCGAAATGGCGGACTGCCGAATGGGGCGCCCAGTCGCAATTGGCGAGTTTCTTCGCCATCGCCACCTTGGTGTCGAGGTCAGACTTGGTCGACAGCGTAACAAGGAGGTCACCGGCAATCGGCTCGGCGCTTGGCGCGAGCGGTTGCGCGACACACATCTCCGTTACGCTCAGCGCAAGTTGCTGGCGTTTCTCGGGGTCGCGTACGGTCGCGAGTAGGTGAAGAGCGTCAGCGGGTTTAGCGGCCATGGTTCTTGATTTGCGATCAGTTGTATTGACCGTTATCGATGACATGGACGCCTTGAAAACTTCTTAATTCGGGCTGTCGGCACGGGGAGTTAGAAGCATGGAAGACATGCAGCAGGTATCATTGTCATCACTCTATTCGGGTGTCCGCAATCGAACACAATCCCTGGTCGCGGAACTGGGCGCCGAGGACATGCTGGTCCAGACCATGGCCGATGTCAGTCCGACCAAATGGCATCTGGCGCACACGACCTGGTTCTGGGAGACTTTCCTTCTCCGTGAGCATTTGCCGGGCTACAAAGAATTTTCCAGCGAATACAATTACCTGTTCAATTCCTACTACAACGGGATCGGCGATCGGCATGACCGGCCCGAGCGCGGCTTTCTCAGCCGCCCGCCGCTGGGTGAAGTGCTGGATTACCGGGCCCATGTCGATGCCGCGATGATGCGTTTACTCGGCGCTAACCAAGACCTCAAAAATGCGGCCCTGGCGCCTCTGATCCAGCTTGGGCTCGCCCACGAGGAGCAGCATCAGGAGCTGACCCTGACCGATATCAAGCATGTCCTGTCGCGCCATCCCTTCGCGCCGGCGGCCTTCCAGGCGCAGACATCCCGCGCGGTGACGCAATCGGGGCCGCCCGGCTGGGTCGCGTTCGATGGCGGCATTGTCGAGATCGGTGCCGAGGCCGGTGGCTTCCATTTTGACAATGAGGGGCCACGGCACAAAGCCATCCTCACGCCCTTTGCCCTGGCGGATCGGCTGGCGACGAATCGCGACTATGCCGATTTCATTGCCGATGGCGGCTATGGCACGGCGACGCTCTGGCTGTCCGATGGCTGGGCTCGGGTGCAGGCCGAAGGGTGGACCGCGCCGCTCTATTGGCGCGAGGGAGCCGCCGGGTGGGAGGAATTCACCCTGCACGGCCAGCAGACCCTCGATCCGGACGGGCCGGTCATTCATCTGAGCTATTACGAGGCCAGCGCCTTTGCCGAATGGAGCGGGGCGCGGTTACCCGATGAG
>NZ_CAJQOO010000067.1 GCF_905480005.1 uncultured Maricaulis sp.
AGCCAGCCGAACAGTCCGGACAGGAGCACGATACCGACCGCCAGGATGGCAAAGAGGGTCACCGGGTGCGGCAGGAGATTGCCGAGCCATTCGACGCCGTCAAGAAAGCGCGTGAAGGCGCCGCGGCGCTTGGGTTCCGGCGTCGATACTGGTTCGGTCATCTTGTTCCCCATTTCAGACAAGCACAGCCCCACCCCTTCCGGGACTGCACGTCAGGTCGTTTCTGTTAGTAAGCGCCAGACGGCATGAACGGCGCCAGAACGCCGCTTTCATTGACGATGAAGTAAATGATCCAGACGGTCGAGGCCGCGACGGTCGACCACCACATTTTTCGCGGCAGGTTCGGCGCCTGCGGCGCGCCGCGCTCGGAGCCCTCGACCACATCCCCGCTCTCTTCCTGGGACTGCACACCGATCGGCAGCATGGTGAAGAAGAAGAGCCACCAGACGATCAGGAAGACCACGACGCCATTGACCACACCAACCCCGCCATCGCGGATGAAAAAGCCGGAGAGCCAGAGCAGGCCCGCTATGGCAACGGGTGCACGCTTGAGCCAGGTCATCATCGCATCGGCTCCTGCATCAGCTCGATCAGCTGGCCATGACTATTCTTCGGGTGGATGAAGATCACCGGCACACCATGGGCCCCGATATAGGGCTCACCCGTGCCCAGCACGGTCGCTCCCCTGGCCTGCATGGCATCGCGCGCGGCGATGATATCGGCAACCTCGAAACAGAGATGGTGCTGGCCGCCCTTGGGATTGCGCTCGAGGAATTTGTGGATCGGGCTGTCATCACCACACGGCTCGATCAGTTCGATCTCGGAATTGTCGAGATGCACGAAGGAAACGCGCACGCCGAGATGCGGGAAATCCCGGGTCTCGGTCGCCTCGGTCGCACCATAGAGGTCGGCATAGGTTTGTTTAGCCGCCTCGATATCGGGGACGGCCACGCCGACATGGTTCAAACGTCCGATCTTCATGGCGATGGTCTCCTCGTCAGACTTCCAGCATCAAAATCTCGACCCAGGGCTTCTTGCCCCAGATCCGGTTGGCCTCGCGGCGCACAGCCCGGCGAACCTCTTCCTCGGCCCGCTCGACATCACGGCGATCGCGTTTGGACAGGCGATCGAAGGCCCGCTCGGCCTCGTCCGCCAGGGCGTCAGCAAATCCATCCAGCGATAGATTGGCGTCTTCCGGCACTCCCTGCATGCGGACTTCCGGACCGGAGACCAACTCACCGGTATCCGTCACGGCCATGGCCACGGCAATCTGGCCGGCATGGGCCAGCTTGCGTCGTTCGCGCATGGAATCGGCGCCGGCATCGACGATGAAATTCCCGTCGACATGGAGACGGCTGGCCGGTGCCTCATCAACAATGGAGGCAGTGCCGTCGCTGCGGATCTGGACCATGTCACCATTGCGCACCGAGACCGATTGCGGGACCTGGAGTTCGCGCGCGAAGGCGGCATGCTCGAGCAAGTGGCGACGCTCACCATGGACCGGGATCGCCACTTTCGGCTTGGCCCAGGCATACATTTGCGCCAGCTCGTCGCGGCAGGGATGGCCGGACACATGGATCGGCCGATCCTTTTCGGTGAAGATGTTCACACCGCGTTCGGCCAAGCGGTTCTGAAGCTGGAAAATCCCGACATCATTGCCGGGGATGACCCGGCTCGAAAAGATCACGGTATCGCCGCTGCTCAGCGAGACATTGCGGTGATTGCCCTCGGCAATGCGCGACAGCGCCGCCCGCGGCTCGCCCTGGGAGCCGGTGCACAGATAGAGAATCTTGTCGTTCGGGAAGCGCGCCGCATCTTCCTCGCTGATG
The DNA here is from genome assembly GCF_905480005.1 of uncultured Maricaulis sp. GTDB lineage: Bacteria > Pseudomonadota > Alphaproteobacteria > Caulobacterales > Maricaulaceae > Maricaulis. Next base: position 1,830 of record NZ_CAJQOO010000067.1, read on the forward strand.
AAGGCCTTCACATCCGACAACATGCCGACGGACTTGGCTGCCGCCGTCATGCGGTGCATGGAGCGGCCGACCAGACAGACCCGGCGACCATTGGCCTCGGCAGCCTGGATGGCCGACTGCAGCCGCGCGACATTGGAGGCAAAGGACGCGATCGCCACCTTGCCCGTCCCGCACTCGCCGACCAGTTTGATCAATTCGTCCCGGACATCGCCTTCCGAACCGGCCTCGCCCGGTGTGAAGACGTTGGTACTGTCGCAGATCATGGCCAGCACACCCTCATCGCCGATGGCGGAGATGGCGTCGCTGTCGGTGACCTCGCCGATCAACGGATTGGGATCGATCTTCCAGTCACCGGTGTGCAGGACCATGCCGGCCGGCGTGCGAATGGCGATTCCGTTGGGTTCGGGAATGGAATGGGTCAGCGTGACCATTTGCAGATCGAACGGGCCGAGGCTGAAACGGCTGTCCAGCGCCATCTCGTGCAATTCGACCTCGTTCAGCAAGCCAAATTCCCGCAGACGGTCGCGCACCAGCCAGGCCGTGAAGGGCGTCGCCCAGATCGGGCAGCGCAAGCGACGCCAGAGATGCGCAACCGCGCCCATATGATCTTCATGAGCGTGGGTGAGCACCATCCCGATCAGATCATCGCGGCGTTCCTCGATGAATCGCGGATCGGGCATGATCAGATCCACGCCCGGCGTCGTCAGATCACCGAATGTGACCCCGCAATCGACGATGATCCATTTCTGCTCGCCCTCCGGTCCATAGCCGTAGAGATTGAGATTCATGCCGATTTCATCGGATCCGCCGAGCGGCAGGAAGTAGAGGCTATCGGTCAAGAATTGGTACCGCCATTGAGTTTCCAGACTTCGAGGAGACCGCGGATGGTGAGGTCCGCGTCATAGTGATCAATTGCCTTGGACGCGCCGTCGAAAAGGGAGACGACACCGCCGGTCGCGATCACGGTCATGGGCTGGGCGTACTCGCTCTTGAGCCGCTGCACCAGTCCGTCAATCAGATCGATATAGCCCCAGAAGACCCCCGACTGCATCGCCGACACCGTGTCCTTGCCCATCACACGCTGAGGCTTGGCGATCGCGACCCGCGGCAGTTTGGCCGCGGCGGCATGCAGGGCCTGCATGGAAAGATTGATCCCCGGCGCGATAATCCCGCCCTCGAAGGCACCATCCGGGGCAATGACGTCAAACGTGGTCGCCGTACCGCTATCGATGATGATCAGGGCACCGTCATAGACCGCCCGCGCACCCAGCGCATTGACCAGACGGTCGGCGCCGGCGTCCTGGGGACGTTCCAACCGCACTTCGATATCCATCCGCACGCCCGGCTCGCCGACAATAACCGGCTCGGCCTTGAAATAGCGTCGCGAGAGATTGCGCAGATTGAACAGCGCCTGGGGCACAACCGTGGAGATCACACAGGCGCTGATGTCGTCGAAGGAACGCCCCTGCAACGCCATGAGCTGGGACAGCCAGACGGCATGTTCATCCGCGGTGCGGGTCGAGTCGGTGCCCGACCGCCACTGCGCGACCCAGTCCGTTCCGTCATGGATGGCGAAGAGCGTATTGGTATTGCCGCAATCGATGGCGAGCAGCATGGCTGTCCTTTCATCCCGCGTCGGGGAAAAACACGTCTCCTGCGGAGATATACCGGCGACCGCCGCCAACCAAGTCCAGTCGCAGTGCGCCGTCGGGCCCGAGGTCCGAGAACACGCCTCTGACAGTCTCGTTTTCAAGCCGCGCCTCGCAGCTCTGGCCCAGCCCGTGCGCCCGCGTGAGCCAACGGTCACGGATCGGACCAAACCCGCCCAGCAGCCAGTCCCGGCGCTCGCGCTCAAACGCCGTGATCAAGATGTCGAGAGCAGCGTCCGGCGCCAGGGTGCGGCCATGGATGGCGAGCGCCGTAGCCGGTCGGTCAACATCCTCGGGCGCATCGGCGAGATTGATTCCGATCCCGACTGCGAGCCAGAGCCCGCCCCCGGGCGCCGGGCCGCTCTCAAGAAGGATCCCGGCCGCCTTGCGACCGGAGACCAACGCGTCATTCGGCCATTTCAGGCGGGTCAGCGCCGGGTCACCGAGTGCCGCGTCACAGACAGCACCGACCGCATTGGCTGCGGCGAAGGACAATTCCGCGGCGCGGCCCGGATCGCACTGGAAGGTGTAGAGGCCGGTGGTGAAGAGATTGCCGGTCAGGCAGCTCCAGGCCCGACCCCGGCGCCCTCGCCCGGCGGTCTGGCGCCGCGCAGCCAGCCAGAGCGGACCGCGCTCGCCATCGATTGCGCGAGCCTTGATATCGGCATTGGTCGAGGCGGTTTCCTCGACCCACTCAATCCGGGGCTGGGGGTCAGACAAGTCGCGCCCGCTAGAGCAGCGACAAGCCGACGGAGTAGGCCCGGAAGACCAGCCAGCCGAGGACCGGCAGAAGGAGGATCGTCGCCAGGCCGGCGATCCGTGCCACCCAATAGGTGGAGACCGCAGACGGCACGAATTCAATGTCCGAACTGTCGAACCAGATCACCTTCACAATGCGCAGATAATAGGCCGCGCCAACCACCGAGAAGAGAACGGCGAGCACGGCGAGGATCATCATGTCAGCCTGGACCGCCGCATAGACGACGAAGAACTTGCCGAAGAAGCCGACCATGAAGGGCAGCCCGCCGATGGAGAACATCAGCGCCGTCATCGACCAGCCGAGACCGGGATTGCGCTGGGCCAGACCGGCAAGGTCGGAAACCTGTTCCACCATGCCCTCGCGAGTCCGCATGGACAGGATACCGGCAAAGGAGCCGATCACGCCCACCATGTAGAGCGACATGAAGACCAGCAGAGCCCACAGGCCTGTCTGGCTGGCGGCCGCAACGGCAACGAGCGCATAGCCCATATTGCCGATCGAGGAATAGGCCATCAGGCGCTTGATATTCTGCTGGGTCAGCGCGCCGAAAGCCCCCACACCCATGGACAGGACAGCGATCATCCAGATCACGTCACGCCATTGATCAACGACCGCGCCGAAAGGCTCCATCAAGACGCGCGCCAGCAGCACGATGGCGGCGAATTTCGGGGCCGTGGCAAAGAAGGCCGTCACCGGGGTCGGTGCGCCCTCGTAAACATCCGGCGTCCACATGTGGAAGGGCGCGGCGGACACCTTGAAGGCGAGACCACAGATCACGAAGACGAGGCCGACCGTGAGGCCGACATTGCTGCCGCTCTCCACCGCCAGGGCGATATCGTAAAATCCTGTCGAACCCGCGAAACCATAGACCAGCGACGCCCCGTAGAGCAGCAGGCCGGAGGACAATGCGCCGAGCACGAAATATTTCAGGCCGGCCTCGGAGGCGCGCAGGCTGTCACGATTGAACGCGGCCAGCACATAGAGCGCCAGCGATTGCAGCTCGATGCCCATATACATGGCGATCAGGTCATTGGCCGAGACCATCATCACCATGCCTGTCACGGCGAGCGCGACCAGGACCGGGTATTCGATCTTGCCGAGATTTTCCGTCTTCAGATACGGCATGGCCAGCAGCATCGCGATCGCCGCAACCAGCGCGATGGCGGTCTTGGAGAAGCGGGCGAGACTGTCGAAGACGAAGCTGTCATTGAAGGCCGTGCCCTCGCCGCTGACCAGGAACAGCGCCGCAAGACCGGCCGCCACCAGAAGGCCGATGGTCAGCCACTGGATGAGGCCGGACGCCTTGTCCTCCCTCAGGAAGACGCCAAGCATCAGCAGGGCCAGGGCACCGCCGGCGAGGACGAGCTCGGGAATGAGAAGCGACAGATCCTGGGAAAGCATGTCGGCCGTCATGGCTGGCTTCTCCTACTGAGCCGATGCAGCGAGCGCCGCATCGTAATTGGAAATCAGATGATTGACCGCGGTCGCGGTGACATCCGTGATCAGGGTGGAAAACACGCCGAGGACCAGCGTGCCGATGACGAGCGGCACGAAGATGAGCCACTCCATCCGGTTCAGGTCCGTGATGTTTTCCAGCTTCGGATTGGTGATCTCGCCGAACACGACATCGCGATAAACGGTCAGCATGTACATGGCTGACAGGATCACGCCGACCGCGGCACCGGTGGCGATCCACCAGCTGACCTGGAAGGCGCCGACCATGGTCATGATCTCGCCGACAAAGCCGGATGTGCCGGGCAGGCCGACATTGGCCATCGCGAACAGGCCGAAGATCGCCGCGAAAACCGGCATGCGGTGAACCAGACCCCCATAGAAGGCAATCTCGCGGGTGTGCATGCGGTCATAGATCACACCGACACAGAGGAAGAGCGCGCCGGAGATGAAGCCATGAGAAATCATCTGGTAGAGCGCGCCCTGGACCCCCGTTTCATTCATCGCGAACAGACCCATCGTCACGAAGCCCATATGGGCGACCGAGGAATAGGCGATCAGCTTCTTGATATCGGTCTGACGGAAGGCCACCAGCGAGGTGTAGATGATGGCGATGATCGACAGCACGAAAACCATCGGCGCGAAATAATCACTCGCCTCCGGGAACATGGGCAGCGAAAAGCGCAGGAAGCCGTAACCGCCCAGCTTCAACAGCACACCGGCCAGGATGACCGAACCGGCGGTCGGCGCCTGCACGTGGGCGTCCGGGAGCCAGGTATGAACCGGCCACATCGGCATTTTCACGGCGAAGGAGGCAAAGAAGGCCAGCCACATCCACATCTGGGCATCCCGCGCGAATTCGGTTTCCAGCAGCACGGTCACGTCGGTCGTACCGGCCTGCAGGAACATGGCGATCATCGCGACCAGCATCAGCACCGAGCCGAGCAGGGTGTAGAGGAAGAATTTGAACGCGGCATAGACGCGATTCTGACCACCCCAGACACCGATGATGATGAACATCGGGATCAGGCCGCCTTCGAAGAAGATGTAGAAGACAACGAGGTCGAGCGCACAGAAGACGCCGATGACCATGGTTTCCAGCAGCAGGAAGGCGATCATGTAATCGGCGACGCGGGCCTTGATCGCGCCCGAGGCCATGATGCAGATCGGCATAAGGAAGGCGGTCAGAACCACAAAGAGGACTGACAGCCCGTCCACGCCCATACGGTAACCCAGACCGATCTGCTCGAGCCAGGTCACTTCATGGACAAACTGGAATCCGGTCGCCTCGGTGTCGAAATTCGCCAGAAGCAAAATCGACATCCCGAACGTCACCATGGTGGCCAGCCAGGCCACCCAGCGCGAATTTCGGTCGATCAGTCCCTGGTCTTCATTGCGGGCGGTGAAGCGGAAAATCGCAATCACCAGCGCGCCGAGCGCCGGAACAAAGGTCAGGATCGACAGGAAGGCTTCAAATTCGCCGAACATTTAAAGACCCCCTTGGCTGACGAGAATCCAGACCGAGAAGCCGAGGACACCAATCAGCATGACGAATGCGTAGTGATAGAGGAAACCGGACTGGCCCTTGGCCAGGCGTCGGGCGGCAGCGAGCGTTGTACCGGCCACGCCATTGGGGCCGAGCCCGTCGATCAGCTTCACATCACCGATCTTCCAGAACAGATCGCCCAGGCCCTTGGCCCCGCGGACGAAGACGAAATGATAGATCTCGTCGACATACCACTTGTTGTAGAGGAAGGAGTGGAGCGGACCACCGCGCGCGGCGATCCGGGCGCCCATACCCTCATTGATCAGGTAGAACCAGATCGCCAGTCCGAACCCGAACAGGGTCGCGAAGAAGGGCGAGAGCAGAACCCAGGTCGGCGGATGATGGCCGCCACCATGATCGCCCTCGCGGGCTTCGGCGTGGTCGTCTGACGACGCATAAGCCGCCTCCGCCCCGTGATCATCATCAGCGGGAGAATGGGCGTCGTCAGCCGCATGCGTATCGGCTTCGGCATGGTCGTCGCCATAGGCCGCCGCCTCGCCATGATCACCGGCCACGGCCGGACCATGCGATGCTGCCGGAACAGCGTCATGCCAGAAATGCCCGGCATTCTCGCCGATGAAGTCCTTCTTGAAGATACCCCCGGCAAAGATGGCACCAATGGCCAGCACGACCAGCGGCATCGCCATGGCGAATTTCGGGTCATGGGCGTGTTCATACACCTCCTTGGGACCGCGGAACTTGCCGTGGAAGGTCATGAAGATCAGGCGCCAGGAATAGAAGCTGGTCAGCAGGGCTGCGACGACACCGAACCAGAAGGCCGGAATACCGAAGAAGACACCTTCGCGGCCCGCCATGAAGGCACCCTCGATGATGGCGTCCTTGGAGAAGAAGCCGGCGAAACCCAGATCCCAGGGCAAGAGGCCCAGCACTCCGAATGAGAAGCCGACCCCGGTCAGGGCCACCGTGCCGATGAGCATCATCATCCAGGTCATGGGCATCATCTTGTAGAGGCCGCCCATCTTGCGCATGTCCTGCTCGTCATGGACGCCGTGAATCACCGCGCCGGAGCCGAGGAATAGCAGCGCCTTGAAGAAGGCGTGCGTGAACAGGTGGAACATGGCCGCGCCATACAAGCCGAGGCCGGCAGCGAAGAACATGTAGCCGAGCTGCGAACAGGTCGAATAGGCAACCACGCGCTTGATGTCGTTCTGGGCCATGCCGACCGTCGCGGCGAAGAGCGCCGTGGTGGCACCGATGACGGTGACGAAGGCCGAGGCCGCTTCGGCATTCTCGAAGATCGGAAAAGCCCGGCAGACCAGGAAGACACCGGCGGTGACCATGGTCGCGGCGTGGATCAGCGCGGAGACCGGCGTCGGGCCTTCCATGGCGTCCGGCAGCCAGACATGCAGGAAGAATTGCGCCGACTTGCCCATCGCGCCGATGAAGAGAAGGAAGGCGATCAGCTCGATCGCATTGAACTCCATGCCGGCAAAGGCCAGCACCGCATCCGTGTGTTCGGGAATTGCCGCGAAGACATCGTCAAACGTCACCGATCCGAAGACCAGGAAGAGCGCCATGATGCCCAGTGCAAAGCCGAAATCGCCGACCCGGTTGGTCACGAAGGCCTTGATGGCGGCGTCATTGGCCGACTTCTTCTTGTACCAGAAGCCGATCAGCAGATAGGAGGCCAGCCCCACACCTTCCCAGCCGAAGAAGAGCTGCAGGAAGTTGTCGGCGGTCACCAGTGACAGCATCGCGAAGGTGAAAAGCGAGAGATAGGAGAAGAAGCGCGCCCGGTGCGGGTCATGCTCCATATAGCCCCAGGAATAGATGTGCACGAGCGAGGAGACCGAGGTCACCACCACCAGCATTACCGCTGACAGACTATCCAGCTTGATCGCCCAGGAGACGTCAAAGGCACCGACGCTCATCCAGGTCGCCAGATGGATGGTCTGGGCATTGCCGCCATAGGTGACATCAAAGAAGACGATCACCGACAGCACGAAGGACAGGAGGACCGTCGCCGTGGTGACGATCTGCGCCGTGCGATGGCCGACATGATTGCCAAGAAGTCCGGCAAAGGCCGATGCGAGGAGCGGCCCGAAGACGATAATGGGTGCCATGATCCCCTAGCCCTTCATCAGGTTGACGCCCTCAACCGAGATATCACCCCGGTTGCGGAAGTAGACGACGAGAATGGCCAGACCGACCGCCGCTTCCGCGGCCGCCACGGTCAGCACGAACAGCGCAAAGACCTGCCCGGCGAGATCGCCGAGATGAGCCGAGAAGGCCACCAGGTTGATATTGACGGAGAGCAGGATGAGCTCGACCGACATCAACAGGATGATGACATTCTTGCGGTTCACGAAAATGCCGAAAACACCGATGGTGAAGAGCACACCGGCGACGGCGAGATAATGTCCCAGTCCGACGTCCATCATTCCCCAATCCCCTGTCCCGGCTTGATGTCATGCATGGAGATCGCATCCTTGCGATCCCGGCCGACCTGCGCGCTGACACTCTGGCGGCGCACACCCGGCTTGTGGCGCAGGGTCAGCACAATGGCGCCGATCATGGCGACCAGCAGCACAAGGCCCGCAGCCTGGAAGAAATAGACATACTGGTCGTAGATCACGAGACCGAGCGCCTCGACATTGGTCATCCCCTCCGGAATGGCCGCATCGCGCAGCGCCATGGCCTGGTCAGAGGCCTGCCAGGTCATGCCGATCATGCCCAGCTCGACGGCCAGGATGAGCGCGACCAGCCCGCCAAGCGGCAGATAGCTCAAAAAGCCCTGCTTCAACTCGGTGAAGTCGACATCCAGCATCATCACGACGAACAGGAACAAGACCGCGACCGCGCCGACATAGACAACGATCAGCAGCATCGCCAGGAATTCGGCGCCAAGCAGCACGAAGAGCCCGGCCGCCGAGAAGAAGGCCAGGATCAGGAACAGTACCGACCGCACCGGGTTGCGCGCGATGACGACCATCAAGGCCGACAAAATCGCCACTCCGGAAAAGGCCCAGAAAGCCAGATTAGCGAGCATGGCGCCCTCGTCCTCTCAAATGCGTCCCAACAACACCCACCGCATCAGCGGTAAGGCGCATCGAGTTCCAAATTCTTGGCAATTTCCCGTTCCCAGCGATCGCCGTTCTCGAGCAGTTTTGCCTTGTCGTAGAAAAGTTCTTCGCGGGTTTCGGCGGCGAATTCGAAATTCGGGCCTTCCACGATTGCATCGACCGGGCATGCCTCCTGGCAGTAACCGCAATAGATGCACTTGGTCATGTCGATGTCGTAGCGCGTGGTCCGGCGCGAGCCGTCACTGCGCGGCTCGGCCTCGATCGTGATCGCCTGCGCCGGGCAGATGGCTTCGCACAGCTTGCAGGCAATACAACGCTCTTCGCCGTTGGGATAGCGACGCAAGGCGTGCTGACCCCGGAAACGCGGGCTGAGCGGCCCCTTTTCAAACGGGTAGTTCAGCGTCGCCTTCTTCGCGAAGAAATAGCGCATGCCGAGCCCGAAAGCGGACCAGAAGTCCATCAGGAGCGCGCCGCGCAAGGCTTGTTGAATGCGTCCCATGACTTACCCCTGAGGTCCGTAAACGACGGCGGCGCCGACCAAGGCGACCGCGGCCAGAGAGATAGGCAGGAAAATTTTCCAGCCCAGCCGCATCAGCTGGTCATAGCGGTAGCGCGGCACCAGGGCCTTCACCATCGCGAACATGAAGAAGAAGAAGACGATCTTGGCGGCGAACCAGAAGAAGTACCAGGCGTGCGAGGCCATGTAGGGCCAGTCGGACACATCAAGGCCAAACGGGTCATTCCAACCGCCGAAGAAGAGGATCGACGTCATCGCGCACATCAGCACGATGTTGAGATACTCACCGACCATGAAGAGCAGGTAGGGAGTCGAGGAATACTCGACCTGGTAACCGGCGACGAGTTCCGATTCCGCTTCGGGCAGATCGAAAGGCGGACGATTGGTCTCGGCCAGGGCCGAGATGAAGAAGATCACCGCCATCGGGATCATCACCAGGAACATCGGCATCGGCCAGGCGTGGAAGGACAGGACATTCCAGTTCCAGAAGCCGCCGGCCTGCATCTCGGTGATGTCAGACAGGTTCATCGAGCCGGCGAACAGGAGCACGGTGACGATGATGAAGCCGATCGAGACTTCGTAGGAGACCATCTGGGCCGCGGAGCGCAGCGCGCCGAGGAAAGGATATTTCGAGTTCGAGGCCCAGCCGCCAATGATGATGCCGTAGACACCCAGGCTGGACATGGCGAACAGGTAGAGGACACCGACATTGAGGTCGGCAATCACCCAGCCGGGCGCAGCCGGCACAACCGCCCAGGTCACGAAGGCCAGGATCAGCGTGATCAGCGGCGCCAGCAGGTAGAGCGAGCGATCCGCTCCGGCCGGGATCACGACTTCCTTGAACACGAATTTGAAGAAGTCGGCGAAAGACTGCAGCAGGCCGAAGGCGCCAACCACATTCGGTCCCTTGCGCATCTGCACCGCGGCCCAGACCTTGCGGTCCATCAGCAGCAGGAAAGCCAGCGAAATCAAAAGGACAACGGCAAAGGCCAGGATCTGCAGCAGGGCCATGCCCAGGCCGCCCCAGACACCGAATTGTTCGATGAAATCCGTCATCGCTTACTCCGCAGCCATCTGGGCCGGACCGGACGCGAGGGCGGAGCATTCCGCCAGCGTCTTGGACGCCCGCACGATCGGGTTGGTGAAGTAGAAATTGCCAACCGCCGGGACGAAATCGCTCGCCTCGACATCACCGGCAGCCCCGGCTGCCTTGGCGTCATAACCCTCACGCGCGCCCGGTGCGTGATCGATTCCCGCCAGGACGGGAACATCCTCGAACAGTTTGTGACGCAATTCGGTGAGGTTGTTGTAGGGCAAGGTCTTGCCGAGGCGCTCGGACAGGGCCCGGAAAATGGCCCAGTTTTCCTTGGCATCGCCCTTCGGGAAGGTCGCCCGGTAAGCCAGCTGAACGCGGCCTTCCGTATTGGCGAAGATACCATCCTGTTCGGTCCAGGCGGCGCCCGGCAGAATGAGATCGGCGCGATGGGCGCCGGCATCGCCATGGCTGCCGACATAGATCACGAAGGCATCGCCGAACTGGCTCATATCCAGCTCGTCCGCGCCCATCAGCACAACCGTGTCGAGCGCGGTGGACTGCATGCCCGCCACGTCATGACCACCCTCGCCCGGCACAAAGCCGAGATCGAGACCGGCAACGCGGCTGGCGGCCGTATGCAGGATGGAAAGACCATTCCACTCGGCGCTGACAGCCCCGACCGCATCAGCCAGTTCACCGGCGGCGCGCAATACCTGGGCACCATCAGCGCGCGTCAGGGCGCCGGAACCGACCAGGATCAGCGGACGCTTGGCGTCCTTGAGGGTCTTGATGAAGCCGGAACGCTTTTTCTTGAGACCGGCAAGAATATCAGCAGACGTGCCGACATGCTCATAGGGGTAGGTCAGGTCAACCGCTTCGCCGATCACGCCGACCTGGGTGTCATTGTGCAGCCAGGTCTTGCGGATACGGGCATTGAGGATGGCCGCTTCCTTGCGCGGATTGGCGCCGATGACGAGGATGGCATCGGCCTCCTCGATCCCGGCGATGGTCGCGTTGAAGAGATAGTCCTCACGTGCGCCCCCGCCCATCTTGGCGCCGTCCTGGCGGCAATCGGTCGAGACCACGCCGAGCGCGTCGGCGAGATCCTTGGCAGCCTTCATTTCCTCGGCCGAGCAGAGATCACCGGCAATCATGCCGATTTTCGAGGCGTCACCGCCCAGCTTTTCAGCCGCGATGGTGAGCGCTTCAGGCCAGTCCGCCGGACGCAGCTTGCCGTTCTCGCGGACATAGGGCTTGTCGAGACGCTGACGGCCGAGGCCTTCCCAGGCGTAGCGCGTCTTGTCGGAAATCCATTCCTCGTTCACGCCCTCATGGACGCGCGGCAGGATGCGCAACACGGCGGAGCCGCGGGCATCGACGCGGATATTCGAGCCGAGCGCGTCCATCACATCAATGGTCTCGGTCTTCTTCAGCTCCCACGGGCGGGCATTGAAGGCGTAGGGCTTGGAGGTCAGCGCACCAACCGGGCAGAGATCGATCACATTGCCGGACAATTCCGACTGGACCGCGCTCTCAAGATAGGTGGTGATCTCGGCATCTTCACCGCGACCGATCATGCCGATCTCGGGTGAACCGGCGACCTCGGTCACGAAGCGGACGCAGCGCGTGCACTGGATGCAGCGCGTCATCTCGGTCGCGATGATCGGACCCATTTCCTTGTCTTCAACCGCGCGCTTGTTCTCCGGGAAACGGGAACCGGTGCGGCCATAAAC
>NZ_CAJQOO010000068.1 GCF_905480005.1 uncultured Maricaulis sp.
GAAACGATCGCCAACTCCGCCCTGTTCGGGGGTGTGCTGGTCCTGATCGTGCTCTTCCTCTTCCTGCGCCCGATCGTCGCCTTCTGGGTGACCATCGGCATCTTCGTTGCCTTTGGCGGCGCCTTCCTGCTGCTGCCCATGCTCGGCGTGACGCTGAACATGCTGTCCCTGTTTGCCTTCCTGCTGGTGATCGGGATCGTGGTCGATGACGCCATCGTGGTCGGGGAGAATATCCACGACCGGGTGGAACGCGGCGAACCGGGGCTGACCGCCTCGATCGTCGGCACGCAGATGGTGGCCAAGCCGGTCATCTTCGCCGTCATCACCACGATCATGATGTTCTCGCCCTGGATGCTGCTGACCGGGCCGGAAGTCCAGTTCACCCGCCAGATTTCGCTGGTCGTGATCGCGGCGCTGGCCTTCTCGCTGATCGAATCCCTGCTCATCCTGCCGGCCCACCTGTCGCACATGAAACCGCAGTCCAGCAAAGGCTTCTTCGGCCCGCTGATCGCGTTTCAGCGCGCCATTGCCGGTACGCTTCTCAGCTTTGCCCGCGGCGTTTATCGCCCGGTCGCCAAGGCATGTATCCGCAATCGTTATGCGACCTTCTTCGGCTTCCTGCTGGTCTTCGTCATCTCCATCTCCCTGATGATGACCAACCGCGTCGGGTCGGTCTTCATGCCGCAGATCGAAAACGAGACGATCCAGACGTCGATCACCCTCGCCGAGGGCACCCCCTGGGGTCGGACCGAGCAAGTGCGTCAGCAGCTCGATCGCGCCCAGGACGAAGCGCTCAGCTATTATCGCGAGCAATTCCCGGGTGAAGTCGACATGATCGAGAGCCGCTCGACCCTGGCAACGGATGGTCGTATCCGCGCCTGGATCACCCTGGCCGATCCGGAAGACCGTCCGGGCAATCTTCCGACCTCGGAAGTCGCTGCCCAGATCCGTGAATTCCTGGGCCCGATCCCGGATGCCGAGGAAATCCGCCTCGACTCGACCATCAATAATGGTGGCAATGGCATGCGCTTCGCCCTGTCCGGCCAGAATCTGGACGAATTGCGGGCCGCTGCTGATGACCTGAAGGAACAGCTGCGCAGCTATGACACCCTGTATGATGTCGTCGACAGCATGCAGACCTCGACAGAGGAGTTGCAGATTCGCCTGCGTCCGAACGCCCAGGCGCTCGGTCTGACCCTCTCTGATGTCACCAATCAGGTGCGTCAGTCCTTCTATGGCGTCGAAGCCCAGCGCCTGCCGCGTGATGGTCAGGATGTGCGGGTCATGATCCGCCTGGATGCGGCCTCGCGTCAGTCACTGGATACCTTCCGCGATATCCGCATCCGCACCACGGACGGACGGGAAGTTCCGCTGGCGGCCGTCGCCGAGGCTGATTTCGCTCCGGGCCTGAACCGGATCAATCGCCGCAATGGCATGCGCACCATCACGGTCAGCGCGGAACTGTCGGACCCGGCAGCCCGCGGCGACATCGATGCGGCGCTGAGCGAAGACTACTGGCAGGCATTCGAGGCTCGCTTCCCGCACGTTTCCCGGGACGAGATCGGCCAGGCCGAGGGTCAGCGCGAATTCATGGCGGAAGTCATGGTCCTGCTCGCCTTTGCCCTGATCTCGATGTACCTGCTGCTGGCGATCGCCTTCCGCTCCTACTTCCAGCCGATCGTGATCATGATCGCCATCCCGTTCTCACTGACCGGCGCCATTTTCGGACATTATCTGTTCGACATGCCGATTGCCCTCTTCTCCTATTTCGGGGTCGGAGCTGCGGCAGGCGTCGTCATCAATGACAACCTGGTGCTGATCGACTTCGTGAACCGGTTGCGGGCCAATGGTGTCGGGGCCTTCCAGGCCCTGGTTGATGCCGGCGTGCAGCGTTTCCGCCCGATCCTGCTGACCTCGGTCACCACCTTCCTCGGGATCTTCCCGATGATGGCCGAGCGTTCGACCCAGGCGGAATTCCTCAAGCCGATGGTCGTCGCCCTGGGCTTCGCCGTTATCTTCGCCCTCTTCCTGACGCTGATCATGGTTCCGGCCATGTATGCGATCGGGGTCGACATCGCCCGCTTCTTCCGGATGGTGTGGACAGGCAAGAAGCAGCCTGGTCTGGGTGAGCACTACGCCGACACCGACTTCGCCCATGGCGAGCAGGCTGGTCATCTCGACCACTCGCCTGCCGAATAATTGGCGTCCAAACGCCCCGCGTTGTATCTAGCGCGGGGCGTTTTTACGTCTTGGACCTAAAAACAAGGGGATCACAGAATGAAAAAGCTCTTGCTGAGCACCGCCGTCCTGGCGTTGACCGCGGCCTGCCAACCGGCAGAAGCACCGGATGAAACGACCCAGACCGAAACCGAAACCGCCGCGATGACCGGCAGTGCGGATATCGGCACCTGGGGTTTCGACCTCGAGGGCATGGATGCCGCAATTATCGCCGGCGATGACTTCTACCGCTATGCGAACGGTACCTGGCTCGACAATACGGTGATCCCGTCAGACCGCTCGAATTACGGCATGTTCACCGCGCTGGCGATCGAGGCCGAAGAACAGGTCCAGGACATCATTCTCGAGCTCGCCGCCCAGGATGCCGCCGATGGCACGATCGAGCAGAAGGTCGGCGATCTCTACGGCAGCTGGATGGACACATCGACCATCGACCAGCTCGGCCTCGCCCCGGCCCAGCCCTATCTCGACGAGATCGCAGCCGCCGAGACGCATGACGACATCAACGCGCTGTTCGCGACCATCTACCACCAGTCGCCCTATGGCGTCGGCATCATCCCCGATCCGGCCGACACCACGCGCTACACCGTCTTTGTCGGCCAGGCCGGTCTCGGCCTGCCTGATCGCGACTTCTACCTGGAAGAAGACAATGAGCGTTATCGCGACGCCTATCTGGCCTTCATCGAGCAGATCTTCGATCTGGCCGGCATGGAAGGCGGCGCCGAGAAGGCCCAGGCCATTTTCGACCTGGAAATGCGGATCGCCGAGACTCACTGGAGCCAGCAAGACAGCCGCGACATCCAGAAGATCTACAACCCAATGCCCATGGACCAGCTCGCCGCCCTGGCGCCGGAGCTGCGCTTTGATGCGGGCATGGAGCAGCTCGGTCTCGACGGCGTAGCGACCTATCTCGTCGCCCAGCCGAGCGCGATCGAAGCCGCCGGCCAGATTTTCGCGGAAACGCCGGTTGATGTTTGGCAGGACTATATGACCTTCCACTTCATCCGCACCAATGCCGGTGCCCTGCCGGAAGCTTTCGATGCCGCGAATTTCGCCATGTTCGGCACGACGCTGAACGGGATCGAGGAGCAGCGCCCGCGTGACCGTCGCGGCGTAAACCTCGTTGGTGGACAACTCGGTGAAGCCGTTGGCCAGGTCTATGTCGACCGTCACTTCCCGCCGGAATCCAAGACCGCCATGGAAGAGCTGGTGGCCAATCTGGTCACGGCCTTCGAGGGCCGCCTGGCCGCGCTTGAGTGGATGGATGACGACACCCGCGCCAATGCACTGCAGAAGCTGTCCACCTTCGAACCGCGCATCGGTTATCCGGATGAGTGGCAGGACTATTCCGCCCTCGAGGTTCGCTCGGACGATCTGTTCGGCAATATGACCCGCATCGCGGAGTTCCAGTGGGCTGAACAACTCGCCGACCTGGAAGGCCCGGTTGATCGTACCGCCTGGCCTTACCCGCCGCAGACGGTCAATGCGTCCTACAATCCGCTGATGAACCAGATCACCTTCCCGGCCGGCATCCTGCAGGCTCCCTTCTTTGATCCGCATGCCGATGCGGCGATCAATTACGGTGCCATCGGCGCGGTGATCGGTCACGAAATCGGTCACGGCTTTGACGATCAGGGCCGCCGCTTCGACTATGACGGCTCGATCCGCGACTGGTGGACCGAAGAGACCAATGAGCGTTTCGAATCCCGGGCCGACCGGCTTGGCGCCCAGTATTCCGGCTATTCGCCGGTCGAAGGGCGTTTCGTGAATGGTGAATTCACGATGGGTGAGAATATCGGTGATCTCGGTGGCCTGCAGATGGCCTTCACCGCCTACCAGCACCATCTCGATGCCTGCTGCGATGGCCAGGCGCCGGTCATTGACGGCTTCACCGGTGAGCAACGCTTCTTCCTGGCCTGGGCCCAGGTCTGGCGTCGCCTCTACCGCGAAGACAATCTGATCAACCGTCTGGCAACCGACCCGCACAGCCCGTCCCAATACCGGACCAATGGTGTCGTGCGGAATCTGGATGCCTGGTACGAGGCCTTCGGTGTGACCGAGGACAATGACCTCTACCTGCCGCCGGAGGAGCGTGTTTCCATCTGGTAGGATTCAGCGTCCGACTGATGAAGCGGCCCGGCAGCAATGTCGGGCCGTTTTCATTACAGGGCTGTAAGAGACACCCCCCGTGTATTGCGCCCCGGCCTCAGCGCACTAGTGTTTGCGCCAATGATTTTGCTCCTAGGGGAAACACGATGAAAAAGCTTCTGCTGACCAGCGCCTGCGTGGCTCTGATGGCGGCCTGCTCGCCGAGCGGCGAAACGCCGGAAACCGACACAACGACACCGAATGAATCCGCTGCCAGCGATGTGCAGACGTCCACGACCGAAGCCTCCGCAACCGTTGTCGGTGATCCGTCCGCCGGCGACCCGCGCCTCGGCACCTGGGGCATCGAGACCCAGCATGTCGATTCAACCGTTCATCCCGGTGACGACTTCAACCGTTATGTGAATGGTGGTTGGCTCGACTCGGTCGAGATGCCGCAGGGTTTCTCCCGCTTCGGATCCTTCACCGAGCTGTATCTCCTCTCGGAAGAG
>NZ_CAJQOO010000069.1 GCF_905480005.1 uncultured Maricaulis sp.
GAATTTCTCGAGCACATCGATGAATTCCGTACCCTTGACCGGGTCACCGCCAATACCGACCGCCGTGGTCTGGCCGAGGCCGACCTGCGAGGTCTGGAAGACAGCTTCATAGGTCAGCGTTCCCGAGCGCGAGACCACGCCCACGGAGCCCTTCTTGAAGATCGAGCCCGGCATGATGCCGATCTTGCACTCTTCCGGCGTCAGGATGCCCGGGCAGTTCGGGCCCAGCAGCATGGAGGACGACTTGTCGAGGCGATCCTTGACCTTGACCATGTCCATCACCGGAATGCCTTCGGTGATGCAGACGATGAAGGGGATCTCGGCATCGATGGCCTCGATGATCGCCGCGCCGGCACCGGCCGGCGGGACATAGATCACGGAGGCATCCGCGCCGGTGGCTTCCTTGGCTTCACCGACAGAGGCGAAGATCGGCAGCGTCGCCGCACCGTCAACGCCGGCCGACCAGCTCTCGCCACCCTTTTTCGGGTGCACGCCGGCGACCATCTGGGTGCCATAGTATTCGAGCGCCTGCTCGGTATGGAAGGTCCCCGTCTTGCCGGTCAGGCCCTGGACGATGACCTTGGTGTTCTTGTCTACGATGATCGACATCAGTTGGCCTCCTTCACGGCGGCGACAATTTTCTGGGCAGCGTCGTCGAGATCATCGGCGGCGATCACGTTGAGACCGCTTTCATTGATGATCGACTTGCCCTTGGCGACATTCGTGCCCTCGAGGCGAACCACGAGCGGGACCTGCAGGCCGACATCCTTGACCGCGGTGACCACACCCTCGGCGATCACGTCACAGCGCATGATGCCGCCGAAGATATTGACCAGAATGCCTTTGACGTTCGGGTCGGCGGTGATGATCTTGAAGGCCGCCGTGACCTTCTCGGTCGTGGCGCCACCGCCAACATCGAGGAAGTTGGCCGGCTCGGCGCCATAGAGCTTGATGATGTCCATCGTCGCCATGGCGAGCCCGGCACCATTGACCATGCAGCCAATATCCCCGTCGAGGGCGACATATGCGAGGTCATATTTGGAGGCCTCGATTTCCTTGGCGTCTTCCTCGGTCGTGTCACGCAGCTCCATGATGTCCGGATGACGGAAGAGGGCATTGCCGTCGAAGGAGACCTTGGCGTCCAGAACGCGGACATGGCCATTGTCCATGACGATGAGCGGATTGATCTCCAGCATCGACATGTCCTTCTCGCAGAAGGCCGTATAGAGGATCTTCGCCAGACCCATCATGTCCTCGCGCGCCTGGCCGTCCAGCTTCAGCGCGTCGCAGACAGCAGCGGCAGAGGCATCGGTGACGCCGGCAGCCGGGTCGATATCAATGGTCTGGATTTTCTCCGGCGTTTCCGCCGCGACTTCCTCGATATCCATGCCGCCCTCGGTGGAGACGACAAAGGCGACCTGGCCGGTTTCGCGGTTCACCAGAAGCGAGCAATAGAGCTCGGTGGCAATGTCGGCCCCGTCCTCGATATAGAGGCGATTGACCTGTTTGCCGTCCGGGCCGGTCTGGTGCGTGACCAGCGTATTGCCCAGCATTTCCTTGGCATTGGCGATCACGTCTTCCTTGGAGAAGGCAAGACGGACACCGCCCTTGGCGTCGGGACCAAGTTCCTTGAACTTGCCCTTGCCGCGTCCACCAGCGTGGATTTGCGACTTAACCACCCAGAGCGGGCCGGGCAGTTGATCGGCCGCCGCGGCAGCCTCTTCGGCAGAGAAAATAGCGACACCGTCAGCGACTGGAGCGCCAAAGGATTTCAGTACGGCTTTCGCCTGGTGTTCGTGGATATTCATGAATGGGCCTCGCGGGAGGAAGAAAGCGACAAAACGGCCAGAATGGACTCGCCTTATAGCACTGGGCTGCTGCGGTGCAACGCACTCGCGGCGGCTAATTGTCAGTCAATCTCGAAGGTATCGTCAGCTTGCCCCGCTTCGTCGGGTGGTAGGAGAATGCTTGACAGGGATAGTCGGCGCGGAGCGCCCGGCACATCGACATTCGGTGCAATAGCCGGACCTGAGAAATACCGGATGCCGGCCGACATGGCCGCTTCCAGGAGAGCGGTATTCTCGACGTCCAGCAATGAGGTCTCTGCTGTCATCGCCTGAGCGGTCGTGACCCATTCCACACAGGTCATGAGCTCCTTGTCTCCCGCCCCGTCATCATTGAACCGCGGCGGGGTATCGGCGCTGAAGATTCCGATGCCACAGCTTTCGAATCGATCGAGTCCGGGATGGCCAAATCGGTGATGCACCAGGACATAGGACCCGAAATGCTTCATCGATCGACACACCTCCTGCAATTGCGCCATGGGGGCACCATCCGGCACCCCGTCAATGCGCAACTGAAAGAAGCGGCGGGCCGCCTCGGGTATCGGCTGAAGGATGCTGAAATACTCCATCCGGCGGGAAATGGAGGACAGGCTGTCATAGTGAACCGGCACGATGATCATGCTGGCATGGCCGGCCGCTCGGGCCTTTTGGAAGCCCCGCTGGGCCGCGAGCGCGGTCGCCCGGTCCAGCTGACGATGGGCTTCGCGATCGGGCGCGCCGGACAGGGTATCGCGTCCGTAACGGGCCCCACCGCCAACCGATTTTCGGGCAACACAGATATGATGGCTGACGAAGGCTTTGCGACTGTCCCAGGTCGGCATGAAAACGAAATCGTCCCAGCCGACGGACTGATCGCGATGACGAGGTGCCGGTTTCGAGACAATGGCGGACTTGGCTTGATCGACCGGCTTCGGCGCCTCCACCCAACGGGTCTTGCCATCGTCATCGCGAGCTTGTCCCGGCACGGATTGCCAAGGCGTCTCCAGCGCGGGCGGCCCGGCCGGGGCAGGCCCATCTGGATCATCAATCGGCTTCTCCAGCTCATCAAGCTGGGCACGCGCCACAATATCGAGCAACTCCACCGTTGGCACATTGCGCGCCTCGGCCTCGGCAGTCACCTCATCAAGACCCTTTTCCCCAAGGAAAAAGGTATTGAGCTCACCGGCGATCGCATCGACCATTTCCTGGGAGGCCTCGACATCCGAGGCCCGGAAAATGATCAGAAAGCCACCCTGAACGCGGATCATCACGTCTTCCGGACCGATGCGGCGCTCGATAAATTGCGTCGATGTTTCGTAGACCTTGTCGCGCAGCCGCGGCCATTGCGCGCCCGCGCGAGCCCGAACTCGCTCGAGGTTGAGAAACTGGAATTGCCCCATATCGACGGACTGACGTCCGGCAAGGGCCTGCTTCAGTTTCTGGCGTAATTCAGGTGGCATGCATTGACCATTCGTGTCGGGAGTTCCCGAGACGTTCAGTCTGCCTCCATATGTCTTGCAATTGTGTAAGTTCCGCTGCCGTTTCAGCGCAATGTCGCGACAATCGCCCCGTCAATGGACAGGCCTCCGCCGCCGCGCGCGAAAAGATAGAAGCCGATCGCGGCAAACACGGCCACCGACGTCCATGCCTCAGGCAGCACCCAAAAGGCGTAAATGGCGCACGCAATCAAAAGGGTAAGGCCGACCAGTCGGGTCAAGAAGCCAATGGTCAGCATGAAGGCGATCAAATGGGCACCCCATACCGCGATCTGCGCGGTCTGGGCGGCGGAGATGAGCGGGATATTCCATACCGTTGCGGCGGCCACCATGTCCGGCATGACGCCCGGCCACGCATCCGCATTCGCCCGCGCCCAGGCCCACAACCCCGGGACAATGGACAGCCGAACAACCCCGCCGACTATCCAGTCCGGCAGGAAACGCTCGGCACGCGCCGGCTGATCGCTGGTCTCCATCTCACCCCCCGGTGCTCACATCACCCGCCCCGCCGGATGACGCGTAAGACCATGCCGCAGCCATCAATCCGGTGCAATCGAACGCACCTAAGGCGCGAAAACGCGGCGCGCGACATGATCCAGAGACACGCGCCCGGGGCCGTGGACGGCCAGATACAGCCCGATTACCACCCATAGGGCATGCGTACTCCACCAGGCGTCGGGGAAGACGAAGACCTGGATCACCAGTGTCATGCCTACCAATGCGAGTGCGCCCAACCGGGTCGCGATACCCAGGATGAGCGCGATGGGAATCACGAATTCGGCCAGCGTCGCCATCCACACCGCCCACTCCGGCGGCAGGAGGGGCAGCGCGAAATCGGTGCGGAACTGGTGCAGGGTCGCTGGCTTGAGGTCGAGTGGCAATTCGGGCAAGCGCATGCGGGCGCGCTCGACCGGGAAATCATTGATCAACTCGGTATAGGTGAACAACTTGACGGTGCTCACCTTGGTAAGCAGGGAGCGCCAGAATATCCCCGCCAACGTCAAGCGCGCCAGCAAGGGAAGGACGTCAGGCGCCAATCGCGCCGACAGGAAGTCGAACACGGCACCATGCCGGGCTCGCAGGCTCTGGATCGTTTTCATGACACTATTGCTCCGGACAGATAGCCGGCACTGAGCGCAGCCCCGAAAGCCGCGGCCGGGTCGAAATCGGGATATCGGGCAAGCGTGTGCTCACTCGCACTGGCGAGCGCCTTGCCGTCATTGAGACGGGCCAGGAAGCAGGCGGAACCCGGATCGAGCACAACCGACCGGACCTCGTCATACGGACGCCAAACCAGGACAGACTGCGCCTGCGCGGCCAGACCCGGATCGCGCCCGATACTCCGACCGGACCGGTGTCGCTGCCAGATTTCGTGGACAGGCCAGGACAGGTCGAGCAATCGCGCCGACGGGTGAAGCCCCGGGGTGAGGTCTGCGAGAATGGCCGGCGCAAGCATCGCCACCTGCGCAGGTCGGCAGACGGGGCCATCCACCGCGTGATGCGCCTCGAGCCAGGCCCGATCGAGGCGGGCGATGTCAGCGAGATAGGGCAGCATCCGTGCCGGCTGATATCCGGCAACATGATCGGCAAAACCATCGCCATATCCGGACAGGCCCCGGGTTCGCGGCGGGCAGCCTCGCCAGAAGGCCTTGGCCATCGGCGAAAAGAAGCGCGGACCGGTGAGCGCATTCACAACAGGATAGGCGGCACGCAGGGCTTCGATCGCCGAGCTCGCGACATTGTTGCGATAAACGGCCAGCCGGTCAGCCTGCCCGGGACGTTCCAGTCGGCGCGCCACCGGCTCGGATGCGACCCCGCTCACAAGATCGGCGAACGCGTCATAGAATTGCCTAGACATGGGCGACCGCGGACTTCCTGGCCGGAATCAGGCGGCGCGCTGCCCGGTCCCGTTCGGCGATGAGCTCCCCGAAGGCTGGCAGGTCGGTGTCGCGTTCGATCAGTGTCGGTCGCGGGCCGATCAGGGCAATGACGGTTTCAAACAGGCGCCAGACCGGCTGGGCGACCGGCCCGCCATGGGTGTCAATCAAGAGCGGCTCGCCCAGCCCTGTATCCACCTCATGTCCGGCGAGGTGGATTTCACCAATGGCGTCGGCCGGGATCCGGCGCAGCCAATCCTGAACATTGAGGTCGATATTCCGTGATCCGACATAAAGGTTATTGACGTCCAGGAGGAGGCCGCAACCGGTCCGCCGGACAGTCTCGGCAAGGAAATCTGCCTCATCGCCATCGCCCTCGAACCGAACATAGCGCGCCGGATTCTCGATCAGGACCTGCCGGCCCAGCGCGGTCTGCATGATATCGACATTGCGACAGAAACGATCCAGCGCCGACCGGGTCATCGGGACTGGCAGAAGGTCCGGGAACCAGACATCGTCCAGCGCGGACCAGGCCAGATGCTCCGAGATCAGCACCGGCTCATAGCGTTCGATCAGGCGCGCCCAGTTTGCGAGATGCTGCGGATCGGGGCGGTCGGGTCCACCAAGCGACATGGCGACACCGTGCAGGCTGAGCGGATGAACCTCACGGATCGCGTCCAGCCAGCGAAGGCGCGGACCACCATCCAACATGTAGTTTTCCGGGTGAATCTCGAACCAGAGGCCGTCCGCCCGCGCCTCCAGCGCCGAACGGAAATGTTCGGGCTTCAGGCTGATGCCTGCGACGGGGGGAATGTCGGGGAGCGCCATGACGGACAGCCTCACAGGGGGCCGGCGAGACCAACCCCCTGACCTTTGAATCAGGGCCGTTCGACGGGCATCAGGGATCCCGTTCCGTACGGCGTCTGGATCGACTCACATGTCCCCTCGGGCACATAGGTCCAGGCGTTACCCTGATAGTCGACTGTCGATGTTCCGGCGCAGGATGTGCCGGGGCCTGCGGCACAATCATTCTCACCGGCAAGCGCGATGCCGTAGCATTGCTCCATCTCGTCGGTGGTTGTGGACATGCTCGCCTGGGCCGCGGCACCTGACAGGGACAGGGCCAGCGCGGATGCGGCAAGGGCAGTGGTACGTGTAGGGGCTTTCATCGTGTGCGATCTCCAGCTTGGGTGACAGCCGGAACGGCCTTCTGACCGCCCGGACACCCAGACATTGACGCCCGGTCGCACAACACGCCAATCACGTGGCCGCGCAGGCCGTCACCTTCGCGTGACCACCCGTCAGCCCGACCTCTTCATTTCGTCAGGAGACCGTGAGCGGCATTATCGGAGGAAGGCGGTGAAGCGCGAGACATTGCTGCGAAAGACGTGTCTCTCCGGCGTTATCCAGGCCGCCTCGCCGCAGCCATCCTCCGCAGCCTGGACGACGGCTTGATCGTCGCCTGTGAGGCAGAACCGACCGATCGCATCATCATTGAGATCACCAACCCCACCGACAAGAATGGTCTGGTCGGGCGGGAAGCCACGGTAGATATCAGCACACCCTGCAGCCGGGACAGTCTGCCTCGCCGCAATCTCGAAACCGCCATCAGGCCTCGAAACCAGAACAACCGCATCCGAGTCCCGTTGACCGGTTTGGCAGACTTCAAGCGTGCGTACGATCTGGGCGAGGCCGCGTTCATCGCGCGGCGCGCCAACGCACAAATCCGCATCCGGCTCGGTCAGATCACTGCACCGGACCCTGTAATCGGCTTGCCCCACGCCGCGGTGCCGGCTGGCCAGCACCGGCAAGCGCACGAAAGTGCGCGCTTCCTGACCTCCCCGGCATGGCGCACCGGTCGCGAGGGCAAAGGTCGAATTGGCAGGCGTGCAGTAGACCGCATCGCCGGCCCGCGCCGGCCAGCGCCATTCGCCTGACATCACATGCAGGTCGACGCTGTCGCCAACGACATTGTTCACGGCGCCCTGAAGACAGGCGGCAGGCTCGACCAGGAACCAGCTGCGCAGGGTCCGGTTCTCACTGGGCGTTGTCCGGTAGGCGGCCGCAATGGCGACACTGAAGCCGGTATCGTTGCAGACATTCAGCAGCACGTCGCGCTGGGCCGTGGCCGCGCCGGTCAGACTGGCCAGCATGGCCGCGGCAAACAGGGCAATGAGAGAAATCCGGGTCAAACGCATCACAAGCTCCATGGGCGACCCCAAAGACCTCGCAAAACCGGCATGCGTGGTCAATTCCAGCCAAGCCACCCTGAGGCGTTTTTCATATCAATCTGCCGGCGCGACGAAACTCATGGGCTGACCACCAACATCGATCCGGACAATCCGGCCGCTTTCGCGGTCGATATAGATATCATTCGGCGGCGTGCCACCGCGCTGCTCGACATGGAGGGCCCGGAACACGCCGGCCGGGGTCTCGACCTCAGCCTCACCGATAGCGGTCAGGGTCACGGCCTCTTCCGTATTGCTCATCGTGGCGAACCAGTTGAACGACACGCTGTCTCCGATCTCGAACGGGAATGCGGCGGCGACCAGGAAATAGCTGGCACGCAGGATGGCGCCATCGGTCAGGTCGGACGAAAGCGGCTGAGAACTGACCCCGGACGCCGGCTGCACGATCTGGACGCTGCCCGCAGCGGAGCCCGGCTCGAAATCAATGTCGAAGACGTAGTAATTGGCGCCCTGGTGAAATCTGATATCGCTCGAGACAGGAGCAAGGCCGTCCCGACGCATCCGCACTTCCATCGTCTCATAGACCTCGCCAGAGGCCCACATGGTCCGGTCATACAAGACGATATCATCGCCCTCTGAACGCCAGCCATAGCGCATGAATCCGTCAGTCTCGCCTTCGTACTGGAGTTCAAGATGGATTTCGCCTCCAGCCAGACGCTCCGGATCAAGCCGGGACCACCAATCGCCAGGCTGGGCCTGAGCGGGAAAACTGGCAAGGGCCGCCACCGACACGGCGGCAAGGCAGGTCATCTTCATCATTTATCTCCCAACGCCCAAGCCGGGAGAGGAACGCTTTCATGTCGCCTGTGTCGACAGTCTTTCCGGCACATTAACTCCCGAACGTGGCGCCAAAAACGGTCTCGAACATCAAGCGCCCCGGGAGAAAGGCGAAGAGGCCGGGGATCATCAATGCCGCGAAGAACAGTGATGTCGCATTCTTGCGATGACCCGCGAGATCGCCACGGCGAACGCTCCACACCAGCCCGGTCAGGCCGACAAGGGTCACCGGGACAAATATGTGAATCCAGGAGAAGGCGCCATCATTGATCTGGCGGATGAATAGGGCGCTCACGGCGGTTGCAATCATCAGCGCCACAAATGTCATGCCAAGCAACCGGTGCGGGAGCCGCCCCTTGGGGCCCAGCCACTGGACCAGGCCGATAGCGAGCGCGGTCAGGGCACAGAGGGCATGAATCTGAATGAGCCAGGGTGCATCGGTGAAGGCCGCTATATTCATGGCTCAGACCTGACCTCCCGAGCGCCAGCAGCCATGGAAGCCAAACGGGCAGGCATAGCCGAGCTGCCAGCTCGCCACCGGGCCGTCAGACAGATGCCCGGCGTTGAACACATGCAGCTCCGTGCGACGGGCATTGGCGTTGAGGGCCGTATGAAGGATCCAGCCCTGACCTTCCGGCGCATCCGGCGCAGCCGGAATAAACAGCGGTTCCTCGACATAGACATTCGGACCGTGATCGAACGCATCATGGGCGCCGGTGTGCAGATTGCGCCGCTCGATCCGGGTCGCGCCCCGCGGCTGGTCGGCATCCCAGGCGATGTGCCAGGTATCATTGCGCCGCAAGCCGGTCAGGCGGGGGTCGATCTGCGGAAACTCGATATAGCCAGCTCCCAGCGACTCGATGCGGCTACGCCCACCCGGTGCAAGCGTCACCAGCATGTGCCGACTCTGGGAATCGGTCTCGGTTTCGGCCTGGCCCCGCATGACATCATATGCGCCTGCCATGGCGAAACGGGCATCCTGAGACAGGGCTGCGTCAAGCCGGATCGTGCCATCCGCCTCCTCCCAGGCACCACCGAAATGGAAGAGGAAGCCGGGAGGCAATTCCCAGGTCCTGCGAACAGACCAGTCATTCTTGTCGACCGCAATCGCCACCATCGGAGCGTCCTCGTCGAACCCGAAACTCTCGATGAAGGGCAGACGCATCTGATCGAACCGGTAACTGCCGACCAGGAAAACCAGCGAATGCTCAGTGATCACGAAGTCATGCACCATCCCGCCGGGAACATCATTGAGAAGTCCCGCATCGAGCAGCCTGCCGTCCGGCGCCACCTTCCAGAGGATCATGCGGGCTCCGGGTGCGTCCTGGCCGAAATTCCAGACAATGCCGGTTTCCGGCTCCCGCTTGGGGTGGGCGGAGAAGGGGACGCCGTCGAGACCATTGCCCCAGCGCCGCGCGCCCTGACTGACCAGGGTATCGGGATCGAT